>CAIKOH010000028.1 GCA_903829075.1 Candidatus Uhrbacteria bacterium
AGCAGCAACCACTCCAAGCACCTCTACGCGTAAAAAACTCTAATGCGTAAATCCGCTGACGATTAAGTGATCGATCTGAAAATCAAACCAATTTACACCCCCTTGTTTTAACGTAAGACGAATAATCAAAGGGTTTGCCGCATCATCAAGAATCGTCATGTCACCGAACCAGCTATGCGCTTCTAGCACAGAAAGCTGTTCGCTTTTTCCATTTACTTCAACCGTGGCACGATGCGCTTTTCCATCAACCGTCCACGAAGAAACGTCTACTTGGTGGTTCGAGGCCGCATCCGCAAGCGCACGAATATGCTGAAGAGAAGCCTCCCCTTGCGGCCAGGCAGCCAATACCTCCTGCACGCGCGGATCAGAAAATCCAAGATCAATGCTCGCTTGATGCGTATGCGTAAACTCTTGAAACACGTCGCTGGATAACCAAATGCCAGAAGTTGAACGTGTCCAGGCCTGAGAGGCACTTGTCCAGAGCAGAGGCAGCAACACCTCATGTGAATTCAAGACGTTCACCTGGTCTACATTTCCTGAAGCTGTGGCCGGATGCTGCAAATCATCACCCAACGCCGACCAGCTCAAGGTGACATGCGAGGTAGGAGAAAAATCCGTCAAGGTTACTAAACGCGTTCCGCGAATAGGCGCGACCACATCGTGAGAAAAAATTCCACCACCTGGAAGCGTCTGACGAATCTCAAACACATCGCCGGCTGCAAGGCGCAAGGAGGATCCGACATCAGAAACGGGAGTCGCAGAAATATTCACCGCTGAAGAGGTTGCCGCTGTACTTGAAGCACTGGAGAGGTCCTCGACAGGATGTACCGCTGGCGCGCATCCTAAACCAACCGCACAAAGAATAGCGGCCAAAACCATCAAACCGGAAACGCGTCGCATAGGATAAATGACAGCCTAAGGAAATTGCAGGACGCTGTCGAGCCCCTGCTTGACAGGCGCTCTGTTTCACGCCTTCCGCGAGCGATACCATAACAAAATGAGTCAACGATTAAACGTGCGCGTCCCACAACTCGACAAGCCTGCCCCTGATTTTACGCTCAACAACCAAGACGGCGTCCCCGTCAAGGCGAGCGAGATCTGGCAAGCCCATCCGCTCATCCTCGTCTTCTACCCAGGAGATGAGACTCCGGGTTGCACCATGCAACTCTGCGCTATTCGCGACGAATGGTCTGCACTTGAGCGGCAGGGTGTGGCCGTGCTCGGTATCAATCACGGCTCATCGGTTTCACATCAGCACTTTCAACATAAAGCAGCGCTACCATTTCCGCTCCTCGTCGACACTGACAAACAGATCAGTCGCGCCTATGGAGCGGTGTGGCAGCTCTTCAATGTCACCGTTATCCGACGCACCGTTGTCGGAATCAACACCAAAGGCATTATCCGTTTCTACAAACACGGGATGCCAAAAGCCGCAGAAGTTCTCAAGCACTTATAACACTTCACCCTATGCCAACGACACCCAGACCTCTCCCGTTCAGCAACCTGCAAGGACTTTCCGATAAAACCGTAAGCATCCATCATGACAAGCTGTACGTCGGATACGTGAATAAAAAAAATGAGATCTCAGAAAAATTGACCGCTCTCTCCCACGGAGGCGACGTATCAAGCGCGAACCAATCCTATTCAGAATTACGTGGATTAAAAGATGGCGAAACATTTGCGGTAAACGGGGTATACCTGCACGAATGGTACTTTGACGTGCTTGGTGGAGACGGAAAACCCTCCGGCCAACTCGTGGACGATCTCACGACCGCGTACGGCAGCCTCGAGAATTTTCTTGCCTACTTTTCCGCTTGCGGTATGGCTGCGCGCGGTTGGGTGGTACTCTGTTTCGATACACACGATCACGCTCTCCGCGTTTACACCGGCGATGCGCACAACCAGGGTGGCGTATGGGGATGTCTGCCGATTCTCGTGCTCGATGTCTACGAACACGCGTACTTCATTGACTACGGCGCGGATCGCAAAGCCTACATCGCGGACTGGTGGAAAAACATCAACTGGGAAAAAGCAAACGAACTCTATCAATCAACGAAGAAATAAAAAACAATAAAACACCCTCTTCTATGGAACCAACTCTCAATGGTATCGTCCCGCGCGTCGGGGAAAAAGCTCCCGCGTTTCATCTTGAAGGCTACGCACCTGACGGCAGCTTCAAAACCTACGATTCGCGCGATGCGCACGGCAAATGGATTGTACTCTTTTTCTATCCAGCCGACTTCACCTTCATCTGTCCCACAGAGATCACGGAATTCTCGAGCAACATGCCAGAGTTCGAAAAAATTAACGCCACCGTGTTCGGCGCATCAACGGATTCAACCTGGTCGCACAAAGCTTGGTGTGAAAGCAAACTTGGCAAGCTCAACTATCCTCTGCTCGCCGATCAAACTCATGAGGTGAGTGCCGCTTACGGTGTCTTAATCGCAGACAAGGGCATTGCTCTACGCGGAACCTTCATCATAGATCCAGAAGGGATGTTACGCTACGCCCTCTACCACGATCTCGGCGTCGGACGCTCCGTAAAAGAATGTCTGCGCGTCGTACAAGCGCTCCAAACCGGAGAGCTCTGTCCAGCCAGCTGGGAACAAGGAAAGACAACACTTGGAAAAGCGTAAATCACAAAAAGAAAAACTCTCGAGAACTTCTCGAGAGTTTTTTACCGATAAAACGTGCATCTACTACGCCGCGTGCGCCATTTTCCCCTGCAGACCCAACGCCTCTTCCAATGCGGCCTTATTCCATCCTACGATCACCTTTTCATCAATCTCGATTACAGGCACCCCCATCTGTCCAGATTTCTTCACCATCTGCTGTGCCGCAGAGGTATTTGAAGCCACATCGACCTCCGTATAGTTTAAACGATGTTCTTGAAAAAATTCTTTGACAAGCTTGCAGTATGGGCAGGTTGGAGTGGTGTACAAAGTAATAGTCATACAAAAATGAACGATAAAAAAGATTCCATCCACATACTAACACGCGCGTCAAACAAGAACAAAGTAACCCTGTTGAAAAGTTTTTACAGCTCCTGCAAGAACCTCAACAGCAAGCGCACACCCGTTCCAGAACCTCCGTACGGATGGTCAGGACGCGTTTCACGCTCCACAAAGGCGGGTCCAGCAATATCAAGATGCGCCCAAGGAATTTTTTCCACAAAATGCTGCAAAAATAATCCTGCAGTGATCGCGCCCGCAGAACGACCTCCGATATTTTTGATATCTGCGACCTTTGACTTGATCAAATCTTCATACGACCCGAGCAGCGGCAGCTCCCACAATCCTTCACCCATCTCTCGCGCCGCTCTCAACAACTGTCCACCGAGACGCGGATTATTTGTCATGAGTGCGGAAAGATCATCGCCCAAGGCGACTACACAGGCACCGGTCAAGGTCGCAAGATCGATCATTGCATCCGGTTTCAAGGTTGCCGCATATGACAAAGCATCTGCCAATGTCACCCGACCTTCGGCATCTGTATTCAACACTTCAATTGTGGTCCCGTTCATGGCTTTGACCACATCTCCTGGACGATACGCACTTCCAGATGGCATATTTTCCACCGCAAGAAAAATCCCGTGCACCTCGACATTCACCTGGGAGGTGGGCAACGCCTGAAACAGGCCGATGACTGCCGCAGCACCGGCCATATCGCATTTCATCGTCATCATCGCGTCCGCAGGCTTCAACGATAAGCCACCAGAATCAAAAGTCACGGCTTTACCGATAACCGCGATCCGTTTTTTTGGCTTGGTTTTTGGATGATACGTCAGATGAACACCCACCGCCTCGTGTTGCGAGCCGCGAGCGACGGCCAATGTGCCATCCATCCCCAACTTCCGCATATCCTCAACCGTCAACAACTTGAGCTCGATACGTGATTGATCTTTCGCGACAAGCTGCGCCGCTTTCAACAGATCCTGCGGCGTCATGTCTCCTGGAGGCGTATTCACCAGATCGCGCGCCAAACACAGGGCTTCAACGACGTGATTCGCTGCGTCGCACCCACGCTGAATCGCTGTGGCACGCAGACGCGTCGATTCACACAGTGTGACGCGCTCAACACCAACCACGGCTTTATCGGATTTTTCCGTTTCTTTTTTTGCAGATTTATACCGATGAAACTGATATGATGCAGATCCAAACCCCGTGACCCAGGCCTCTGCGATCAGGCGCGGAGCAACCTCCTTCCCCGTCAACAGCGGCAGACAGGTGACTACCTCGCGCGCTTTCACCTCGCGCGAACGCTGTGCTGTGATCGCCGCCACAAAGCGCACCGTATCAAGATCACACAAACTCTTTTCCCCCAAACCCACCACCAACAAAAACTGCGTCTTGAGAACATCAAACGTTGGAACCATCAACCACTCCCCTTTATGCGCCTTAAAAGCATGGCGCTCAAGATGCACGAGAAGTTTCCCCTGAAACGCCGCATCCACCTCTTGCAACGTTTCTCGAATTGACGGCGTTGAGGAAAAACAGGGCAATACCAACACATCGCCAACAACTTTCAGGAGAGATTCGGTGCGTACAACGTATTTCATATAGCTCTCAGCCTAGCCTGTGCGGTGGCACACGGGAAGAAAAAAAACAAGAGGTCGCAAGAGCAAAAAGACGCACGCGATCAAGAGGATGCGTGCGTCAGACTCTTACGTCTCTCCTACTATGTATTTACGTAGCAGAGGCATCGAGCTTCAATGCGCAGGAATTGATACAAAAACGCTGACCTGTTGTCGCCGGACCGTCATTAAATACATGGCCAAGATGTCCTCCGCAACGCGGGCACATCACCTCCGTACGCGACATTCCTTGACTCGTGTCTGTCTGCGTCATCACGTGATCTGCTTCGATCGGACGATCAAAACTCGGCCAACCGCTTCCCGAATCAAACTTGTTTTCTGAGGAAAACAGCTCCAATCCGCAAGCGGCGCACCGGTACACACCCGGATCCTGTACATGCTCATACTCCCCTGTTCCAGGAGCTTCCGTTCCCTTCAAACGCAAGACACGATACTGCTCTGGCGTCAATTCCGCGCGCCATTCGGCGTCCGTTTTTTGTACTGGTGATGGGTTGTTGGTCATAGAAACGTGTTAGAGGGCGCAGGATGTTTTTCCGCGCTTCTCGAGATACTGTTGATGATAGTCTTCGGCACGATAAAACGTTTGCACGGGAACGATCTGAGTTACGATGGGTCGCGAGTACGTTCGCGCATCTTCCAACATCTTTTTTGATGCTTCTGCGAGACGCTGTTGCTCTGGAGATTCATAAAAAATAACCGATCGATACTGCGAACCCTCATCTGGCCCCTGACGATTCAAGGTCGTTGGATTATGATTTTTCCAAAACACCTCAAGCAAGCGTTCATAGGACACGCGCGCAGGGTCAAAGGTCACCTCAACAACCTCGGCGTGCCCTGTTTGATCGGTGCACACATCTTCATATGTAGGCTGATCTGTGTTGCCACCCATGTATCCAACTTGGGTGGACACAACCCCGTCGATGGGACGGAAGAGTTCTTCAACCCCCCAAAAACACCCGGCGCCAAACGCGGCTTTTTCAAGAGACATACTGAGGAAAAATCTGTCCAATAATTAATGCAAAAGCGCAGGCGGCCATCAACCCTCCAATCAACCAGCCGCACCAGGTCAACCAACGCGGACTCACGTGCACCCCCATCATCTTCTTATCACTCGCGAGACCTACAATCAAGAAAATAAGGAAAGGCGCAAGCACACCGTTCACCACCGCCGCATCATACAAAAGTTGAAAGGGTTGGATTGGGGTCAAATTCACACACAAGCCAATCAACGTCGCAACGGTAATCACCCCATAAAATCCATGAGCGTTTTTGAATTTTTTATACAATCCAGAATGCCAACCCAACGCTTCTGCGATCGCATAAGAAACAGATCCGGCTAATACCGGTACAGCGAGCAATCCTGTTCCAATGATCCCAACCGCAAACAGCCAATACGCACCATCACCCGCCAAGGGCCGCAACGCTTGAGCGGCTTGATCCGGGGTCAAAATCGCGGTGACCCCATGCGCTCCCAACGTTGCCGCAGATGCCACGATAATGAAGAACATCACCGTATTCGAGACAACCATCCCCACCGCCGTATCCCAACGCATCCGCTGCACATCGCGCATAGACACGCGCGGGCGGCCAGCATCCATCCCGGCTAATTTATGGTGCAACACCTCCTCTTCCACCTCTTCACTTGCCTGCCAAAAAAATAAATAGGGGGAAATCGTTGTGCCGAGCAAAGCGACGATGTTCATCAAGAAAGGGGCGGACCACACAAACGAAGGAACGATTGTTGCGCGCGCGATGACACCCCACGGTTCGTGCACGATAAACGCCACCAACACATAACTCACGAGCGATAAAACAAGATACCGCAGATACGAGGCATACACGCGATACGAAACAACTATCTCCAGCAGCAACGTTCCGGCCGTAACCAACAACATCCACATCACGAATGGGAGACCGAACAGCATGCGCAAGACCGCGGCCATCGCTCCAATATCAGCACCGATATTGATTACATTTGCAATCAATAACAGACCTACCGAAAACCAAAGGATCTTCCGTCCGTATCGTTGCCCGATTAAGGTAGCCAATCCCCGACCCTTCACTAATCCAAGACGACCCACCATCTCTTGCACCACGATCATGCACGGCGTCAAAACGATCGCGGTCCAGAGTTGTAAAAATCCAAACTGCGCTCCCGTTTGAGCGTACGTGGCAATCCCAGAAGGATCGTCATCTGCTGCGCCAGTGATTAACCCAGGGCCAAGCGCACGCAGACGCTCCTTCCACGATAAAGAACGAGGTTGAGGCATACAAGATCGATTCATCATACCGTGAGCGCACAAAAAACAACATTCCCACGCAAGAAAATC
Source organism: Candidatus Uhrbacteria bacterium (assembly GCA_903829075.1). Lineage (GTDB taxonomy): Bacteria > Patescibacteriota > Patescibacteriia > 2-12-FULL-60-25 > 2-12-FULL-60-25 > CAIKOH01. The sequence continues at coordinate 6,925 of CAIKOH010000028.1, forward strand.
CCCATCTGTCAAACGCTTGACAGTCTCATCAAATCAGGCCCAAGATAGTCAGCAGCCCCTGTTTTGGTATGCGTCGCTCCGGCATTCCCCGCTTTTACCCTTCAGACGTCGAGAGCCCTCTCATGCGCCTGAAGCACACGATCCAAACCCTCATCGCGAACAGCGCCTCGTTTTTTTCGTGGTCAACTTTTTCTTCAACGATCTCAGCGTATAGACAAAAACGATTCTCCCAGGATACGTCTTTTGAAGATACACCCGTCACACCGCTCATTCAGACATCAACGTACGAACGAACAGCGACCGACCTCACAACAACGTATCTGACCATCGAGACCATCCGCGACCTCATTGTGCTCGATCAAACACGACGAGAGCATCAGCAGCCGGGAGTTGAGCGAGAATTGCGCGCGTTGATCGAAGGCAAAACGCTAGCGCAGCGATCTCCCTCGCTCACAACGCATGGCTACATCCGTCGTACACAAGCGGCGCGTCTTTGGGAACTCGGGATCGGTCGTGCGCTCGGCTTTTCCACGTTCGAAGCGTATGTCGCTACCATCCCATTTCCCTCACAAGCAGCCCCGCTTCCACACGCGCCACATCTTATTCTCGTGGACGAACGCCTTTCCTGGATCGATCTGTGCACCCTCATGAACATTCAGATCAAGATGGATGAACCGCTTAATATTGAAACAGATTCTGATTCAATGCAGGTTCTTCTCCATAAAAAAGAAGGTCTGTTACCGCGATGGATCCTATGCAATGACGGACATACTCGCCGCGGACTGAATCCGCGTGACGCAGAAACCACATTCGCCCCATATGAAACCTCGCTCACGGTAAACGAAGGTCTATTCCTCTGCGCTCAACGATCGACACTCCTTGAGGAAGGCTACCTTGACTGCAGCGCCACCGCTCATCCGGACCATCCACACAGCGTTGCCTGCCTTGGAATGTGGAACGGGCAACTCGGCTTGCGATGGCGTTGGAATGATCAAGCGCATGAAGACTGCGGAACAGGAAGCAGGCTTTCGACAGGCTGATAGGCCCGTGCTAGACTCCAATACATCTACGCTCCTTTCGTTTATTCCTCGTTATGGGATCGATCCAAGTTGTGGCGACCATCTCCCTCGCACAAGTTTTCTTTTATGCAAATTCCCAAACGTCGCTCCCAACAACTTCGACAAACTGATCAGGAAGACGAGGTACTTCTCACGCCGGAGGCCATCGAACGGTTAAGGCGTGAACTCGAAGACCTGCAAAAACGTCAGGTCAAACAGGCTGCCGAAGATGTCAGTATTGCCGTCCAAAAAGGAGATCTTTCAGAAAACGCAGAGTATCAAGAGGCTCGTGCCCGACTCTCACGCATCCACGCGCGGATTTTTTCGTTACAAGATCGCTTGAAGCGTGTCGTCGTCATCCAACAGCCGAGCACAGGAGCTGCTAGCGTACAGCTCGGCTGCACGGTCACCGTAGAAACAGGCGGCAAAAAAAAAACCTACCAACTCGTCGGCCCACATGAAGCTAGCCCGTCTCACGGGCGCATTTCTCATGTCTCACCGCTTGGCCTTGCTCTCATGGGTCGCGCGCTCAACGAAGAAATCGTCGTCGAGGCCCCACAAGGAAAAATTGCCTACAAAATTCTCGAAATCACCTAAATCCAAACCATTTCAACGCAGGTTGAATATTCGGCGCCAACGGCTCTTCAAGCGCATCCAGCGGCATCCATTTCCAGGCACGAATATCAACCCCTGGAACAATTTCGCCGATGCGTGTCGCTAAGAAATGAACAAGAAGAACATCAACGTCTTCTGTTTTGCGCACGTACATAAAAAACGGCTCGCGCTCCAGCAACGTCACCTCAATCCCAACCTCCTCTTTGATTTCGCGGCGTGCTGCCTGTCGAAAATTTTCATCGAACGATTCAAGACGACCACCGGGAACCTTCCAAAACACATCCTCCTCTTCCCGAACGACAAGAACAGCATTATTTTCAACAATGATGACGCCAGAGGCGATAAGTAAATGGGAAGGCATATGGTTCTTCTTATACTGGTACAAAAAGCTCCTTTCGTAATTTCATCCACAATTTTCCCATCTGATTTTGTCCGGAGCCGTCCCCAATACCCCAATAGAAATCCGTCTCAACATTCTTTATCAAATCTCGTTCACCGCTCTCCTTCAAAATCTCAACAATATCTGGATGTTGATGTATTTTTGCACGAAACAGCTCTTCCATGACCGCAAACTTATCAAAATCCACGATAGACAGCACTGGATCATTTTTATATTTTTGTCCTTGACGCCACGCTTCAAGCGGACTCGCAGCATTTTTTATCACGTCACGCTCTGCCCCCGGCTTGATGCGGGCCGCTTGATAGGCATGCTCAACTGTCGAAAAAACTTCGCCCCAAATTTCAATACGATGAGCGGAGAAGGGCGATAAATACTGAAAACGTGTTTCGGTGAAGTAGATGGGATCATTCATATATTTTTAGATATATTTCCCCGATCGATTATCCCCTCTTCAACGCATCTTTCAGATACTGTCCGGTAAAACTTTTTGAATTTTTCGCGACCTCTTCTGGTGTGCCTTCGGCCACAATTTTTCCTCCCTTGTCACCGCCTTCTGGCCCAAGATCAATGATCCAGTCAGCGTTTTTGATGACATCAAGATTGTGCTCGATAACGGCAACGGTATTTCCACGCGCAACGAGTCGATGCAACACCTCAAGAAGCTTGCGTACATCTTCAAAGTGCAGACCGGTCGTCGGCTCATCCAAGAGATAGAAGGTGCGCCCTGTATCGCGTCGTGAAAGTTCTGTTGCAAGTTTGATGCGTTGCGCCTCACCACCGGACAAGGTGGTCGCGGATTGCCCAAGCTGAATATACCCCAAACCCACCTCTTGCATCACGCGCGTTTTGTCGTGAATGGTTGGAATATCCTGGAAAAATCCGTTCGCCTCTTCAACGGTCATCTTCAACACTTCGGCAATATTTTTATCGCGATATTTCACATCCAATGTTTCACGATTAAAACGTAAACCACGGCATACGTCGCATGGAACGTACACGGTCGGCAAAAAATGCATCTCGATCGCGAGCTGACCGTTACCCTCACAGCGCTCACATCGACCGCCGGCTACGTTAAATGAAAACCGTCCAATTTTGTATCCGCGTACACGCGCTTCCGGCGTCAACGAAAATAATTCACGCACCTCATTCCAAATTCCGGTGTAGGTAGCGGCGTTGGAACGCGGGGTACGCCCGATTGGCGATTGGTCGATATCAATAGCTTTATCGAGCCACTCAGCACCTTCGAGCGCTGCGTGCGTTCCGGCTTTGACGGTCGATCCATTGAGACGCTGCGCAAGTTCACGATACAAAATATCAATCATCAATGTCGATTTCCCTGAACCAGACACACCGGTCACGCACACAAAACGCTTCAATGGAACCTTCACGGTCAAGTTTTTCAGATTATTTTCGCTTGCACCACGTAACGTCAGCCACTCACTCGGCTTGCCGCGGCGTTTCTTTGGCACAGGAACGCTTCGATCGCCGCGCATGTAGGCACAGGTCAAACTTTTTTGATCCTGCAGAATTTCCGGCATCGATCCAGCAGCCACAACTTCGCCACCATGACGTCCGGCACCAGGACCGATATCGACAAGGTAGTCGGAAGCACGAATCGTGTCTTCATCGTGTTCAACCACGATAATCGTATTGCCAAGATCACGTAATTTTAACAACGTGTCGATTAAACGTTTGTTGTCACGCTGATGCAAGCCGATCGTCGGCTCATCCAACACATACAATGCGCCGACCAGTCGCGAACCGATTTGTGAGGCAAGACGAATGCGCTGTGCCTCGCCACCAGACAACGAACCAGCGACACGATTCAATGTGAGATATTCCAAACCCACATCTAATAAAAACGACAAACGGTTAATCACCTCTTTCATGATCGGCGCCGAAATCATCTGTTGCGTTGGATCAAGCGTAAGTCCAAGAAAAAAATCCGCGGCCTCACTAATCGGCAAGCTACATACCTCAACAATATTTTTTTCTTGCAACAACACATGTAACGCCTCATTCCGCAAACGCTTGCCTTCGCAGGCCGGACACACCTCGTCAGAATAGATAAATTTCACACCCAATCCATGACAGGTCTCGCACGCGCCGTACGGGGAATTGAACGAAAATAAACGCGGCTCAATTTCCGGAAATGCAAAACCATCATCCGGACAAGAAAATCGCGCGGACATGACATGCTCGGTGCCGTCCTCAAGAATCGTGAGGACATTCCCCTCGGCACGTTCAAGCGCCGTCTCCATCGCTTCCGCGAGACGCGAGCGTAGCGGCTTATTCTGCTCCAATGGCCAGGCCACCGGGACACGGTCGATCACGATTTCAATCGTATGTTGTTTATAACGGCTGAGTGGCACCTGCTGACGCAAGCTGTGCATTTTTCCATCCACACGCACATCCAAGAATCCCAACTCATACATGTCTTGCAAAAGCTGGTGGTACTCGCCTTTGCGTCCACGAACGATCGGGGCCATGACCAGAATTTCCTGTGCTTTATTTTTTTTCTTGGCATCCAACCCTCGTTCATGCAATTCCTGCGTACGCTTAACGGTGAGATCCACCATCTCATCCACGGTCATGCGACGAAT
>CAIKOH010000029.1 GCA_903829075.1 Candidatus Uhrbacteria bacterium
TGTACTCTAATATATTTAGAAAACAAAATCAATGCCGGATTTTTGTTGAGTTAAATTAGTTGCTTAAAGTTGTTTCGAATAAGGGAATTTCAGGCGATTCCCTCAAAACGCATCTGGTAAGATCTTCAGAACGATTCAACATGCTCATCGAACTGAGCCAGTTGAACCTCCCTGAAAGCTTCCCAAGTCGACTACATTTTTTAAAAAAATGATCCACGAGCAGCTTCCGCTACCCGTGCCTTGTTACGACTTAGCCCCTCTTACTGAATCTAGCTTAGGCCCTCTTGCGAGGAACTTCGGCTATCCCCAGCTCGCTTGGCTTGACGGGCGGTGAGTACAAGACTCAGGAACGTATTCATCGCCACGTAGCTGATTGGCGATTACTAGCGATTCCAGCTTCATGAGGTCGGGTTTCAGACCTCAATCCGAACTGAGACCGGTTTTGGTGCGATTAATCTCCGCCTTTCGGCATCGAAGCGCATTGTACCGGCCATTGTACCACGTGTGCGGCCCAGGTCATCAAAGGGCCATGCTGATTTGGCGTCATCCTCGCCTTCCTCCCAATTATCTCGGGCAGTCCCCCGTGACATTTAAAACACAGGGCAAGGGTTGCGTTCGTTACCCGAATTAACGGTACGTCTCAAGACACGAACTGACGACAACCATGCAGCACCTGTCTGCATGTCTTGTGAAGGGCTCTACTTTCATAAAGCTTTCATGCCGAGTTCCTAAACATGGGTTCTCTCGTACACCTTAGCACACGTATGCCCACCCACCTGTGTCGGTTTACGGTACGGTTTCCTTACGATTAGCTCTAGGAGGTTTTCTAGACACGATCTTCTCGATCCTTGTCCCGCTTTCGCGGGTCTTGCGCTCACCTCGAGACGTATGAAGTGCGGATTTGCCTACACCTCATCTCGAAGCGCCCGAAGTCTCATTCCAGGAGACTCGACCAGTTATTTCGTGTGTCACTCCATCGAAATCGTACGGAAGTGCAGGAATATTAACCTGCTGTCCATCGACTACGCCTTTCGGCCTCGCCTTAGGACCGACTAACCCAGGGACGATTCGCGTTGCCCTGGAAACCTTGGGTTTGCGGTGGAAAGGATTCTCACCTTTCTTTTTGCTACTTATGCCGACATTCTCACTTCTCTGCGCTCCACGGTGGCTCACGCCTTCCGCTTCAGTGCCCAGAGAATGCTCCCTTACCAATGCATGTCTTGCGACACGCAGTTCGCAACTTCGGTATATTCCTTAAGCCCCGGTAAGTTTTCGGCGCCAAGTAACTAGACCAGTGAGCTGTTACGCTTTCTTTGAAGGATGGCTGCTTCTAAGCCAACCTCCTGGTTGTCTACGTCACTCGACCACCTTTGACACTGAGGAATAATTTAGGGACCTTAGTTGGCGATCAGGGCTGTTTCCCTCTTGTCCATTGGAGCTTAGCCCCCAAGGACTGACTGCTGGGAACGCGTTGCGGCATTCGGAGTTTGGTTGGAAAACGTAGGCTTGCGCCCCGTTTCCCATTCAGTGCTCTACCTCCGCAACGTTATTAATCAGCGCTAGACCGAAATCTATTTCAGGGAGAACCAGCTATCACCCAGCTCGATTGGAATTTCACCTCTAACCACAAGTCATCCCCGAGTGTTGCACGGCTCGTGGGTTCGGACCTCCATTTGTCTTTCGACAAACTTCATCCTGCTCATGGTTAGCTCGCCGGGTTTCGGGTCGTGTATGTGCCACACGCTGCCTACAATAAAGTAGACAGCACGCCCTATTCAGGCTCGCTTTCACTCTGGCTTCTCCCGCGCACGGGATTAACCAAGCGACACACAGCACACTCGTCGGCTCATTCTTCAATAGGAACGCTGTCATGGTCATCTTGCGATAACCACTCCAACTCCTTGTAAGCGTACGGTTTCAGATACTATTTCATCGCCCTCACCGGGCTGCTTTTAAGCTTTCCCTCACGGTACTTGTTCACTATCGGTCAGGAGGAGTATTTAGCCTTGCCACATCGTCGTGGCTGCTTCCTACGAGGGTTCTCGAGCCTCGCAGTACTTTAGATCAAACCAGGATATGATCATTCTTTTCGCCTACCGGACTATCACCGTCTTTGGTTCCACTTTCCAGTGGATTCAGCTAAGAAGATCATTTGCTCCTTGTCTCCCTTGGGGGAAAACACGGTTTGTCTCAACAACACCATCAATCACGACAGCCCAAGCTCGCCCTGCAGTCCGCGGTCAAACTTGCGTCTGACTCGGTTCCGCAGTTCATGATTGTGGTTTAGGCTTTTCCCGTTTCGCTCGCCGCTACTCAGGGAATACTTGTTTGTTTCTTTTCCTCTGGTTACTGAGATGTTTCACTTCACCAGGTGCCCGCACTGCACCCTATGTATTCAGATGCATGCCTATAGAGTTCATCTATAGAGGTTTCCCCATTCGGATATCCCCGGATCAAAGGTTGGTTACCACCTCCCCGGGGCTTGTCGCAGGTTCCCGCGTCCTTCATCGGCTCCTCACTGCCAAGCCATCCACCGTACGCCCTTACGTGCTTTGACCATCCAGCATCTGATGTTTCCATCAGACTCGGATGACAAACTATAAAGTGTATCTATTTGCTTACAATTTTTTTGTGCCTTGTACGTATCACGTACTGACTTTATCTCGAGTTGTCGAAGATCGGTCCGAGTCGCTTGCGCGAACCGGACAAAGATGGGAGGTGAAGTCCTTCAGCCTTCACGTACCGTCTCTGCCCGTGGAAAAAAGGAACATTCAATTCAAAAGTGATGCTAGTGTAATGAAACGCCGGAAGCCTGTCAAGAGCAGCAAATACAGGGGGAAATGAACAAAACGAAAGACGCTCACCTTACTCAACAGAATCATTGAGAGAAGTCATCTTGTCAATCCCCGCATCTTCCTCGATGATGCTCTCATGCATTCCTTTTTTATCCGCGCGGTCGGTCAACCGCATGAATCATGGCAAGAGGACGCCATTCAACGGTACGTTCAACGCCTTAAGCCGCTTGCAAAGGTGGAAATTCTTGAAGCGAAGGAGGGTCATGAAGGTTCAAACAAACCAAATGAGCAACGCACGCGTGAACGCGAGGCAGAAAAATTATTGTATCATCTTCCCGCGCAAGCGTTTGTCGTGGCGCTGGATGAAGGGGGGAAAAATCTTGACTCGATTACCTTGAGTCGAAACATTGAAACATGGACGGAAGGTGGACGACCGCTCGTTTTTCTCATTGGCGGATCCTGGGGACTTGATCCCAGCGTTCGCGAACGAGCAGATATCATTATCTCGTTTGGCAAACAAACGCTTCCGCATATTCTCGCGCGCATCACGTTATTGGAACAACTCTATCGCACCGAGACAATTTTGCATCACAAGGAGTATCATAAATAATATATGACCCGTCGACCTTCACCGTTCATCATCCTGTTTTTCATCAGCATCTTTGCGAGTCTCGCCATCATTGTTGCGTTTGTGCTGAATGTGCGAACGGTTCAACGACCAGCAACTATTGCGGCGCTATCCCCTCCATCAACACCTCCTCTTCCGCCAACGCCGCCTCCTGCAACGCTTTCGTTGGCAAGTAGCACATTGAGTTTTTCTGATGACCTATCATCACCTTCAAGAATCATTCTTGAAGGAACGGCTATCACGCAAGAAAATCGAGATGGATCAAAACAGGTCTTGATACCGAACTATCACACGATCACCGATCTCCAAGAACCGAACTTCTTTGAATTACAACCGTACTTCTCCACAGGACATATCTACGTATTTGCTACGCTGTGCGACTGTGACGGTGGAACGTATCTGTGGCGCTTCGATACACAGACCCATCAACTCACCAAACAAAAAACCGCTCCTAACGTACTCTCTGAACCAACCATCTCAATTGATCATCATTTTCAGATCGCTTTAGCAGCGCCAGATCAGGACGGAGAAATTCGTTATCTTCAGCTCAATGATTTTCTTCACGATACGACATCGACTTTTGCAACTATCTCCTCACACTACACCTTTAAAGCAGGATTAAATGATTTTGATGGATCGCCGTACGGTGATTTAAAATTCACCGACACGCATCATGTCCAAGCCGCGATCTACTCTGCACAACAGCCGCTCGTTCCACAAAAAGATCGAACGATTATCTTGCGTAAAACATTTGCGATTCCGCAGTAAAAAATGTTTCAGCTTTACGCCTTCCGTACAAACATCTGACAATGCACATCTGTCGGACCTGTCTGCGGATCCACATGCATCAATAGATCATTTTTCTTGGTGAGCTGTAAATCCAGATGTACCGTGCCGCTAGGCTGCGCGCGTGAGACCGTCTTGAATCGCGACTGCGTCATGACGTTAAAGTCATACCACGAACTATTTTGTGGCCAATTTTTTGATCCCGATACAAACACCCCGAGCGTCAACAGATCTTTTTTGATGGTTGGCTGGGTACGAACGGTCAGCGTATGTCGACAGGCCGTCGTGGTCAAAATTTCAAAATGATACGTGGCGCTCTTGTACAAAGAAACCTGTTTCGGTGCAGCCACGTGTTTTATTTTTGTTTTTGTCTTTGTTTTTGCAAAAGTCGCGGGAACGAATAGACAAAAAGATAAAACACCCACGATCGAGCTACGCATGAAGAAATTCATATAGAGAAAGCATAGCACGCACGAAGCACAACAAAAACCACCCTTGAAGTGGTTTTTGTTGTGGTCGAGCTAAGCTCGATGGTGCCGCGAGAGAGACTCGAACTCTCATGACCTTGCGATCGCTGGTACCTGAAACCAGTGCGTCTACCAGTTCCGCCATCGCGGCATGCGTTGACTAACGATGCCATGATGCCGAAGAAACGTCTACGGGTCAAGGTTCTTTCATTCTTTTCTGTCGCCTCTTCCGCAATCATCCACAAGGTGTAAGATACTCACACTATGCAAATTGCCATCCTCCTCGGAAGCGCGCGCGAAGGACGCGTCAGCGATAAAGCTGCGAACTATATCAAACAGCGTGCAGAATTACTCGGACACCAGGCAACGATCGCCGATGTTGCCAAGATTCTGCCGGCAGACACGCATGAAAAAATTTCCTCAGATCCATCCTGGTCAAAGACTATGAGTGAAGCTGATGCCCTCATCATCGTCTCACCAGAGTACAATCATGGATATCCTGGCCCACTCAAAGATGCATTGGACAGCCTCGGTGACGAAGGTGAATACACTCGTAAACCAGTCGTCATCTGCGGAACTTCCGCGGGAGGCATGGGGGGCGTTCGCGCGGTTGAACAGCTACGTCAGGTGTGTACTGAACTGAGCCTTGTCGTGCTTGCTAACGCCGTCTATTTTTCCAACCACTTTGCTCTCTGGAATGAAGACGGTTCGATCAAGGACGCCGGCTACGACGATCGCACAGACACCATGCTCGCCGCGCTCGCCTGGTACGCGCAGGTTCTCAAGACTGGTCGGACAGAGGTTCCATTCCCAGAAAAGAAAGCAAAATAA
>CAIKOH010000030.1 GCA_903829075.1 Candidatus Uhrbacteria bacterium
CTTCAGGCTGCTCAGGGAACAACCGATCCATCATCTGCGGCACTTGCGTATCTGGTGAAAGCACGCGACCCGAAGATTAAAGATTTGGCGGTAAGTTATTCAAATGTGGGTGTCGAACAGAGTGCAGATGTGTTGTTGAACACCAAGGGAATGCGCTTCTTTAGTGGAAAATTTATTCTTGATTCCTATTGGACGGGGTATTTGACGCAGGGGGATGAAGCGCCGCGCCCAGGGTACACGCAAAAGTTGCCACCCATGGCTTCAGCGCTCGAAGTGATGTCGTTATTGGGTTCAGATACGGCAAAATCGCTGATTCCAACCTTGGATTTTTACAAACCAACCAATGCGCAAGCGATTCAACAGGCGTTGGATGCGTTGCAGCAGCAGGAAAATCTTTTGCAAGATGCAGATTGGCAGCAAAATTTGTACACGGCCTGGTTATGGACGATCAAAGGATTGTTTGGTTGGGAAAAAACACAGCATGATCTGTTGCCACGTTTCATGCAGTCGCCGATGTGGTCTTTGAAGACGCTGCAGACTGCGAGTGCATTTTGGACGGACCTGCGTCACGCAACGATTCTCTACGCAAAACAGTCTTTCGCAGAAAAAGGCGGGGGCGGAGATCCTTCATGTGATCCGCGATTGGTCCCGTCACCGCCAAAAGCGTATATCGAACCGCAGCTCACCGCGTACGCACGTTTGGAGTATCTCGCGAAACGCACGGATCAAGGGTTGAAGGATCAGGGCTATCAGCTCAACAATCTTCAGCCGCTTGAGCAATTTATTTCGCTGATGGACACGGTTCAATCGTATACGCAGAAGGAGTTGGGGAATCAAACGCTGTCTGAACAGGTGGTCTCGAGCACTCGTCCGGATCCAAACGATCCAACAAAAACGTGCGTTGAATACTCTATTAATGGGGCAAGTGATTGGGAGGCGATGCGCCTTGGAATTGTGGACGGGTTGGTGTCCTCAGAGCCCACGCCTGTTGAGGGACCTGTTTTGCCGGCCAGTGATCGTCGTACGGCGCTCGTTGCTGATGTGCATACCGGAGGGGATAGTTCGTATCCGAAACGGATTTTGTATGAAGCGACAGGTGTTCCGTATGTCGCGCTCGTGGCTGTGAAAGATGTGAACGGTCCTCGGTTGACGGTAGGATTTGTGTCATCACAATATGAGTTTACGCAACTATTCGGCGGTCAACGCATGACAGACGGAGACTGGCAGAAGAATTTTTACGTGGGTGATAATCCTGATGATCCATACACCTATACCAGCACGACCACTTGGCCACAGATAAACGCTTGGGACGAGCCGTTGGTGCATGTAAAATAAATGAGCGCATGCGTATTTCGAGGTATTATCTTTTGAGCGTCTTCGCTGTCCTAGGCGTAGGCGCTCTTGGGTTCATCTTGGTGCGTTCGCGGCAGATGCATCTGACGGTCCTGAACCGATCAACCAACTCCGTTGCAACAGGAGCGTCAGGCAATCTTTTGTCTGTCGTGTATCCGAATACATACGACGATCCACAGCCATTTATACAGGGGCTCTATGCAGCGGATCATCGTGCGTCATTGCCCGTGCACCCACGGATACGTGCCGTGATCGTGCCGCATCATTTGGTAGCCTCTGCTTCGATTGCTGCGGGTATCCGTGCTTTGAGAGGCGAGCATTTTTCGCGTATTATCTTGTTGTCGCCCGACCATTTTCACCAATGTCGAACGGTTTTGTGTACTGTGAATGCGACGTACCACACATTTTTTGGAGACGTGTCTGCCTCGCGAGATGTGGTCGCTGAACTTTCCTCTTCATCTCTGGTAACGATTCAGCCAGATCTCTTTAAGCGCGAGCATGGAATTTTTGCGGTTGTTCCCTTTGTCGCGCATGATTTTCCTGGAGTGCCGGTGACGCCTATTGCGATGTCCCAGGACCTGCCTTGGAGATCCGATGAGACGGCGTTATCTCATCTGTTTGATCATTTGATAAATCGGCAGACGATCTTGATTGTTAGTAGTGATTTTTCACACTACTTGTCACTTCCTCAGGCGCAACAGATGGATGCACAGACACAAAAAACGATTGCTTCAAGAAATGTAGATGCGATTGCACGGTTACAAGATCCTGCGCAGAGTGATTGTCCTGGATGTTTGTGGACGCTTGCGTCGTTGGCGTCGCAACAGCAGTTTTACCATCCAGTGGTTCTAATGCATACAAATTCGGCAACGTTACTTCACGATTCTACGGTTCCAAAAACGACAAGCCATTTTTCGATGATTTGGTATGAACAGACGCCTTCAAGTACTGCGATGAACACCTTCTATTGAGTCGTGGACGAGCTCCTTATCCGATATCTATCCACTTGACATAGCCTGTAAACCATGGGATGGAATAGATGGCGCCTGAGGAGGGGAGTTTGTCAGCGTATCCATTCATTGATAGGGTCTTATTTCGTGAACAGAGAGCCATGCCTATCTCCGATGAAGAATTAATTGAACGGGTGAAGAAGGGGGATGATGTTGCGTTTGCAGAATTACTGCAGCGTTTTTTAGGGCCCGTATACCGTTTCACCCTCCGTTTGCTCGGTCGCCCGCAGGATGCAGAGGATGTTGTTCAGGATGTTTGGTTGAAAGTCTGGAACAAGCGGGCGACCTTTCAGCCAGGCAAACGAGTGAAGCCCTGGATTTTTCAGATTGCGTATAATACAGCCATTGATGCATTACGTAAGCGTCGGCACGAGCTTCCGTTCTCAAGCTTGCAACGAGATGAAGATAGTCCTGAATTAGAGCTGGAGGATCCACAGATTTCTCCCGCAGAGCGGGCAGAGCGAGTTGATTCGGATCGGGTGATGCAGGGGGTGGTCCAAGGACTTTCAAAAGCGGATCAGTTGATTCTCGAGCTGTACTATAGATACGACCTCACGTTTCGTGAAATGAGCGAATTTTTGGGGGTTTCGTTGGATACGCTGAAGAGTCGGCATCGCCGAGCGTTAGCAAAACTTAAGAAAAAGCTTCCCGATTCTTCATAGGTTCTTCA
>CAIKOH010000031.1 GCA_903829075.1 Candidatus Uhrbacteria bacterium
GCTGTTTAATCAAACCTTCAAAAAAATATCAATCTTTATGAATCCACTTGATACCAGCACCATGGTTGCACCCGCACGTAGATCAAGACTGCGAATTTCTGTGCCGCGTAATGGCGTCGGACCACTAATCACCACGCGATGCGGATCTGCAATCACCGCATTCGCTCCCATTTTGATCAGCTCATTAATATATCCAAGACGTGATTCAAACAACGGTTCATGGATCAAAGATGTTCCTTGGCATTGCGTGGCCAAAAGACCAAAAGGTGCCTGGACATCCGTAGGAAATCCAGGATAGATCATGGTCTGCAACTTGAATGCCTCCATGCGTCCACCCCCCTGTACCGTATACGTGCCACGTCGGACATTTAGTTCCTGACGCACCCCGATCTGCGTCAACGTTGAACGCAGCGCGTCGAGGTGGGCGGGCACGATCGGCGACATCTCTAATTCACCGCGAGTGAGTGCTGCAGCCACGGCAAAAGCACCAATTTCATTTGTGTCTGGAATGACGGTCCAAGGTTCTTTCGGAGCATGGAGCTGCTTCACGCCGGTGATCTCAAGATCATGGGTGCCAATACCCTGAATTTTTGCGCCACACACGTTTAAAAAATTACACAGATCTTGCACATGCGGTTCAGCAGCCGCAAGACGGATCGAGGTTTTTCCTTTTGCGGTGACAGCGGCCATGATCACATTTTCTGTCGCGGTGACGCTGAAACGCATGATCACATAGCCACCAACCAATTCCTTGGCGTGCATTTCCACGTTCCCATCGCTATCCGTTTCAACCTGAGCTCCAAGAGCTGTTAACGAGCGTAGATGTTCATCAATCGGTCGGTTGCCGATAATACAACCTCCTGGTTCAGGCACGACCGTCTTTTTAAAACGCGCCAACATCGGACCGAGTAATAAAATAGATGCGCGCATGCGACGCATGGCTTTTATGTCGAGTTGGGTTGGATCGATATGCGCGGTGTCAATCGACAAGGTGTGTGCATCAAGCCAGTTCACGCGCGCACCCATACCGATCAAAATTTCCAACAAACGCTCATTATCGCTGATCCGCGGAACATGGGTCAGAGTCACGGCTCCTTTAATAAGCAGTGACGCTGCCACCAACGGAAAAATCGCATTTTTTGATCCACCGATTTCGATATGGCCACGCAAATGATGGCCCCCGCGCATGCGCATCAACATAGAGTATGGTATACTTGAGTGTAGCTTGCCGATGTTCACATGTCGATAGCCACGTATCACACGCCTTTACGCCGGCATCTTGTGCTGTGGATATTTATTTTCTGTTTTTTTATCTCTGCACCTTGGCTTGTTCTCTACACCGCTGGTTATCGCTACAGCCAAGCCAAACATAGCCTTGAGCCCAGTGGGACCCTCATTGTCGACTCCGTTCCGTCTGGAGCGCAAGTTTTTTTGGATGGTACGCTGATCCAAACCACTCCCATCACCATCAAACAGGTTTCTGGCGGCTCGCACCTGATTCAGGTCACAAAAAACGGATATTCCTCTTGGCAGAAAACGCTTTCGCTTGTAGACGGTCAGGTCACCTTCGCGAACCAGATTCATCTCTGGAAAACGAATCAACCGCAACTCGTCTACGCTCAGAATGTGACGCACCTCGTCGCCAATTCAAACGGACAGGACATTGCTATTATTTCTCATGACGCAACCAGCAGTTGGCTTGGCGTATGGACACCGACAAACGGCCTCACGTTCAACAAACCGCTCACACACTCATCATCAACAACATTTTCCGTGCAATGGGACGAGGTGGGAGGAAATCAACTTCTTGTTCAAGGAGAGGGCGTGTCCTCATCGGTTTTTTGGTTTGATACGACAAATCCTCAAACGCCTCCCCCGTTGCCAGCCGGAACATACCATTGGTCAAAACTCCGCAATGGATTGTTTGGAGCACGTCCGGGCTTTCTGATCGATGCACACTCTTCATCGGGCTGGCTCATCAAGCAGATCGCCGTTCCAAAAACTGTTCTTGACCGCGACGGACAGGATGAAATTTTCACCAGCTCCACTAGACAATTCATTTCCTTTGCGCCCAGTATTCAACCTACTACAACCACAACCGCACAGCTTCCAAAAGGAAGCTGGCACTTCGACGAGGATCATAATGACTATCTAATCGGACAGGATGCGACCCGCCTATTCCTCATCAATCGCAATAGTTCAAAAACACTGAGTGGCGCTTTTATCATCTCAGATCACGCAGATCCGGAGCTCTATCAGACCCCCACCAACGTCCTCATCCACAACTTGCATGAGGTTTGGATGTGGGACGGTATTAACTATCCGACTCTTGTCACGCGTCAAAGTAATCCGATCATCAATGCGGTTTTTGATCAAAAAGAACAAACCATCTTTGTTGCAACCGCGTCACAGATCTACGCTATCGAACTCGATCAACGCGATGGACAACTCACCACCCCTCTCGCCACCTTTGATCATATCGATGACCTGACGATCCTTCAAAACACTCTCTACATCGCTGGTACACTTCATGCTCAGCGCGGAATTTGGGAGTATTCTTTGTAACATTGACTTTACCGATCCTTATCAGCTAAGATGCTGTTAAAATTTAAGAATCCATGGGCAGGTACCGAAGCGGTCAAACGGGACAGACTGTAAATCTGTTGGCCCTGCGCCTTCCAAGGTTCGAATCCTTGCCTGCCCACCATCGAGCTTAGCTCGACCATACAAAAGCTCTCTGCGTAACGGAGAGCTTTTGTATTTGTTGAAGAGAGATTAGAACATTAATACAAAATTTATTACCCACTTATTTTTATCCTCCCGCGTGTCGACAGCCTGTTGATGCTAATGAGTTATTTTCAGATACCTGGTGTAACACGATAGAATAAATATCCTCACTCTGCTAAGCTAACCACATCTCTATTGTATGTCAGAAATACATGATTTAACGCAAAAAATTATCGAATTTCGCGACAGGCGAGACTGGAAACAGTTTCATAACCCAAAAGACTGCGCGATTTCGCTTGCCTTGGAGGCCTCAGAGGTTCTCGAGCATTTTCAATGGAAAAACGGAGATGAGCTCCAGAGGTATGTGGAATCGGATAAGAGCAGGAAAAAGGCAGAACACCAATAAACCCAAGGCGATCAGACACGTCGTCGTTCGTTTCATGAACGGTCCTCCATTCACATATGCCTCAACAGATAAGCCCCATGCCATCCGTGAAGCACGCCGTAAGCAACCAGGCGAGGAGAATAGCAGAAAAAAGCCACTTTGTCAATGCGAGCTTTATCAATTTATCTTTTTGATGAAAAACACACCGTTCAAGCAGGTCAATAGCGTGATCGCCGGCAACGCACATCACTAAAATACAGGTACGTAAAACTCTCCGTCACCACTGCCTTTTCAGTATGCATCCCAGATCCACCACTCACACCTCCCCTCGCTGGAGTCACGGTCAAAAGGTTGATAAAATTCATCACCCGTTCAGGAGCTTAGTACCGCTTGACAAACCCAATTTTTTTCACTAGACTTTTTTCTAGAAACTTCTTTATTATCTAATTCGTTCATGGTTTTCCCCGACCGAGAAGACAGGATATGAGCATTCCAACCGCTCATGCCAGACGCTTCTCTTTCGGGAGCAACCGATGAACCAAGGATCAGCAGCCTCCGCCAGACCGCTCGCGGTTGTGGGAGGGGCGAACATCAGGTGCCCGCGCGTCAAGATCGTCATCGACGAGAAGATCATTGTAGAAAGGGTCTTCTCCAGCGGGGAGCGGGAGATCAGCATCGGAAGCGACCGCGCCTGCGAGATCAGGATGGATCCTCGTCCCTTGATGCCGCAGCAACTCTCACTCCTGACGCGGAGCCAGAACGGCGGGTGGATCCTTCACCTCCATCCTGACATGACCGGAAAAATCGTGCGCGATCAGAAGATGTGCAACGACCTCTCCGAACTTCCGACATGGACCGACCCCGGTACCCCCAACGTCCGTGAACTCAACCTGCTGGATACGGACCGAGTAAGCCTGGAGATCGCGGGTATCAAGATCCTCCTCGTTCTCATCGCCCCTCCGCCCGTGATCCAGCACAGCCCCAAGTCCACACCCGCGTACTGGAGGTCACGCGCCCTCCTCCTCACCCGGGTCATCTTGCCTGCTGCCGTGATCATCTCGCTCGCTCTTGGCGCCCTACTCGGACACTTCTTCCTTCCGAAGTAGCTCGCAGCTCCTCTCGCCTCGCAGACACAAACAACGCCACCGTTGCCATGTCTCCGGGGCGTTTCGTTTTCAAGAAAACAAGAGCCTGCAAAGGACGCAATGCCCACTTCGTGCTACACTCTATCCATGAACATCCTCAAATCTTTCACATTGAACTGGTGGCAGCTCGGTATATTCAAAATCACCGTACTCGCATTTGGAATAGCGATCGGAACGTATTGGCATGAATTCTTTTCAGCGTATCTCCCGATACTCATCCTCATCGCGGTCGTGTGTGGCCTCTATATAGCCTCTGTTTGGTGGAAGCAGTAGCTCTTCAAAACCCGCGTGTCACAAAAATTTCTACGGACGGTATTATGGAGTGAATCCCTGCAGGCTTCGCTCACATAACTCCCATGATTTTTCTGTATGCAAAAATCCATCGCCTCTCTCTCCGCATCAGCCCTTCTTCTTGCAAGCGTCCTTACTCCATCCGCCGTTTTCGCGGATAGTACAAATCCGGCTACAGTCACGATCCCGGCAGCAGCTAATCCCGCAATCACCGTAACCGCACCAACCCCACCGGCTACAGTAGACACTCAGTGCTCTGATCCAGATCGTGGAATTGAATTCGACATACAGATTGAACGTCTTCGAATTCAGGGCGAGGCGCAGGTGAATCACTATCGAACAAATCTCGAGGGCGACATCAATCGCTTATACACGAATCGCGATACTAACATTTCGATCAATCGTTCAGACGCGGACGCCCGTAAACAAGAAACGAACGCAAAAAAAACGACGCAACAGGTGAAGAATCAGGCGGCGGTAAAAACGTTTCTCGCATCCGTCTCCGACATCTTAAAAACACGTCACAATGCGATTGTTGCCGCAAACACCTCTTTCAAAGATTCCCTCACTCCAGCGCTTCAAACGCGTGAGGATGCCGTCAGCTCTGCTATCAGTGCTCAACGCCTTGCGGTAGACAACGCCTACAGCGCCTGGTCTACCACCTGCGGTGGTAACGCAGCTACTCAGCAAACAGCCAACAAAACCCTGTTTGCCGCCATCTCTGCAGCAGGTAAAGCATCAGGCAGCGCCATCAACGCAGCAACTCAAACGTATCAAGGGGTTATGCACACGACTCGTCAAGCTCGCGACGCAGCCGTCAAATCAGCCTATGATACGGCTAGCACTGCCATCAAAGCAGCGTATGCAACCCTGCGCGCAGCTGGAATAACACATCCAACCACCTCTACACGATCCTAGTTCCAACATAAAAAACACTATCGCCGGCAATCCCCGCGATAGTGTTTTTTTAAACTCTCTTTTTCAAACCGATAGCGCCTGCTTTACTTTTCTGAACGGCGGGGTATGATCCACAAACCTTCACGAGATACACATGTCAGACCGTCTATCCCCTCCCGCTCAGAAACCGCAATCCATTCAAAACAAGTGGAATCTTGTAAGAATTTTTAGCTTAATTATCCTCTGCTCTGTTCTTATTTCTGCTTTCATCGGTCTCCATGCCTATGCAACCGCGAACGCCGCTTTTACCCTGACCGGCGAATCTCATGATCGCACCAACATCATGATCTATGGCCTTACGGCCGATCAAACCCGAACTGATAGCATCATTCTGGCCTCCTACTATTGGAGGGAAAACAAGGTCGTGCTGTTGAATATTCCTCGCGATTTGTATGCGGAATACGATGGGCGCAAAACAAAAATCGTGTCTTTATATGCCATCGCAAAAGTACAGCAACCAAACAATCAAAATTATCCAGCAGAATACGTCAACAATTTTATCAGCAAGGAATACAACATCCCGATAGATTATTGGGTGGTGGTCAACATGGATGCGTTCAAACAGATTATTGATAACGCGGGGGGCGTCACGGTAAACGTTGAACGGCCTTTCACGGATTATGCATATCCAACCGACAATTACAGCGGCTACATTCACCCTGCTCCGCACTTTGAAGCAGGCGTACAAACCATGAATGGGACGCGTGCCCTAATCTTTGCGCGGAGCCGTCATGCAGCGGGACTCGAGGGAACGGATTTCGCTCGAAGCAAACGCCAACAGATGATTATTCAGGCTCTACTCGTGAAGCTCCGTTCTCAAGGCATCCTTACTGACACAGGCAAAATCTCCTCCTACGCTAACATCTTCAGCAATAATGTCTTCACGAATTTGAACGTACCTCAACTTATCCAGGTCGCTCAAATCGCAAGTCAGTTGAACTTCTCCACGGACATTTTGATGGCAAACTGGAATAATACCATTGGATTCCTGTGTGATTCAACGGATGGTTATGGCGCTTACATCTTGCGCTACGGAGTGACAGGGAACTGCACGAGTGTAGCTGGAACCGAAAGCAGCTCGTCCTATCGAGCTGCAGCGGTGAGCTACGTCCAGCACTTACTCCAAAGTGCAGGAGGAAAGGCAATAAAATAACATTCGACAAGCCTTAATCCAAGGCGAGCGGCTGTCCACTCAATTTTCCATCGCCCCATTTCACCACCTGAATCTCCGTTGTTGAATTGCCGATCGTCGTTTCATCCTTCACGTTCGCAACCCACACATCCACACGAAAGGGATATCGCGAATTCAAGCGATCGTGCACCTCAAAAATCTGATCACCGAAGTAATTCGGCATACGAATCTGCGTACCAAAGGGTAAAAAATTGGCAGCGACGATCCCGTCAATACGGATATCTTTTTCCGTAGGCAGGTGATGCGCGGAAACAATACCATCAATCGGCAACTCAACATTACTGCGATTTATTTGGGCAGGGTAATGATCTTCAAGCACGTTGCGATCCAGATCAAGATATGAATCCGCGCTATTGTGACGCGTCGCAGGGATCCCATGACGGGTATCAGAGCCATCCGCTGTCGTGAAATAGTGCGTTGGCTTACATTCAGCCTGATTAGAGCCATAGGCGGTCACGGTAACCTGATACGTTTTCAAAATCGCGACCTGCTGCGTTGAGGAAGGCGCTCCTTCAGCATCTGCCGAAAGAAACGGGCCCATAACAGAGGTACTCGCGTTCTCAAATATCTGAACAAGGTCCTGTGATGCAAAGGACGCCGCTTGGGCAGGCAACGCACACACAAAGAACAGCGCAGCAACTACTGGAAACAGGCTGATTGGTGAATATTTGCCTTTACTAAGCGATTTTTTGTGCATCATAGGAGGTAGAATTCGAAAAAGGGTGTTACGTGAGTAATGCTTCATTTTCGAGCAGTATACTGTAGCACTTTTTAGGCATTTTGTCAAGCATCCCAGGTTGACCTTGTTCAATAAAATCAAGGAAATTTATACAAAAAACACCCCGATCAGTCGCGGCAAAATGTCGCTTTATGATCGGGGTGCTCTCGCAATTCTTCCTACCCTTCGCCGAACTTCAATATCCGAGTCGCAGACAGCCGTTTATAATAGAAAACCTTGACCCCGTCTGCAGCAAAGAGATACCCCAAGACGCAGACAAGGATCAGGGAGAGAGAGGTCATCGAAAGCGGCACAAACGAAAACCATGCTTGAAACAGTGGGACGTACACAAGAGCGAGCGAACAGACAAACGACACGAGAAAGGCCAGATTCAGGGTCAGAGGAGGCGCTTTGGTTTTCCAAAAATGATCCGTATTGCGAATCGCGTAAAAAATAATCAGCGCCTGAAAGGTAAAGAACAGATACAGGCTCGTCTGCACAATATGTTCGGATTGCGCATGGATAAGAACGAAATACAGAATCTCGAACAACGCGGTTGGTATACCGAGAATCAACGATAGACGCATCAGCTCCCGCAGATCATGCTGCTCTGGCCTGACGATCTCCTCATCGTCAACCGTGTCCGTGGACACCGTCGTCAGTGGCGCGTCTCCAAACAAGTTCGTGAGAAGCACCTGCACCGGAAGAATTGGCAGCGTCGTCGAAAAAAGAAACAGAGCAGACAAGGCCACAAACATCCCAAAATTATTCAGCATCGTGTACCGGATATACTTGTTAATATTCACGAAGATGGATCGCCCGTACTTGACGCCGTTGATGATAACCTCAAGGCTTCGATTCAATAAGACAATGTCAGCATTCTCTTTCGCGATGTCCATGGCTGTGTTCACAGCAATCGCGACATCGGCAAGTTTCAGCGCTGGCGCATCATTAATCCCATCGCCTTGATACGCAACCACGTATTCTTTTTTCAACGCTTGCACAATGTGAAACTTTTGCGCCGGAGACACGCGAGCAAACACATGCGAACGCAGAACCGTTGACGCAAATTCCTGCGGGGACATCTTTTCGAGCTCATCACCAAGATACACGCGCTCATTTTTTTGTACGAGCCCAACCTCCCTCCCAATGTAGCCAGCCACCTCTGCACTATCACCGGTGAGAATTTTAATCTGAATGCCCATTTTTTCCGCGCGCTCAATGGTCGTTTTTGCACTCGGTCGCAACGGATCAAACAGACTCACATAGCCTAAAAATTGAAGACCGCTTTCATGCTTTAAGATATCAAATTCATCCGTGTAGCGAATTTCTTTATACGCAAGACCCAAATGATGCAGTCCGGACGCTCCTTCCTGCGCGATCGTACGAAGGGTGCTGTGCGCATGCTCATCTGCCGTGATCTTCAAAAGAACCTCCGGAGCTCCGAGCACAACCAGGTAGTATCGACAATGCTTCGCATCCTCAAGCACCACCCTGCGTCGTCGATCATCTGGATCAAACGGAATCTCTTTCACGATCGTGAGCGCGTGCGCCGATCGTTGGATGCGATCAGAAACATACTTGATAAACGCATCATCGTACGAATTTTGTGTGCGACGCTTACGATGTTTAAGCGGTGCGATCGTAGCATAGGCCAATGTCTGAAACAGCTCATTATCACGCGCGACGATGCTGCGGATAGTCATGGTGTTCTCGGTGAGCGTGCCGGTCTTATCCGTACACAACAGATTCACATTGCCCAAATCCTCAAGCGCCGACAGCCGCTTCACCACTACATGCTGTTTCGCAAGCTTGAGTGCACCGCGTGCCAGCGTGATCGTCGTAATGACTGGCAAGACCTCAGGAACCGTAGAAACCGCCAGAGCAATGATAAACAACAGAAGATCCGTCATCCGTGAAAACCCCGGATGAAAAACCAGCTTTGCCAAAAACACACACATAAGCCCGACAAGCACAATACGAATCAACAACGAACTGAAGGCTTTCAACGATTTTTCATACTGCGTTTCTTTCTTGGTTTCCGTGGATAACACAGCGATTGTACCAAATTCCGTCTGCTTCCCCGTTGCGTAGACAATTCCACCTCCACCTCCCTTCTCAATCACACTCCCCGTAAATAATAGAGTATTCGCCGTTGCGTGACCCTCAATCGAAGGACGCTTAACCATAGGAATAGACTCCCCCGTCAACTGCGATTCATTCACCTGCAAATTTTCGGTCTCAAACAGACGCAGATCTGCCGGAACAACATCCCCCTCACGCACGATGAGAACATCACCAGGCACAACGCGCGTTTGATCTAACAGCACAATCTCCCCATCACGCCTCACACGCACCTGCCTACTAATAAACCGGGAAAGTTTTTCAAGAATTTTTTCCGATTTATACTCCTGATAAAAACCTAATGAAGTATTAATGATCAACACGATCAAGATGACTGTGCCATCGGTTGTATCATGGATGCCGTAGGAAACAAGACTGGCAATCATCAACAGATACACCAAAGAACTCTTGAGCTGACGACTGAGAACGTTAAACGCGGTGGGAGATTTTTTTCCTAGGACATTTGCTCCGTACTTTTCGAGACGTCGCTCCGCTTCTTTTTGACTCAAGCCATTGGTCGAGGTTTGAAGATTGATGGAAAAATCCGCCTGACTCATGCTGAGCACCTCTGTTTTATTCATACCCTCCATTCTACATCATTTCAAGCTCAAAGACATTTCAACGCCGTAGTGATCCGAGATGGTCAACAAACGATCGATCGGCCCACGCACTACCGGCTCTTCAAACAAAATGTTCACGTGATCCACATTCGCCGCATTCAATAAATTTGTGTCAAGATGAAATCCGTCCAAACTTTCTGCACCCTTTTGTGAACGGTGCGGACCCTCTCGATTCAAGCTGTTTGCCGGATCCCAGGTGGCTTTACGCGTACTCACATCTGAACCATGGCGCACCACCCAGGCATCACGAAAATCCGGCTGGATCAATCCACGATAGCTCTGATCAGAAATTTCTGGACCTGCATTAAAATCCCCCACCGCAATTCTTCGTGATTGAGGAAACTTTCGCAGCAAACGAAACATCTGACGATACTGCGATCGTCTCACCTGATGCATCAAGATATTATGCGGGGACCACAACATGCCACCGGAGGTGTTGTGTGTATTCACTAACTCAATGGTTCCAAATGGACCCGCGTCCACCGTACAATGCAACATCCCCTTACGCACGAACGCAGCCTCATCTGGAGGCAAAATATCGAAAGCATGGAACTCTGATCGAATGATCGGCCTATCAGACAACACCACCAACCCAGGATTCAAACGCGAGGAGGATTTTGGACATTCTGCTATGGCATAGTACGGAAAGCGTTCGCGCGTCTTGTCGATAACGTGTGCAACATCCTCTGGATGGTACAGCTCTTGTAACGCAATAATATTTGCTGGACACGCATTCAACGCCTCCGGAAGATACCGAAAACGCATGTGCTTGTAGGCAGCCGGCTCTACAATCACATAGCTCAGTCGCTTAATAACAAGCATCCCCACGTTCCAGGTAACAAGATTCAGGGTCGTTTTTTCCATACCTATCCTCACAAATAGGGATAAAATCTGGCGTAAGCATACCTTAAAAGACATCCCGTGCACAAAGATATCGTCAATCCTGTTGCTCCTGACCTGCGCCACTGCTACAAAGAGTGGCACCCATGTCGACCACTCGATTCACCACCAAGCAACAGCTCACCCTCCACCTGCGACAGATTACCTACACGCTTATCAGAAGTACCCGGGCTCGGCACATGCGTCTTTCTATTTCTCATGCAGGGGATTTTGCCGTGACCGTTCCTCAGCACATGAACCTGCATTTTATTGAGCGACATCTTCTACAAAAATCTGACTGGATCCTCAAAACGCTCGCTCGAGCCAACGCGTCATCCGGCCACACCTTCTTGAAAAGCACAAAAACAGATTTTAACGAACAAAAAGGACAAGCTCTCGCTCTTGCGACAGAACGAACGCGGTATTTCAATGCAGTCTATCAATTCACGTTTCACTCTATTCGCATCAAAAATCAGAGTACGCGCTGGGGAAGTTGTTCAAAAAAAGGGAATCTCAATTTCAACTATCATCTTGTCCATTTGCCGATTCATCTCGTGGACTACATCGTCATTCATGAACTCTGCCATCTGGGAGAACTCAACCACTCAAAAAAATTTTGGGCACTTGTCGCAAAAACCGCACCTCATCACGCTCAACTCAGAAAAGAGTTGCGAACTTACAGAATGTGCTGAAGTATAACTATCAAAAAAACACTCGTTTTTTATCGAGTGTTTTTTGATGGTGGACGCTGCTGGGATCGAACCAGCGACCTTCTCGGTGTAAACGAGACGCTCTAACCAGCTGAGCTAAGCGTCCTCATGTCGCGCACGGCACTGACGCGACTTGAATCAACGCCATATTCTCACAACAAGAGACGGTTCGTCAATGCAGACAAACATACCAGGGACTAGTCCCTGGTATGTTTCTGGTCGAGTTGAACTCGATGGTGGGCGGAGAGAGAATCGAACTCTCAAAGCCTTGCGGCCGCTAGCACCTCAAGCTAGTGCGTCTACCGTTTCGCCATCCGCCCGAATGACTCACGGGTGCAAGTATGCTTAAAAAAACAAACTTCGTCAAATAGAGACAGTTGCCTCGATATTTCTGCCTAAAATCACGCGCAAGGAGCGTGGGGCAAGCGAGAAGGAGATCTGTTTCTTTTGAACCGACTGACCGTCGATAAACATCGATAGCGGCTGCTCGCTTTTCAACCATGCCTTCAAAAATGGAATTCTCGTCTGATGAATTTCCGACTTCTGACCCCATGACAACAGGGAGCGTTTTGCCTGCTTGGCTTCGATCACAGCCTCCAGGAATCCATCGTGTGGATTTGGACGTTCTGCGCCCGGAGCCACTCGCCCACCCAAATTCCGCACGGCCAGAGCCCCATGCTTTGGAATTGTTAAATGATAGTTATCATCAATTTCCAACACAGCACCAGCCGCGTCTTGAATCACGACCTCGGTCAAAAACTGCACCTCATCTGCCAACCCAACATCAACCGTGGCTACAAAACGCGCAGCAAGCACCTCCACCGCAGCAAGCCCGACCGGAATTCGCAGGAGTGTCGCCAGATCAGAGGGCGGACAAACGGGCAGGTACCCCAGTGTGAGATCCCCTTCGGGCACACACCAAATATGCTTCAACAACGTTTGATCGTTTCCAACAAAAATAAGATTCTTCACGCCACTCTGCGAAAGATCTGCCATCATCTCCTTTGCATTTCGAAACAAGGCGAGCCGACCGACGCGCCCCGCAATCCCCCGCTCACCCAATGCTGTCTCAATCAACGCCAATTCACGTTCAAAGCGACGATCAGTCAAACATTCATCATAGACATAGGCAAAGGCTGGATTCATACCAATTCAGAAATTCAACGGATCAAGCTCCGACATCATCAAAGAGGCGTGTTCCCCCATCATAACAACTGATGTTGTACCTCTTGAAGGTTTCTCAAAAGGGATGGGTGACGTTGCTGTAAGGCGGCATCATGCTGTAAACGATCGATCGCTCTCGTTACAAAGGGTTCAAGTTTTTGATTGAAAACCAAACGGACACGTGAACTCATATCTGGACTATAGATCTCGTTCAGTTGCTCAGCCGTGAGATTCGACGATGACATGATCTCTGTTGCGAGGTGCGCAAAAAA
>CAIKOH010000032.1 GCA_903829075.1 Candidatus Uhrbacteria bacterium
ATGGAGCGGGGGGGGGGCCAGTGGAGGCTGATCCGGGGGCCTTCGACTCCGGCTCCCCTCCCCGCACCCTCCTGTATCACCTGTACGCCGTCCTCGTCCACTGCGATGCCATGGGATCGACGACGTGGGGTCACTACGTCGCCTACGTCCAGCGGGTGCGCCTCCCTCCTTTGCGTAAATGAGACGTGTAAGAGTGCGTGTCTAGGCTTCGTTGTCGTCCCCTGCCACCCTCCTACCCACCTGCCCTTCCGCTCCCCGTGCCACCCCTTTTCCTTTTGATATAGGGTGGTATCTGGTTCCTCTGCGACGACTCTCGCACCGAGCCCGTGCCGGAGGCGGAGGCGCTCAGCCAGGTGTGCTGAGATACAGATTCCTCCATTTCTGAACGCGAGTTCGCCTTGTTGCGTCCATCCCTGTGGCCCCTTGTATACTGATTCTCGATGCACCTGGCCTTGCTTCTAAACCTCTTTTTTCAGTCCGCCTACATGCTCTTCTACGAGCGGGCCGAGCTGAGGCCGGTTCCGGGGCCACTTGCCGCACCGTCGTCTCAGGCAAGTTCACTGAGCAGTGCGAGCAGGGCCACTGATTTGTGAGCAACGCGCTCCGGAAAGCGCATTTTTAAACGACCTCGTGCGCCATCCTGTGCAGGCGGCGATTGCCAGGTCAGCCGAGGCTGCCAGGGCCGAAGGTGAGTACGAGTTTTGTATGCACGGAATTCGCCAATTTTACCGGGGCGCGCGCGTGTGAAATATCTGCCAGCTTGTCGCCTGGCCCCCTGTTTGACCCCTGGTTGTCTTTCCCTTCGCGCTCCCTTGCACTCCTTTGCAGCCGCCGAGACCTCTCCAAAGAACACACTGTGTTTGAAAAAGACCCTGTATTAAAAGAAACTGGGGCAAAATCCAACGCAGAACCACCGGAAAAAAATGCGACCCTGTTTTGAGCTGTAACATTTTCTTTTCTGGTCTGTATATCTCTGTACACATGAGCATGCCTCGCTCGGCGAACTCATGCACCTGTCCTTAGGACAACCATTATTCTTTCTTTTTTCTATGTCCAAATATTCTTTCCTCGTTCCTCTGTCGATTGCCGCGGCAATCGCCATTCCTGCTACGACCTTTGCACAGTCGACCAGCACGCACCAGATGATGCACCGTAATTTTATGCATACGCATCCGGTCATGGCCGCAAAACGTGCCACGAAAAAGGGCATCCCAACCTGGACGGTCAAAGTGACCGCCGTGAGTGGATCAACGGTGACAGCGACCGCAAAAAACGTCGTCTACACTATTGATGACAGCTCTGCTACGACCACCCGTCGCTACGGTGGAAAGATGATGGCCGCGGATATTCAGGTCAACGATCAGCTCGAGGTTCGTGGGACACTGAATGGAACAAGCATTGCAGCGACCTGGATTCAAGATAACTCCCTGCAGGCAAAGAACGGAACGTTCGTCGGTGTGGTCAAGAGCATTGATGCTACTAACTACAGCCTGAGCTTCCAGAGCCGCGCACGTGGAATGCAGACGGTCACCTGGACCAGCACGACCACAGTCAAAAAGAACGGTCAACCAGCTCAAGCCTCTGACATTGTCGTCGGTTCAACCCTCCGCGCAACCGGCGTCTGGGATCGCACCAACCACAACCTGACCGCTTCAAACATTGACATCATCGTTAAAATGGGAATGATCAACGTGAGCGGTAGCGTCAGCGCTATCAACGGCAGTTCATTGACGGTGATGGCACACAACGGCAAAACCTATACCGTTGATGCCAGCAAAGCTCGCGTATCACAGGTCGGAACAAAAGGCGCAACCCTCTCCAACATCATGGTTGGCAACATGGTTCAGGTTCACGGCACACACGCCGCTACTTCCATGGACATCATGGCCGGCATGGTACGCGACATGACCAAAGCGTCAGCGGTCGCGGGTTCGGCTACGAGCACGCAGTAACATCTTTATAGAAATAAAATCGCCTCGCTCTACGCGGGGTGATTTTATTTATGTTCGTCGTCTTGCAACGACCATCCAATTCCTCGCTTCTGATCGATCGTCCGTCCAATCCTCTCGCCCAAACAGCCCAATCCGTTCAATCGCGACATCCGGTCGCGTCCACAGATTCATCCATTCAGTCTCATCAAACAGATGGACGTAGCGTTGGCCCGTTTTCACCTCCGCATTCCATGACATAAAAAAATCTCCAGCGTCGCCACCTAGAACATGCGTCAGACGCGGATTATCTTCTTGCAAAAACCAACTACTCGCAACGATCAGACCTCCGGGCTTGGTGATGCGAACCAATTCATCGACGCATTTTGATCGCAATTCCGTCGACGGGAGGTGATGAAACACGGCGATACACGCGACGAGATCCGCGGATTGTTCTTTTAAAGGAAGGTTGGGCAGCGCACCCGGTCGAAGATCCGTATCAGACATGACAAACGCACGCAGTGCCGCCGACGGTTCAAATCCTACGTACGACACGCCAGACGGAAGCTGCGTCGCGAGTCGACCGTTACCCGCTCCCACATCTACGACGGTCATACCGGAACGGACAAGACCGGCGATCAACTTTTGTTCAGCCCAGACGGCGTGTCGGGTCGCGGAAAACGAATTCCCGTACGTTTCATAAAAGCGCGCTACTTGATCGGCAAGATTCTTGGCAAATTCAGCATTCATGCTACCCTGACTCTCGCATGAACGATTTAAAACGTCCACCATTGTCAGTCACGCGTAAAATCATGGAAGATGCGCTGGCAACGCCGAACATCACCACCAAACAGCTCAACGATATCATCCGTCACCAACTGAGGGGCACGCGTTTTCGATTTCCGACCTTGGCTGAGCTGGTTGCTGTATATCGGCTCGTTCTCAAAGACCGACCGCACCATCTCGCACTCGAACGCGTCTTACGCTGCAAGACGGTCCGTACCGACTCCGGTGTCGCGCCCATCACCCTGCTGACCAAACCGTATGCATGTCCAGGAAAGTGCGTCTACTGTCCTACCGAAGTTCGCATGCCAAAGAGCTACGTCGCGAGTGAACCGGCGGCGGCACGTGCACTCAGTCTGAATTTTGATCCCTGGCGACAGGTCACGCGACGCGTCGAAGCGCTGGAACGAAATGGACACGAAGCCAAAAAGATTGAACTCATCATCAAAGGTGGGACCTGGTCCGCGTATCCATGGACCTATCGCAAGTGGTTCATCAAGCGCTGTTTTGATGCGGCAAATCAATTGGGTGAAAAAAAGCGCGCACGCTTTTCTACGCTTGCGGACAGCCAGCTCGCGAATGAATCGGCCACCTACCGCATCATCGGTCTTACGATCGAGACCCGACCGGACTGGCTTCCTCCTGTAGAAATCGCTCGACTACGCGAACTTGGCGTGACGCGCGTTGAGCTTGGCGTACAAGCGATTGATGACAAGATTTTAGATCTCACTAAACGTGGACACAGCATCGAAGATGTCGAGCGTGCTACGATCCTGCTCAAAACAGCCGGTCTTAAAACCGACTACCACTTCATGCCAGGACAACCTGGTTCAACCGCACGTCATGATGTAGAAATGTTCAAGCAGATGTTTGACGATCCGCGATTTCGCCCGGATATGGTCAAACTCTATCCCTGTGTCGTCATTCCGTCTGCGGAACTCGCCGAATGGTATCGCGCAGGAAATTTTCAACCCCTGGAAGGCGAAGCGCTGATCGAGGCCATGGTAGAAATGAAGGCGATGATCCCCCGCTACTGCCGCCTCTCACGTTTGATTCGTGACTTTCCGTCGTTTGAAATTAGTGGCGGCAATCAGATCACGAATTTACGCGACGTCATCAAAGAACGCATGGCAGAACGTGGCCTGTCATGCAAATGCTTACGTTGCCGTGAAGC
The DNA here is from genome assembly GCA_903829075.1 of Candidatus Uhrbacteria bacterium. GTDB lineage: Bacteria > Patescibacteriota > Patescibacteriia > 2-12-FULL-60-25 > 2-12-FULL-60-25 > CAIKOH01. The sequence goes on from CAIKOH010000032.1 coordinate 3,886, forward strand.
AGGTCATCGCACACCGCTCGCGGCTGACGCAAAAACCGAACTGTTCATCGAGATGTATGAGAATGCCTGTGGTAAAGAATATTTTTTAAGCATTGAAGATCCTGCCCGCACAACCGTACTTGGTTTTTTACGTTTGCGTCTGCCAGACATTGATCCGCAAATTCAAAACACCAAAACACGAACACAGCGAGAAAAATTGCTTGAACTTATTCCGGAAATTCGTGACACGGCGTTCGTCCGCGAGCTTCATACGTATGGACAAGCGTTGCGCGTCGGCGATGAGGCGCGCGGAGATGCATCGCAACATAAAGGCTACGGGCAGCAGCTCATGAAAGCCGCGGAAGACCTTGCAAAAAAGCATGGATACAAAACCCTGTCCGTGATCAGCGGCATCGGCGTGCGCGCCTACTACCGCAAACTTGGCTATCGACGCAATGGAACGTACATGCGAAAATTCCTTGGATAAAGATCCTATGCTCACCTTTCTTCATCAATTCTTGAACCTCTTCCTGCATCTCGACACACAGCTCGCGAGCGTGGCTCGTGAATTTGGCGTATGGATCTACGGCCTCCTGTTTGCCGTTGTGATCTGCGAGACAGGATGCGTTGTGCTGCCGATGCTTCCAGGAGATTCTCTCCTATTTGCCGCGGGAAGCTTAGCTGCTCTTGGAGCCTTGCAAATCTGGTGGTTATTTGTTTTGATCTTGATCGCGGCTGTCGCGGGCGATGCCATCAACTACAGCGTTGGACGCTGGTTTGGTCATCACAGCACCACACACACGTATCTTTCACGCTGGATCAAACCTTCACATCTCGAAAAAACACATGCGTTTTATGCAACGCATGGAAAACGCACCATCGTGATCGCCCGCTTCATTCCTGTCGTGCGAACCTTTGCCCCGTTCATCGCTGGAGCCGGGGGTATGTCTTACGCAGAATTTTCCACCTACAATATTCTTGGTGCTGGATTATGGGTGACCCTGTTACTTGGAAGCGGCTATTTCTTTGGACAGATCCCTCTTATTCAACAAAATTTTTCCAAGGTACTTCTTCTGATCATTCTTATTTCCCTTTTGCCCGCAATTGTGGAAGTATGTAGCCATCGATTTTCTAACCTCGCAGAAAGAACAGCAAAATAACGACCTGGCCGAGTGGCGGAAT
>CAIKOH010000033.1 GCA_903829075.1 Candidatus Uhrbacteria bacterium
TCAACCGCTTGACAAGTACGCCGATAACGATTATACTATAGGTGTACATACACACAAGCACAGTCAACCGCATTTCAACAGCGAAAGGAGGCCACATGGCAACAGGAAAGCTGTCGCAGCATACGCACGGCAATCTGATCGGAGAGCAGATTGCCTTTCGATGGAGGATCGAGTCACGACTCGCCAGCGGAGGGATGGGAACCGTTTTCATCGCGCGCGACAGCAGAACTGATGCCAAGGTCGCCCTGAAGGTCTTCCATCCGGAACTCACCGAAAGAATGATCGAGCGATGCGTCCTGGAAGCAAGGATCGTCGGCCGTCTAAACAACCCGAGGATTCCGCTCATTATCGATAACGGTTCAACCGTGGTCACGGTCGTGACGGATGCATCCAAACAATCTCCGACAAAGACGGAGGTGCCGCTCCACTACATGGTGAGCCAGTTCATCGAGGGGCAGGCCCTCTTCGACATGCTCCACCCCTCGGACGGCCTCTGCATGCCTCTCGTTCCAAGTCGAGCCCTGTCGATTCTCGAACAAACGATCGGCATCATCGCAGAGGTTCATGCCAACGGAGTCATCCATCGTGACCTCAAGCCGGAGAATATTCAGGTCACGCCACGCGACCAGGTCTACATTCTCGATTTCGGCATCGCCAAGATCCTGGATGAACGCCTCACGAGAACAGGCGAGACCGCAGGGGGTACGCCGTTCTACATGTCCCCGGAACAGGCGAGGGGTGACGACGTTGACGAAACGACGGACACGTTCGCGCTTGGCGCCATTCTCGCTGAGGTGCTGACGGGTGACCTCCCCTTCAAGACCAGTGACTCCGACGGACAGAACAACTGGGCTCCGCATTTTTCGAGGCTGATGCGAGGCGAACTGGACGTCCCTGTCGACCCCCCGCAGACGCTGATCGACGCAACCTCGCCGGAACTCGCGAAGCGGATCTGGGCAGTGGTCTGCAAGGCCCTGAGCCACGAGCGCAAGGACCGCTACACTACCGCTGAAGCGATGTACCAGGACGTGCATGACTGTCTGCTCCTCCTGACCGATCCAAGCTATATTCCCGGACGCATGCCGACCATCCCCATGGGTTCGCAGCATGCGGCACCGCCGCCTTCTGCGATCGATTCCGGGCCAATCTCGCGACTGGCCGACGGCGCGCGGAATAAGCCGGGAGGAAATGGGAGTGCAGACGCGAAGAAGCACACCATGACCCCGCAGGTCACCACCCAACCAGAGCTGAAGCAGCGACGACGGCGGACAGCATCCACCATCGCGCTCATCAGCGCGGTGGCGGTCCTTCTCAGCCTGATGGCGTTCGTCGGCAAACGAAAACTTCTGTCCAACGGTCCCCAACACCAGGCCCTGCATGCGACCGTCACTCCGACCACGACACACGGACCTCTTCCCTCGACGAGCGTGGGAATGCACCCGTCCCCGCCACCGGCCCTGCAGGACGCCGGGTCCTCAACCCCGCTCCTCGTCGCGCGCGACGCAGGCGCAACGGCTCAGAACACCGTGGATGCTTCTCAAGACGAAGCTCTCCAAACGAACGCGCGCACGAGGCATCGTCCCACCACACCGCACGGACACCACGAAGACACGGGTAACTCCTGTCGACGTGGATACGTAATCGGCATCGATCCCGAGAGTGGCGCCATGGGATGCGTCCCTCGTCATCGGTAGCCCTTTCTCTCTCACGGCTTGGAATCTTCCCAGATTCCAAGCCGTTTTGTTTTTTCAACTTTTTCAATGATTGACAGCCCTCGCGTAATTGTGCACTCTATGCACACACGGCCAGCTTTCCATATAAAAAAGCAGGTCGATTGAACTCTATTCATTCTTTTTGATACGTTATTTCTTATGCAGCTACATCCTCTCGGTGAGCGCGTGATCGTCAAAGCGCTGGCCAAAGAAGAAATTACCAAGTCCGGAATTATTTTGCCTGACACAATGGACAAAGAACGTCCTGAACAGGGCGAAGTTGTCTCCGTCGGCCCGGGACGCCTGCTCGACGATGGCACGCGTTCAACTATGAGCGTCAAACCAGGAAATAAGGTGCTGTTTAAAAAATATTCGCCAGACGAATTTACAATCGACGGCCAAGAATACCTGGTGCTGTCAGAATCGGATCTACTTGCGATCATTGAATAGAGGATTCGCTCTCAATCTTACAAGAAACTTTTTATTTTTTCCGTTTGCGTATGTCAAAAGTTATCATGTTCAGTGAAGAAGCTCGTCAAAGCATGAAGCGTGGTGTCGACAAGCTCGCGAACGCCGTGAAGGTTACCCTTGGACCAAAGGGTCGTAACGTGGTGATTGATCACGGATACGGCGCGCCAACCATCACCAAAGACGGTGTAACGGTCGCCAAAGAGATCGAATTAGAAAACAAACAGGAAAATCTTGGCGCAGAACTCGTCAAAGAGGTCGCTTCACGCACCAACGATGTGGCCGGAGATGGAACGACCACTGCCACGGTTCTTGCGCAAGCCATGATCTCTGAAGGCTTGAAGAACATCACGGCTGGCGCAAATCCACTCGCGGTGAAACGCGGCATGGAAAAAGCGCTCGAAGCCGTGGTCAAGGAATTACGCGACCATGTGTCACAGCCCGTCACCGGCGACAAGATCGAACACGTTGCTTCGATCAGCGCCAACGATCGTGAGATCGGTAAAATTATCGCCGAAGCCGTCAACCAGATGGGCCGCGATGGCGTTATCACCGTGGAAGAATCCCCTTCTTTCGGGGTCGAGATGGAGGTTGTAAAAGGCATGCGCTTCGACAAAGGCTATGCCTCGCAATACATGATCACTAATCAGGAACGGATGGAAGCCGAATTCACGGACCCATCCATTCTGGTCACAGACAAAAAGATTTCTTCGGTGCAAGACATCTTACCGCTCTTGGAAAAATTACTGAAAGTCGGACGCAAGGACCTCGTCATCATTGCTGATGACGTGGAGGGTGAAGCACTCGCGACATTTGTCGTGAACAAATTGCGCGGTATTTTCAACGCATTGGTCGTCAAAGCCCCTGGGTTCGGTGATCGTCGCAAAGAAATGTTGCAGGACATTGCAGCCGTGACAGGTGCGGAATACATCAGCGAAGACATTGGTCGTCGCTTGGACTCCGTTGATCTGCAGGACCTTGGCTCTGCTCGCAAGGTCATTGCCACCAAGGACATGACCACCATCGTTGATGGTAAAGGCGACAAAGCGCGCATCGAATCACGCTCCGCTTCTCTCAAAGTTCAACTAGAAAAAACCGAATCCACCTTTGATCGCGAAAAAATCCAGGAACGCTTGGCGAAATTGGCCGGCGGAGTGGGTGTAATCAAAGTTGGTGCTGCCACCGAAGTCGAAATGAAGGAAAAGAAACATCGCATCGAAGACGCGATCGCGGCAACCAAGGCTGCCATCGAAGAAGGAATTGTACCAGGTGGAGGCGTTGCACTCTTGCGCGCCATGAAGACCATTAAACCTTCGGAACTGTTGACACCGGTGAAAAAACAGGACGGCTCAATGGCCGTTGATGGCGATGAATTGGTCGGTATCCAGATCATCATGCGCGCCCTTGAAGCGCCCATCCGTGTGATTGCGGAAAACGCGGGACTCGACGGAGCGGTCGTCGCAGAAAAAGTGAAAAACCTCGAGGGTAGCAATGGCTACGACGCAGAAAAAAATGACTACGTTGACATGATCGCCGCCGGCATCATCGACCCAACTAAAGTCACGCGCTCAGCTTTGCAAAATGCCACCTCTGTCGCCTCACTATTCTTGACCACCGAGTGCGTCATCACCGAACTTCCAAAGAAGGAAGAACCGGCCGGCGATGCTCACGGCGGACACGCGGGCATGGGAGGCATGGGATTCTAAAAAGGACGGTCTGATAATAAAAAGAACGCCATCGTTGGCGTTCTTTTTATTGGGAAGCGACGATGCATCAAGCCACCTCCTTCACGTCAAGTAACTTTAATTGTATTTCGCTTCGTCCGTTCCATTCATTCACATCAAGATGGTACGCGAGATCAACAACATTGCCTCGCACAAAATTCCACTGATCGATGGGTACGTTAAACGCAACCGCTTTGACAGGCAGACCGGACGGTGACGCCACCTGCAGACGGAGATGCTGTTGACGCGCACCCATGCGATCGCATTTCTGAACCAAGGCACGTCGCGAAGCAAACACCGGGCGTGGATTTGCTTGACCGAATGGCGCGAGTCGAACAATTGCGTCCAAGGTCGCACGCGAACAGTCTTCAAGGGGTAGCTCGAGATCAATCGCGAGCACTGGCGACAGGTCTTCAGGAGAAAGATGCGCACTCGCATGTTCACGCAAACGATCTGCAAGCGGCAGGAGTCCGTCCTGATCCTTCAACGCGAATCCACAGGCCTGAACATGTCCGCCAACGCGTGCGAGCAACTCACCACCCGCTTCACGAACCGCAGAGGTAATGTCGTATGCTGCCATGGAACGTCCGGAACCGATCCAGGCTCCCGCATGATGCCCGACCACGACAACCGGACGCGTGGTCTTCTCCATCATTTTTCCCGCGATCAATCCGACAAGCGACGGTGACCATTCCTCGTGCCACAAAATCACAATTTTTTCTAATGAAATATCCCGCTCTGCAAGTTGACGCTCAGCTTCTTCCATCATCCGACGCGTTGCGTCCTGGCGGCGACGGTTGCAGGCTTCCAGCTCTTGCGCGAGACGGGTCGCCTCCTCTTCATTGGATGACAGAAGCAAATTCAGGGCCAAACTTGCATGCTCCATGCGGCCAGCCGCATTCAGTCGCGGACCAATCGTGAATCCGACGGATTCGGCATCAAGTACCTTGTCCTCCAAGCCAGCCGCGACAATCAGTGCGCGCAGCCCAGGACGACGCGTTTTATTCAACACCTTCAACCCAAAATGCTCCAATACGCGATTCTCACCCAACAGCGGAACCATATCTGTTACGGTGGCGATGGACACGAGATCAAGCAACCATTTTTCAAACCCCACGGGCACATCCAACCCACGAACGCGCGCCTCCGTCATAAGCGCACACGCGAGCTTAAACGCGACACCAACCGCAGCCAACGTCTTATGCGGATACGTTTCTCCGTCTAAACCTGGATGAATCAACGTTCCCTTAGGAAGTTCTTCACCGAATTGATGATGATCCACCACAATCGTTTCTATGCCGTGCGTTTTCGCCAACGCGATCTCTTCAACGCAGGCAATTCCGCAATCAACGGTCACGATCAATTTCGTCCCACGATCCGCAAGAATCTGTATGGTGGCGGTACGCAAGCCATAGCCCTCTTTATCACGATGCGGAATATAAAAATCAACGCACGAGACCTCAGATTCACCACCGACTATCTGCGTCTCTCCGCGTTTCATGCGTAGCCGTTTTTCCAGTTCACGTAAGGTCGAGATCAGCACCGTTGAACCCGTAACACCATCCGCGTCATAGTCCCCATGAACCGTAATGCGCTGACCAGCTTCAACAAATGAAAAAAGCTTTTCCACGGCCACGCGCATATCACGAAAGGCGAATGGATCATGCACATGCTCCTCCCACGAAGGTGATAAGAATCGCTGCACATCCTCACTCAGACAAATACCGCGGTTCCACAATAATTGCCGTGACACAGGCGAAAGATCGGCTGTTTCCGCCAAAGCGTCGGCCGGACAGGTCGGTGCATACTTCCAGGTGCGTTGCATGACACGCATGATACGTGCCCGATGCATGAGGGGCGAGAAGGCGTCAATTGGCTGACCGAACCATTCTTCTTGACAACTTTCTTGTTCACCTATCACCTGTCATGCACACTGCGGCCACGGAGGTCTCATCATGTCGGGAATTACCCCCCCCACTGCGCCCGTCTTCAAGGCACGGCGCAAAAAGTACATCTACGTTTCAAGTGCGCTGACTGGCCTGGCGCCGGAGGTTCGCGAGCGGACCCTGTCTCTCCTCGAGCGCATCGACGCGATGTGCCGACGAGCCTTCTACATCCGGCTCCCCTGCTATCTGCCTCACCGGTATAGCGACCCTGTGCTCAACCACGCGATGACGCCACGCGAGGTCTACCTGCTCGATGAATTGCGCGTGCGGCAAGCAAGGCTGATGATCGTGGTGAGCCTGCAGCCCTCCGATGGTGTCGGCGGCGAGATGGTGATCGCAGACGTCAAGAAGATCCCTGTCATTCTGTGCATCCCGCCAGACCGTGGGACCGTCAGTCGCTTCACGCTCGGCAACCCCGCACTCGGCCCGAAGGGTTCCGAACGCATCATCCGCTACCGCGACGAGAAGCACCTGCTCGACGAGCTCAAACGCATGATCATGGCGCTGCTCGGCAGGAAAAATCAAAGAGCTCCGCGCAAGAAGCGCTGAAGCTTCAACAAGATCCACTTCATCACCCACGACGACCAGCCTACGGTCGTCGTGTTTCTTTTCAAAACCGACGGAGCTCTTCACGAGCCCCGCCGGTTTTCTATTTTCATGCCATTTAGACCAACGCCAACTGTACTTCACGCCCCCCCACATTCACGATTTGCACAGCAACCTCGTCCGGCATCGTCTCCACGAACAGTAAACTCTCCGCCCGCAAATCCGATTCGATTTCTTCACGTCCTTCTTCGATCGCTTCCTGAAGATCCGCTGGAGCATGACACACAAGACGAATACGATCCGTGGCCTGCAACCCCGCAGCCTTACGGATATTCATCACCTGACGAGAAAATTCACGACGCAATCCCTTGCGTTCCAACGCCGGCGTAAGCACCGTATCAAGCACGACCTCCGTGTCAGTGATGGAAGCGTCTTGACGCAGGATAATCTGCTCAACATTGATTTCCTCGCACAGCAAGGTCAACAAATCTTGTCGTTGCTGGCGACGGGTCATGGTTTCCGCGTCACGCAAGGTGATGGTGAGTGATGCGAGCGCCTGACGCACCGGTGATTTCGCTGCCGCGCGTAACTCGTGTGCACGCGAAGACATGTCGCGTACCCACCGCATGTCATCGAGGAGGTTTTGGTCGAGTAAACGCTCATCAGCCACCGGCCATTTTTCAAGATGCACCGACGTTTTCAACCCTCCAAGATCAAGATACAACCGCTCGGCTAAAAACGGGGTAAACGGCGCGATCAACATACTCATCCACTGCAAGGCTTCACGCAGCGTGCGCAACGCATCCATCTTTTCATCCGGGTCAGATGACTTCATACGATCACGCGACCGGCGCAGCCACCAGGTCGACAGATCATCCACAAATCCACGCAATGGACGCGCGGCTTTGGCGAGCTCATATCCATCCATCGAGGCGATCATCTCTTCTGTCAGCTGTTCAAGACGCGCAAACAACCAACGATCAAGCACGTGCATGCTGCGCGGCTTGGTCAACGGCACATCTTGCGTGGCGTACGTCTCGTAAAACACCTTAACATTCCAAATCAGATTCAAGAATCCACGAACCACCGTCGTCAGATCACGTTCAGAAAAATTCAATGAATCCGCTTCCACCACCGGCGATGACAACAGATAGAACCGCAACGCATCGGCTCCGTAGGTGGTGAAGATATGCCACGGATCTGGATAATTTTTCAACTTTTTCGACATCTTCTTGCCATCTTCGGCGAGAATCATGCCCGTGACCGTTGCATTCGTGAACGCAGGACGTTCAAACAACGCACTGGCCAAAACATGCAAGGTGTAAAACCAGCCGCGAGTCTGATCTTGCGCTTCACCGATAAAATCCGCGGGCGCATGTTCTTCAAACCAACGCTTGTGTTCAAACGGATAGTGGATTGACGCGGTCGGCATGCTACCAGATTCAAACCAACAATCAAACACATCTGGGATACGCCGCTGATCACTTCCGCACGCACAAGGAATGATGACCCCATCAATCATTGGACGATGCAAATCAAGCGGTTCCGGGAGCGTTCCTGGTTTGGCTTTGGTCTTGAGCTCCTCGAGCGATCCAAGAACGGTCCGCTCATGACAGTCGGCACATTCCCACACCGGTAACGGCGTACCCCAATAGCGTGTGCGCGAAATATTCCAGTCAGGCGCAGTGTTTAATCCCTTGCCAAAACGACCTTCTTTAAAATGGTCCGGATGCCAGTTGATTTTCTTCGCCGCCTTCAACATGGTCGGCTTTAACGTTGTGACGTTAACAAACCACGCGTCCTGCGCCTTGTACAACAATAACGTGCTGCAACGCCAACAGATCGGCACGTTGTGCTTGATGGTTTCGGCGTGCAGAAGCCAGCCATTCTTGCGCAGATCTTCGACAATCAACGGATCTGCTTCTTTGACTTTTTGTCCTGCAAACGGACCACACTCCTTGATCAACCGCCCTTCCGTATCAACTGTCTGAATCAATGGCAGATGGTTCTCGCGTGCGACATTCAAATCCTCTTCCCCGTAGGCCGGGGCCGTTGTCACGATACCGGTTCCCACATCGTCCGTGACATGGGCACCAGCGACAACACGAAAAGCATCACCTTCCACAGAAACGAATGTGTAGGGAACCTCAAAATGTTTTCCAACAAGTTCAGTTCCCTTCCAACGTGCCGTCACTTTGATGGATGCTGGGTCTGATCCAATATGCTTCAACACTTCCGCTTGTCGCGTCTCGGCACAGATCAAGGTCTCACCCGTCGACGGATCATGCAGCGCCACATACGTCATATCCGGATGGACGGACAGACCGGTGATTCCAGGGACGGACCACGGCGTCGTGGTCCAGGCTACAAAAAACGTCTTGGCTTCACCGACCACGGGAAATTTAATGAAGATCGCCGGATCTTCGCGTTCGATGTACGACTCCCCCATCGCCACTTCAAAATTCGCGATCGGCGTTTCACAACGCGGGCAGTACAAGGACACGCGCACATCTTTATAAATCAAACTTTTTTTGTGCAGTTCGGCAAACACCCACCAGACCGACTCCATGTACGAGGTGTCCATGGTTTTGTACGAGTCATCAAAATTCACCCAACGACCAAGACGCTCGATGTACTTCGCCCATTCCGCTTCATACATGAATACCGTGGCGCGACAGGCCGCATTGAACTTATCAACACCGTGATCTTCGATAGCTTTTTTTGAACCCAGGTTCAGATCTTTTTCAATCAAATTTTCGATCGGCAAACCATGGCAATCCCAACCCCAAACACGCGGGACGCGATACCCCTTCATGGTCCAATAGCGCGGGACAGCATCCTTGATCGTGGATTGAAGCAGGTGGCCGTAGTGCGGCGTGCCGGTTGCAAAGGGCGGACCATCATAAAATACGAAGGTCTTTTTTTCAGGACGTTCGTCGAGGGTTCGTTCAAAAACACGTTCCTGTTTCCAGTAGGCGGTGATCTGTTCTTCCATCTGCGGAAAGACAAATCCGCGGGGTGCGTCTGACCCAGGGACAGGAGATGAAGCGTGGGATTCTGACATAGTGTGAGGTAGCATGCGAAATTATCAGGCAACGGTCAAGCGAAAGAAAAGACCGCCTGCAAAGAATGCAGGCGGTCAGAGACGAAGGAACGATCAGGTGGAAGAATCAACAGGAAGCGCCGAGCTGCGGACGAGCAAGGCGAGCGTAGATTCCATCCTCGCGCATCAGTTCTCGATGCGATCCCTGTTCGCGCAGTTTTCCGTCCTTCATGACGTAGATGCACTCCGCCTCGCGAACGGTCGACAGACGATGGGCGATGGCGATGACCGTAATCCGGCGCTCACGGCGCAATCGGTCGATCATTTCCTGGATGATCTTCTCGGCTTCGGAATCCAGAGCTGAGGTCGCCTCGTCGAGCACCAGGATCTTGGCGCCGCGAAGCAGATGCAGGTACGCCCGCGCGATCGCAACCCGCTGACGTTCACCGCCAGAGAGCCGCACTCCGCGCTCACCGAGAACCGTCTCCAGCCCTTTTGGAAAACGCTTCTTGTCATCCAGCATAACGCCGAGATGCGCGTCGCGTGCAGCACGCAAGATATCCTTCTCGCTGGCATTCGGACTGCCGTAGGCGATGTTGTCGCCCAACGACATATCGAACACCGCATTCTCTTGCGTGACCCAGGCGAACAGCCGACGGTACCAGTCATAGTCGAGCGTGCGTACGTCGTGGTCATCGAGCAGCACCCGCCCAGCCGTGACATCGAACACTCGCTGAGCCAGACGCACGACCGACGTCTTACCAGCTCCCGTCGGACCGACAAAAGCCACAAACGACCCGGGTTCGATCACGAGAGAGACTCCATCTACCACATCCTGCGCGTCCGCCTCGTGACGGAACGACGCCTCCTCGAATCGCAACCGCCCATCAAAGGAGGTCGGAATGATCGGCAATGCCACGCACGGCAGCATCTGATCTTCATTGAGCAGGTGGTCGAGCCGCTTGACCCGCTCCATCTCGCGCAACATGCGACGGTTAGATTCGACGATGCTCCAGAACTGCTGCACCGTGGTCGCTCCAGTGGTCAGAACGAACGCGACGGTACCGAAAGTTCCCGTGTGCCGCGCAACAAAGATCACCGAGGCCGTGATCGCCATGAAATAGCCACACCACAGGCAAGCATTGATCGCCACGTAGCTGGGACGTTCGACGGCGAGAGCGCGCAGATCAATGCGACGCATCTTGGCACGCGTTGCCTGCTGCGTTGTGATCTCACGCCGTTCCTGCACATACGCCTGAACAGATGGAACGTTCACGACATCCTGAATCAGATCGCTGGTAGCCCTCTCACGTCCGTTCTCCCAGGCTTTCCACAGCGGTGAAACCTGCCGATTCAAACGTGCATGCAACCAGAGTGCCGCAAAAATGGACGGGATGAACAGCATCGCCAGCCGCCAATCGATGATGAACAGCAGGACGAAATTGATCACCCAGTTGAACAGGCCCGGCAGAGTATCGAAGTACAGCATGACCATCACCTGTACCGCAGCATCGCAGGCCTTGACCACCTTAGCCACGTTGCGACTCATCCCCTGCTTCTCGTGGTACGCGATGGACAGTCGCATCAACTGCGCATGAGCGAGTGCAGGCCAGTGGTTCTCGAGCGAGATGATCGCCTTGACGAACTGACGGTGCGCCCACAGCTGTCGCGTGAGAATCGAGATGATCTTGACGAACGCCATCCCGATCAACTCCAGTTTGGCCAGATGCCACCTGCCCGCGTACAGTGCATCGATCACCTCCTTGATCAGGTAGAAAAAGATCGCATCGCACACCAACATGCAGACCATGCCGATCGAACTGACGAACAGACGGTTGCGCTCCGGATGCGCCAATCGCCACAATGTGGCAAGACCCTCGAACAGCATCCGCTGCGACAGCTTTGAAGGCTCATCTTCTTTCTCCCACTCAGCCTTCCCATCGTCCCGCTCTTCAACAAAGAGCTCATCATCTCCCGTGATCTCGACGTCGTCTTTTTTCACGATCCCTCTCTCTCCTTCTGACGGTTCCAAAGAGCACGCTTACAAACAAAAATCCCGCTTGGTGTTGCCAAACGGGATCTTCTTCATTCAAGCGCACATCTCTGTGGTTCAATGAAGATCCCGTATGGCAAAATCGGCCGCCGCAGCGTGAGAAACGCGCGTCGGTTGCACAAGAATACATGTGAGTTCTGCGTAGTTCATAAAAATTGACTCTGTCCTCACGCTATCAGAGTTTGAGGAAGTTGTCAAGAGGGAACCTAAAACTTCGCCAATGGCGCCAACAAAAACAAAATGGTCGAAAATACCATAAACACAGCAAGAATCACGGAAAGGATGCGAATAGTTTTACGTTTCATACAGGAAATATATTAGGATCTCTTCAAAATATTGATGTACGCTTGGGACGGAATTTCGACCGCGCCCTTGCCATGTTCCATCATGCGCGCCTTTCCTTTCTTCTGTTTTTGCAACAACTTCGACTTACGGCTATAATCGCCGCCTGACATTTTTGCCAAAACATCTTTGCGGAATGGAGCGACGCGTTCTGAGGCAATGACTTTTCCCCCGACGGCGGCTTGGATTTTAATCGCGAACTGTTGACGCGGCAATTCATCTTTCAAGATGTCCACGACCTGACGTCCGCGAGCCAATACTTCCGTTGATGGAAGCAGAGTCGATAAGGCTTCAACCGGTTCTTCCGCGACCAAAATATCCATTTTTACGACATCGCCTGGACGTCGGTCGATCAATTCGTACGCCATGGAAGCGTACCCAGCAGATACGCCTTTGAGTTTATCATGAAAATCCACAATTACGGATGAAAGCGGCATTTCGTAGCGCAGCAATACGCGTGACTCGTCGAGATACTCGGTGTTTTTATAGATGCCACGACGATCTTGTGCGAGCGCCATCACGTTACCCAAATATTCCTTTGGACACACAAGATCGACACGGACCCAGGGTTCGCGAACCTCGAATAAACGCGACTGCTCCGGAAAATCTGCCGGCGATTTAATGGTCTTTGTCTGTCCATCCGTTGTCGTGATTTCATAGGCAACGGACGGCGTGGTCACCACCACCTCCATGGAAAATTCGCGCAGCAAACGCTCTTGCACAATCTCCAAATGCAACATACCAAGCAATCCACAACGAAATCCAAACCCGAGCGCAGTTGAATGCTCTGGTTCAAACGTGAGCGAGGCATCGTTCAAGGTTAATTTCAGCAATCCATCACGCAACTTCTCGTATTCACCGCCTTCGTACGGAAAAATTCCCGCATACACCATTGGTCGCACTTCACTGTATCCAGGCAGAGCCGTGACCTGATTGACCTGCGACGCGAGCGCGATCGTATCACCGACGCGCACCGCAGAAATATCCTTCAAGCCTGTCACAATGTAGCCGATATCCCCTGCTTCAAGCGTAGATGCTGCGACGCGCTCAGGCTTCATGTATCCAACTTCAAGCGCTTCGCTATCCACATCACTCGCCATGAAATGCACCTTCTGATGCGCCGCAAACGAACCGTCTACACAGCGAATGGACGCAACTACCCCTTGATACTCGTCATATTTTGAATCAAAAATAATCGCGCGCGAAGGATGGTCTACAAAACCGCGTGGCGACGGAACTTTTTCGACAATCTGCTCCAGAATCGCATCAACGCCAAGACCGGTCTTGCCAGACGCAAGCAAAATCTCTTCACGCTTACAACCAATTAAGCGCATCAACTCACCGGCGGAACGTTCAATATCCGCATTTGGCAGATCGATTTTGTTGAGCACCGGGATGATGGTCAGATTCTGCTCAATAGCGAGATATACATTGGCAATGGTTTGTGCTTGAACCCCTTGACTCGCATCAACCAACAGAATCGCGCCTTCAACAGCAGCAAGTGAACGCGAAACTTCGTAACTAAAATCTACATGTCCTGGCGTGTCGATCAGATGCAGCGCATACGTCTGACCATTTTTCGCACGATAGGTCATGCGCACCGGTTGCAATTTAATGGTGATGCCGCGCTCGCGTTCAAGATCCATCATGTCGAGCAACTGCTCCTTCATCTTGCGCTTCTCAACCGTGCCGGTCATTTCAAGCAAACGATCGGCCAGGGTGGATTTTCCATGGTCGATGTGGGCAATGATGCAAAAATTTCGGATAAGGGATTGGTCGCGCATGAGGGGCATAGTGCAGGAAAATTGCATAAAAAGCAACTTCGCGACAAAATAGGTTCATGCGACATCCACTCATCGCGCTCGTCGGACCGAGCGGCTCAGGTAAAAGCACGCTCATCAAAGCTGCACTCGAGAAATTTCCAACCCAACTCCACCCCTTCATGTCGCTCACCACGCGACCACGACGATCCGCAGAGGATGATCTTTTTTACCATCTTGTCACACGCGAGGACATCAAAGAACGAGAGACGAAGAAACAACTTCTACAAATCGCGGAGTACGTGGGCAACATCTACGGCTCTGATAAAAAAGAAATCAACGATCTCCTAGAACGATTCTGTCTCATCGGCGCATTTGTAGAACCGACGATCCACGATCTACTGCGCGCAGGCTACATGATATTCGCGATTAAAATTTCTCCAGTGGATGGCGGCGGTTTTCGCGATCAGACACGACACAGCGCCGATCAAAAACGCCAACAGATCGACATTCCAATAGTTGCAGAAATTCAAAATTCATTCGCAGACGGCGGATGGGAACAAGCACAAAAAGAATTCTTACAGGTAATCAAAAACATCATCGAACGCACGAGTTAGCGCGCGACTTCTAAGAGAGCCGATGACTGCCCCCTCCTTGACAGACAAAAAGATCCTTTATACACTTCTCCTGTTCTTCGTTAACTTTAGGACATCAACTCGCGCAACGGGGAAGAGCGATGACGACGATTGATCGGGAAACGCTTCGCAAGCAGGCGGCAGAAAACCTCACCCATGTGAGAATGGGTGGTCGGACGGCGCGTCAGCGCTTTGCACTGGTCGAGACGGCCATCACCATCGGCGTCATCACTCCGAGGGAGCTCGGCCTGACCGCCAAGAAGCTGAGGAAGTTTCGGGACCGGCTCAAGATCCGCCGGGGCTAACCCGCCAGCGAGCCTCTCGCGCGCGTATCACCTGATACGCGCGCTTTCATTTATCAGATAAAAAATTCTTATTCTTCTTCCACCATCTTCAAAAACTCGTCTTCATCCAAAATTTTCACCCCAAGTTCACGCGCCTTATCCGCCTTTGATCCCGCCTCTTCACCTACAACCACGTAACTCGTTTTTTTTGAAACACTCTCCGACACATCAGCTCCAAGCGCGCGAACACGCTCCTTCGCCTCCTCACGCGACAGGCTCGACAGCGTCCCCGTGAACACCCAAATCGTTCCACTTAGTGGAAGATCTGTCGAGCGTTTTATCACAGACACGACCTTCACTTGCTGCAATAAACGTTGAACACGCCCTTGTTCACGGCGATCATGCAAAAACTCTAAAATCGCATCTGCCATGACCTCACCGACGCCATCGATACGCAGTAGATCGTCCTTTGACGTTTCGATGAAATCCTGAACCGTTCCAAAGGCGCGTGCAAGATCCGCCGCCGTTTCCTCGCCAACATGACGGATACCGAGCGCGTGAATGAAACGATCAAGTGTCACTTCGCGATGCGCCTGAATTTCGGTCACGAGTTTTTTTGATGACAATTCTGCGAACCCTTCCAACGTCAACAGATCGCCCGGCGTCAACGAAAAAATATCGGACGGTTCATGAACAAGTCCTCGTTGAATCATCTGCTCCGCAATCTTGTCGCCCAGACCACGAATATCGAACATGCGACGACCTACAAAATGCAATAGTCGAGCTAACTCCTGCGCAAAACATTCACGATTCGTACAAAACGTTGCAACCTCGCCCTCGCGTCGCGTCACCGCTGATCCGCAGATCGGACATTCCTTTGGCATGTGAAACGTTTTTTCTTTTCCGGTGCGCAACTTTGGAAGAACTTGAATAATTTTTGGAATGACATCGCCAGCTTTTTCCACGATCACCGTATCGCCAATTCTCAAGTCAAGACGCTCGATTTCGTCCTCGTTGTGCAACGAAGCGTGTGTCACAGTCGTTCCCGCAAGACTCACCGGATCGAGCACGGCAACGGGTGTGAGCGCACCGGTACGTCCAACTGAAACCTGAATTTCACGCACAATGCTCGTCCCCTGCTCAGCCGGAAATTTCCAGGCCATGGCCGCGCGTGGCGTCTTTCCTACGACGCCTAATCGTCGAAATAGTTCATCATTATTCACGTTGACAACGATGCCATCACACCAATACGCCAAGTCCTCGCGACACTCCATCACCTCTCGATGAAACCGCTCGACCTCATTAAGATCACGACAAAAACGGTTCAGCGGATTTTGCGGAACGCCAAGCAACGCGATCATCTCATGCGCCTGTTCATGCGTCGTGGTTCCTGCATCTGCGATCAGCGTGTATCCAAAAAAACTCAACCGTCGCTCAGCGACGACAGACGGATCCAACTGGCGAATCGATCCCGCCGCTGCATTTCTTGGGTTAGCAAGCGGAGGTTGGCCGCGCGTTTCCAAAAGTTGATTCAAAGACCTTAGCTGCTCTTTGGTCATGAATGTTTCGCCCCGAATTTCGATCTCGCCAGACAAATCCCTCAAAAATGTTCGCACGCGACGTTCGTTAATTGATCCATAATGACGTTTGCAAAACGCGTCGATCTCACGCGCAGATGGTTGACGCAATGCCAGTGGGACCGCTTCGATCGTACGAATGCTCATGGTCACGTCTTCGCCGACCCGTCCGTCGCCGCGCGTAGAACCTTCAACCAGCTGTCCATCGCGATACACGAGCGACAACGCCAGCCCATCCATCTTGATCTCTGCAAAAAAATCAAACACAGATCCGCTTCCAAGCTTTGCCACGCGCAGCAACCACGCATCCGCTTCTTCACGCGAAAACACGTCCTCCAACGAAAGCATGGGAACCGTGTGCGTCACCTTCCGAAATCCTTCAAGTGCTTTTCCGGCCACGCGCTGCGTCGGCGAATCTGGCGTAATCAAATCTGAAAATGTCTGTTCAAGTTGAAATAACTCATGTTTCAACGCATCCAACGCCGCCTCAGAAATCGAAAGAGCATCGAGCACGTGCTGTTCGTAGCGATAACGGTCAATTTCTTGACGAAGTTTCCCGAGACGTTCCTTGGCTTCGGCATGAGTCATAGCTGAAAGGCATGATACGCAAAGAACAGGCGCAAGACAACGGAAAAGCTTATCCTCTTGACAGTTTGAATAAGCTCCCTTAGAATCCCCACACTCCTCTCACGTTTCTTCACAAGGATACGCACGCGCTGATTTCGAGAGGATGTCAGCGCACCTCGATCACACCAAACAGGTGGCTACGAAATGAATCCAACGCACGATCAGCCTTCCAACAAGCACGCAGCTCGTCTCTTCCGGAACCAGACCGCCCGCACCTTCAACTGGGAGGGACACGCCACCATCGGGGTGTTCGACGAGAAGGGCCGGCTGGTCACGGAGACCCCGCCGATCTTCTCGCGAGACGGGGTGCGCCTGGTGGCCAAGAAGCTCATCGACATCCACAAGCTTGACCTCCGCGACCAGACGGCGCAGCTCGAGGGCAGCGCCGGCGACCTCAAGCTCCCGACCGAGCTGCAGCGCGGCGATCGCCTGCTCCACCTGAGCGACCTCACCGACGACGAGGCCTACGACGCCATCAGCACGCTCGCGCGCAGGGAGGAGCTGGAACCCGCTCGGCTCCGGCAGGTCATCCTCGACCCGGACTACCCGCCGCACGGGCAGCTCGAGCTCGAGACAACCTTCTCCTCGAACGACGGCTCCAGGCGGAAGTGCCTGGCCCCGGTCTTCTCGGCCGGCGGGCTCGGGTGGCTCATGGACAAGCTGCTCGAACAGGGCATGCTCGTCGAGAAGGACCGAGGCAACGCGTTCAACCAGGCGATGTCGATCGGGCTCAAGTCGAGCGACGGGCTGACGCGGGCGGATCGGATCAGCCTGTTCCTGCCCGACGACGACCTGGGCATCAAGACGACGATGCTGCGTACGGCGCTCGGACTGAGCAGCCGGCCCACCATGCCGGCGCGGTTCGAGGAATTCAGGAGCCATGGCAACGTGCGGGGCGTGTGCCTGATCGCGTTCGACAACGTGACGTGCAGCGACATATTCCTCGGTGCCGAGAACGCCGAGATCGACCTGGCGAACAAGATCCTGATGGGGCTCGTCAAGGAGGGCGACGCGTCGGACCTCCTGGACCAACTCGCCAGCCTCGGCCTCCCGCCCACCAGCGACCACGACGAGCGCCGGAGCCGGAGGCTCAACCAGAACGAACTCCGCCTGCAGTACGCGCGCAACTAGAACGCGCCGCCCAGTCTCCTCACACCCCTCCCGTCATCGAGCGCTCTCGATGTCCGGAGGGGTTTTCCATTTCTTTGCTTTTTTATTCAGCATTCAATTCCCTGAATCCATCGAATCTCTGGCGCTGTCTGATCCTTCACAACCAAAATTGTTACCACGTCAATTTGATACGCCGCCGGTTCTGGATGCGATTGAAGCCATGTTTCCACGACACGAAACAGATGCGCACGCTTGGTCGATGTAATTGATTCTTCTGGCAGACCATACATCGTTCCCGCGCGCCACTTCACTTCCACAAATCGAACTTCATGTCCTCGCTGCACAATCAGATCGATCTCTCCAAAACGGCAATGCCAATTTTTTTCTACGACACGAAAGCCTTGTTGGGACAAAAAAATCGCCGCCAGCTCTTCACCGCGGCGACCATCTCGTTGACGAGACGTCTGAACAGGATTAGTTCTTTTTTGGTTTGGGGAGCCATTTTTCATAGGCTTCGCGCTTTGCTTGCTCCGCACGTTCACGGGGAATCACGATCCTCGCTTCACGTAAAATTGCATACACCCATACCACCACACCAACGAACACCCCCACCCAAAAAATACGTGCGCTGAAATACGGAATTTCTTGCCAGGTAAAGAAAAAGAATATCCATCCAACAATACTCATGGTGATGGCGCAACCGGCTCTCTGTCGCAACACGCGGCGCACGTCATTCTCAAGCGGATGACCAAGACGTTTGCCAGCCGTTGGTGAAACACCGAGCCATGCAGCAATCACACCTCCGATGAAAGCAAGCGACAACACGATTAAAAGCAAGGTTTGAAACCACGCCGTAAAAGGAATCGAACGAGCACTGAACCAAAAACTCCAGTGCAGAAGAGGGGTGATGAGGCCAAACATAGATGCGCACAAGACTACGCAAGACGCGATAGAATGTCAACGCGTGTCAACACCATGCCAGGTCGTTTCTACAACAGACACCGGTACCTTCAAACAGCGACCGATGCACGCATGATGATGATCACTTGGATGAAAAACATCCACCGTTTTCCACGCGCCAGACTGCAACAGATCCTGAACATGTTCAGATGAAAGGCGCTGCCGCACATCCGGACCAAGCACCGTCGGCTCTGGTTTCCATTCAAGAATCAGGACATGACCCGCGGGTTTCATCAAACGCCAGGCTTCTTGCAGCACCTCCGCCTGTGCGCGTACGGAGGATAACAAATGCGCCATGATAATGAGATCAAGGCTATGCTCTGGAATGCGCGTTGCCCCGACCCGTTCAACATCTGACCACACAGGATGGATATTCCAAGCCTGCATAAATTTCGCTCGCTTACGCATCGTTTCCACCACCGACGACTGCACGTCAACCGCATAGACACGACCTTCGCCGCCCACAAGTCGCGCCGCAGGAAACACGAAGTGTCCTAGCGCGCCACAACCAAAATCCGCGACCTGTAATCCAGGACGTACCCCAAGACGCTGCAACAAACGTTCAGCGTCAATGAGACCGGCTCCTGTACAATCAAACATACAGTTATCGAAATAAGATCTTGCCCACCGTCGCTGCCAAAAACGTGTTCCACAGGTCCGTCATAACCAAGAACCCGATCAAGGTGATACACACGCCAACGAGTTTATAAAAAAATTGTGAACTTCCCAGATGACGATCCGCCCACTCCACATCTCCAAAAAAATCCACAATCCCCTGACTATAAAATACCACCGCCACCCCCACAGCCGCGATCACCAAACCGATTAATATCCGAGAAAGAATGTCCATATAAAAAGAAGTGTAGCACAGCTGCAAAGCGGACAAAAATATGAACGGCAGCGCTTGCTCTTCGGACAAATATCCCCTATGCTTCGAGCATGTCATTTTCTCGTCACGCTGCCTACGGTCGGCCACGTCAGACCGATCGATCCTCTTTTGGACCAAAAACCAGCTGGGATCATGTTTCCGATTGGTACGCCACCTATCTCGCCCAACCCGGAACGTTCCAACACGATCTCATCTTCCCTGGCGCTGCGCGCTTGCTCGATGCTCAACCGCATAAACGCTACCTCGATATCGCTTGCGGTCAAGGCGCATTCATCCACTGGCTCCTCAAGCAACAGCTGCGTGCTACGTATCATGGTCTTGATGCATCGCCGTCGCTCATCATGCAGGCCAAGGCCTCTTTCGCCTACAAACAGCGCGCCTCATCACCGAATGGATCCGGAGCACCTTCATTCACTGTGACAGATGCAAGACGATTCGCAACAGCGCTGCCATCGACACTCACCCCATTTGATGGCGCGACCTGTATTCTTGCTCTGCAAAACATCGATCCATTTGAAGATGTCCTGCGCGAAACCGCACGCGTGCTCGCACCAGGCGCTCCATTTGTTATCGTATTGAACCACCCCTGCTTTCGTGCACCACGACAAAGCGGTTGGGGCTGGGACGAGGAACGAAAATTGCAGTATCGTCGCGTTGACCGCTACCTCTCGACTTACGAGATGCCTATCCGCATGCACCCAGGATCAGCGCCAAGCGTAAAAACCTACTCCTATCACCGACCCGTGCAAACCTACATGACTGCCCTTGCGCAACAAGGATTCGTGGTTGACGCCTTTGAAGAATGGGTTTCGCCACGCAGCAGCGACTCCGGTCCACGAGCCAAAGCAGAAAACGTTGCGCGCGTCGAAATCCCCTTGTTTCTCGCAATTCGAGACAGACGTGTTGATTCGATCTAAGGACTCAATCATTCACCCTTGCAATCTCTTTTGTTCGCTGGTATCCTATCCCCATCTTCAAAGAAATCCCCTTGAAGACGAACGTTCCGGGGTAGCTCAGCGGTAGAGCAGTGGACTGTTAATCCATTGGTCCTGGGTTCGAATCCCAGCCCCGGAGCCACGTGCAACCGACCGTCCCAAAACGGTCGGTTTTACTTTTGTTCAGCGGCGCTTGTTACTTAAGCCGCCCTAATTCTATTTCAAGCGCCCCAATCATTCCTTCGTACCCTTTTTGTGTTAAATTTTTCGTAAAATTATCATGCGTCCCTCCGAACTTCGCATTCGCACCAGGATCAATCAGAGCATAGGTTCGTTGAAAGGTTTCAAGAGAAACCGCGGATTTGCCATCAGGCTTTGCTGCGGCAAGAAAACTCTGAGCCGCTTCTATAAAATTTCCGTGATTGGCTAATATCCAATTTTCGACCCCAAGTCCACCAAAACCGCCCTGATCGACCTTCTTGTACACACCTGCGTTTTTTAACAGTCGTTTTGCATACACGATCGTCGCTTGAACCTGCTCGTAAGCCTCTTTTCCGCTCGTGGCTCTAATCGAACGCAGACGTTCACCGACCGCATCATGCGATTCAAATAGACGCACTTCCGCTTGAGGAACAAAAGCGATATCAACATCGATCTTTGTGCCTTTAAATGGAACGTCCGTGAGTCGCAATTGTCCTGTCGTATCTCCCTCACCTCTCGTTCCACCGAGCTGCGCAGCGATCTGTTCATGAATACGCGTCTGTTTTTTATTTGCAACTGGATCGAGTTTAAGCACAAAATCAAAATCAACCGATCCAGGCACACCCGTCCCACGGCCACTCGATCCCGTATCTTCACACAAGAACTCCTGATCAGGGGAAAGAACGCCAAGCTCCGAGAGAATCGTGCGCACCGTTTCTGTAATGTGCGTACGTCCTTCATCAAGCAATGCTTGATTTTCCTTGATTTCATCCCGAATCAAAGAGAGGGTGCCTGCCAAGGGTTCTGCTGTGTGAACTTCAAAAGGTGGCTGATTCAGAGACAGGATGCCAGAACAAAACCGTTCGCGGTACAGATCATATTCTTGCGGAGTAAAAAGAACCTTTCCTTGCTCATCAACGATGGGAATATAGTAGCCATTTATCACACTATCCATCGAGAGATTGCGCAGCACCTTCCCATTCTCCGTCTCGCTTCTCAAAATCACAAAATCTACCTCGGTGAGTGGGAATCCGGTACGGATGCCCATATGTCGTTCACCAAGCACTCCGGTTTTAAAATATTCAATCTGCTCAGCTGTGCGCGCCCTCGCTCGTGTTCGAAGCGTCGCCGGATCATCCGTTGTCGAGGTGAGATGAAACGTTTCTTTTGGACGAACACAGAACAAAACCTGACCATATCCACTGGCGATCGATGCGCGAATCGCCTGGAGAAAACCTCCCACAGCATCTTCCTCTGTAACCACGCTCAAATCTGTATCCAAAGGGGTCCGGTCCGAATCAGCGCTGGCACCTAAAAACTCTTTTGCAACAGCTCCATTCTGAAGAATGTTTGCAAAATAGCTATGATCAAAACCCTTCAACATATCACCGGCTTGAATCGTGAGATGATGATCTTGAGCATCGGCAACCAGCGCTCGATTTCGTGCATCCGCCTCATGCTTCTTGCGCTCACTAAACGCGATAGCTTCTTCAATGGAACGCAAACCAATTGGACGCAAAAACATTTCCTCAAGTCGTCCACGAATCGATTGTCCGGGCTGAAGAGACAGACCTTCTCGCAACGCTTGATACTCCTCAAACACCTCTTCGATCGACGTATCTGCACCCAAAGGAACAGTCTGTCCGTCTCGCTTCATGGTAGCTGTCACATGATCTAAAAGTGTCGCGGTTTTTTTCACGAGCTGCATCCACGTACGCTGTTCGACCTCTGAGAGCGCCTGTACATTGGCAACGGAAGTACACCTCTCAACCGAATCCAATTCCGACATGACGATCAGGTAGCGCAGTAATTCTCGATTCCCAGAAGCGAGATGGGTTCGTACTAAATCTTTATAAAGAAGCGATAGACATCCACGTGATCCTGTTGCGCGCAAGGTAGGACTTGGAATCGAGCTATTCAGCTGTCGATCAAGCTCCTCCGGACGATGCAACGCTTCAAAAACTCGAAACACCTTGCCAACCAAGGGAAGATTATTGCGAACAAATATGTCCACAATCCTCTCATAGACAAGGTCCGGCTCTGGCGATGCAGCGATTTCACGCGCAAGCTCTAAGCGAATGCGCTGGATGCTCGCCGATGGAGCCTGAGTCAGCTTCAACAAGATACGAAACGTGCCTATCAATTGATCTCCTTGTGATTCCCGTAGCAGTTTTTCAATGGTTTCGATGTCGAGAGTCGTGATAGCATCCACTGATACATCTTTTAACAGAACACGCAGACGTTCCAGAATCCCCTGTTCCTTGCTCACATCACCGTGATCCGTAAAGCTCTCGATCATGCGTTCAGCAAAACCAAAGTGCTTAATAATCGTCCCCAAATCCGACGCCTCCTGCGAACTCCAATCGCGAGCGACGGTCTCAGCCAACGTTCGGGCTTCTCCTGGAGCCAACTGATACAATTCACAGAATACAACAAACACGCCGTGCTTTTTTTCCGCAAGCAGTTCTGTCGCGATCCGTACCCGCTCTCGACTCGACGGGTGCATAAAACGATCATTCACCACCCTATCTTCGCGATACCGCTTGTTCTGAGGATAAAATTTGATATCCATGCTCTTTGCCAGCAAGCCATAACCCTCCATCGCCCCAGATACCCCCTCTTGAATCGCGTGATCAACCGCGAGAAACGTTTTCGCATCAAGCGCGACTAAACCAAGCGAGAACGGGGCTCCATCTTCCATGGATTGCAGCCCCTTCAAGCGCTGAAAAGCTTCTTGCACCTCCTGACGCTCTTCTGCAGAATCCGCACTCGCCATCAAACGAACCCAATTTATAGTCCCAAGCATCTTTGTTCCTTCGGGAGTAATCCGCTGCTCTTTTACCAGGGTCAACGCTCGACTCTTGGCTTCGGCGTAATCAGAAAAATCCAAACACGCATACGCCATCACTGCCTCTTGGCCGCCTTCTGCCTGGACATCGAGCGCGGTCTCCACCCATGCAACCCGTGAGGCAAGATCCTGAATAGACAACGCGCGGTACACAATCTTCTCGGAAGCATATCCAAAACGAAGATCCTCCTCAAGATGTGTCTCTCCTGCTCGCGCGAGCGCATGAGCCCAACGCTCCTGTATCTCGGCGGGTTGTCCAAGAAGTCCACGAACATCATAGGCGGGACTAAAGCCCGGTCCAAGAAAAGGGCCATACTCCTTCTTACATGACAATCCACAGGCGCGGAGCTGGCGTACCTGAATGAGATCATTCGCTGGATCAACGACCGTTCCGATATCCTGTCGCGATACCATGGCGTACCCGTACAAGCCGACGAGATCTTCGTCCTTCTCTTTTAAAAGTTCATCCAGAATCAATAGATCTTCGCGGGTTAATTTCTCTTTTCCCGCTGCGCCAATCGCCCCTTTTGCCACCGGATTCTGAATCTGCTGCATCCGACGCGCCACAGCTTCGACAGCAGAAATAAAACCCGGATCGGCCCGCATCTCAACTCCGTAGCCTTCAAAAAATGCCCTGGCCGTCTGGCCGTCTTCAGCACCGATATGCGCATCACGGGAAAAAAGATGCACCAACTCAGAACCAGCGATGGCTGCGAGATCATGGTGACTCTCTAGCGTCAGAAAACTGGCTGGATCTATTTTATTAAGTAGGATAGGACGAGGTCTCTTGTTCGCTACCTGCAAAGCTAACGATTCGCCCAAATTAGCTCGTCCCGTATCCTCCCCATCCTGCCCCATCCCACACAAAAAAAAGAGCGTGTTATCTCCATGATGGCTGTAACTTGCCGCATAGCCCCACTCGCTCTTGAGGTCTTGCATCAGCTCCTTTTGCAATGCCTCGGGAAATTTTTTCTGCTCTGTCTGAAAACAGGTGTACAGATCATCGGAAGATGCTTCAAAAACGATCGCGTCCACCGTACGCTCAAATGCATACTCTTTTCGTTCTTCACCTACCAACAAGCGATCACGAATCTCTCGCGCGTGCTCAAGCATGCGTTCAAAAGGCTTCAGTCTCAAACGATCAAGGGGACGACGTTCAACTTGATCTAAAAGATGTCGCACGTTTTGAGAAAGATTTTGCAGTTCCTTAAAAATCGGAGGTTGAACAAGTTGACGAACCGCCTCATCCGCCCGTTCCTCCTCTTTCTCTGCTGCAAGATATTCAGGATGCTTATCGACATCTCTATAATGCAATCCGCTCTCAAGCAAACGCTCCTTGATCTCGTTCGCATACCTCCACTTCTCAGTAGACGCATCTTTCAAGCGCTTCGCTTCTCCTGCATATGCTTTCACACGTGGATCGTTGAGGTAGTGATCATGCGTCGCCCAGGCCTTCAATGCATCGAGTGGATACACTGCATCGAGTGCCCCCAACGCTGTTTCCAGCGCCACAACAAGCATCTCCCCTTGCTGTGTTTCAAGCGAATCCTTAAAAATATCGACAACATCCTGCAGATCATCAATCGGAGGATCTGGAAGCACCACATCCGTCTGGCACGCTTCAACACGATGCAAGACATGTTCCGCATGGAACAACGCGGAAACATCTGCCCGCAACTGTTCACGCTCAGTACGCCGCAATTCCACAAACGCATAGTCAGATTCTGTCCATACTTCCCCTGATTCAGACTTGGAGACAATACCTTTTTCCGATTCTTTTTCCAAAACCCTCCGCTCGTCGTTCATTTTTTGCTTTGCCTCAAACCAACGATCAAGCGCCGGTTGAAGCTTTGCCTGATATAGTTGCTTCGCCTCCATCAAAGCCTGTTCCGCCGCTTCAACCTGTTTTTGTGCAGCATAAATCTGTTCCCGCTGAGCTCGCTCGTAACGCTCCCATTCTTTTCGACGTTCTGTGAAGGGATACACCTGCAACAAAGCATACGGATAACCCGCATCCTCTTCCGTCAGCGTTCCGACATAGTACTGAAGCGCTTCTTCTTCGCTTGCTCGAGCAGACTCCACCTGACCAGCGCTGTCGCGAGATATTGTTCGCAACTCCCTCTCACGTTGTTTGCATGCGCGTACATAATCCTTCGCCTCATCCGCAGCATGTTGCGCCTCAGCCGCCGCACTCTCCTCTACATCGCTGACAAACAGGGGACGAAGCGAACCGATCTTTTCTTCCAAAGTGCGAATCTCCTCCTCCCGAGCGGATCGATACGTTCGCTCTAATACGTGATCACCCCCTGAAACAGTTGGTAGCCCTCTCCTCTGAAATGCCTCGAGAAGATCCGTTGTGCCAGGAGCGTCTCCCTGATCTTCACGGGTGAACTCTTGAGCGGTTGAAACCCTTTCTTTGCGCATACGGGTCTACAAAAGAGCCCAAAAATTATTCATGCTATCTATTCTAACAGGCAGACAGAGGGCGAGGAAGTAAGAACTCCATTTTTTAAAAAATGACGTCACTCAATAAACCCATGACCCAGCTCGCACACGACACGACCACGCCTCGCAATATAAATGGATCAAAAAAATACCCCGACGTTTATCGGGGTATTTTTATTCTCTCGTTTTCTGTTTTCCGAGTTTTTAATTTTCACCATTCTTCGGGCCTGGATCAGGCCTCAACCGATCCTCGATCACTCTTCTTGCAATACTTAGCCGTTCGTCTGGCGACAATGTATCCGATGGAGGCTCCCAACCCGCATCCTCCAATTCTTTTTTTAACTCCTGAGCCGTACGAGCCGTGCTTTCAAAATCCTCCTTGCTCCACCCTTCCACCTGAGTGCTCATTACAGGACGTCTCGTACTTTTTTTACG
Organism: Candidatus Uhrbacteria bacterium; assembly: GCA_903829075.1. Lineage (GTDB taxonomy): Bacteria > Patescibacteriota > Patescibacteriia > 2-12-FULL-60-25 > 2-12-FULL-60-25 > CAIKOH01. The sequence goes on from CAIKOH010000033.1 coordinate 26,541, forward strand.
ATCGGCCTGCTTGAACTCATCGTCTATCTCTTTAAATATTCCTTCGGTCGTATCCGGCTTACCACTTGGACGACGATCGACCTGAACACGAAGAGGATTTAAAGGCCTTGCATCAAACGGATTATCTCTCTTCACTAATGAAGGCTTTGCTTGTTCGGGGGAACGATTAGGCTGTTGCTCGGGAGAATTCATAGAAAGAAATAGGATAACTAAGCTACATGCAGCATACACCCTGGCTATTTTTTGTGTAAGAACCGATACATACATCGTTTATCCCACATACCCCATCGCTCTCACCGCCGCCCAATCGAGCGGGCTAACCGGTGCGCGCTTGAAAAGCTTCCGATAATCGGCGAGACCCTTGGCGTCTTTCTTGATCTCTCTTGAAAAACGAATGTGGTACAGCAGAACATCCCAAGCTAACGCATCATGTGGATTCTTGAGATTAGGCTTGTGCTTGTAGATCCTCTGAAACACGGGGGCGATCTGCCTTGTGCGGATACGCAGACGAGCAGGCGTCAACCGAATCTGTGTTGGAACCCGTCCAGTAACGAGATTTTCTATATCCTGCGTGGTAATCGCGCCTGATCCGAAGACATCAAAGATATCACGCAAGATAGAACGACGCTCACGTTCACCGAGATAGGCGGTCGTTTGAGAAAAACCGTACGCTAGGAAAAAGCTCAAATCGTCGATCTGACCTGGCGTCAACTTCACATGAAACGCTTTCGCATCTTCAAGCACCCCTCGATGTCCACGTGTTTCTGCAGCAAGATCACGCTTCAGAGACAGCGCTTCCAACAAATCAGCATGACTTGATCCATGTTTTGGAGGAGACTTTACCTCAGAAGAAACAACCGTAACAGAAGGAGATGTGGATGAAGATGTCCCGACGATCGGCGCCGGATTCACGATTGGTCCGAGGTAGGTAGAACGCACGGTTCCGTCACTATTTGTGGTTACCGAATAAAAACCTCCACCTCCGCTCCCACCTCCACCGCCTCCACCCAGAGAGGAACAGCCGCTTGTTGAAACACTTGCCGGAGTAGAGGTTGCGCTCAAGATTCCCGTTTGACCCCTCGCAATAACTGAGAAGCTGTACGACGTGCCACAAGTTAATCCAGAAACGGTGATCGTACCCCAGGTCGAGGACGTGGCCCATACCTCGGTTGAACTCACGGCACCTGTAGTATCGAGATAGCTTCCAAGCGTTGAACCATAGAGAGCATACACGGTCGAGGTTGAATTTCCATTCGTATCCAGCGTCACGCTTTCGCTGGTCTCGGACAAAGCCGTGACCGCTGGGACGTTCGGCACTGCGAGGTTCGTTAAAAATGGAGAGGATGTAGCATACGTGGACAATCCTATTGTCCCGGTTGCTGCGACACGGAATCGATAGTAATCATCTGGAACTAAACCAGAAATCAACGTCGACGTCGTATTTGCCGCTAGGCTGCTTATCACACCACCTCGAAACGTTTGCCCGGCACTCAGGTCAATGTAGTTTAAAAGAAACGATGTCTCGTTATCAGAATTATCTGTCCATCCAATGGTTGAGGTCGTTGAACCCATTGAAATCACTGTCGCCCCACTTGGGGCCGTTGGAGGAACCGAGCTATTCATCACGAGAGTGATTGTTTGATTTCGATGACTAAGCAACTGACTCGTTGATGAAGCGAAATAATTTACAGCTGCAACATTAAAGCTGTACGGATTATATCCTCCGTTCGTCAACGCATTACTTCCAGAGGTAATTTCATACGCAGGAAGATCTGCATATGACGTGAAACCCGAGCCGCTCGTTGTACCAAGACTCGTCACAAATGAATAGCCGTCTGTTGATGAAGCCGAGGCTCCGCTCACTGCGACCAAACTGCCGTTCCGTTCTGCCAACAGGCGTGTCTCGTATCTCACCATGATGGGAGCAGTGCCCGTAATCGTGCTTGAGGTTCGCGTAAAGTCAACGTTGTCAAACGTATTTGTTGCATTACTTGCAGAGAAGACATCCTGGTCGAGGTTATTGTTGAAAACACTTTCTGAAACCGTATTACCTCCGTTAAGCGTGGCGCCAAATGAAATACCGGATCCATTATTCGTAGATGTAACATTTGAAATCGTCGTGCCACTCGTCGTACCCGTAAGACGAATACCTGCGTTTGCAGTCATAACTCCAGTGATCGCGGGCGTTGACGATCCACCGATCAGGGTTGCTCCAGCACCGGCAACCGCAGCTGCGTTATAGGTGAAAACGCCACCAGAGACAGTAAACGCGTTGGCAATGAATTGATCGACAGCAAACCCCATCCCAGCACAATCAGCACCTACCTCTCCTGCACTGGTCGCGATATTATTTGGAACCAGGAGCGTCTCATGATAGGTTCCCCCTCCAAGATTCATAAGACCAATATGCCAATTATTCACCGCAGATCCAACCTCACTTGAAATATTCTGTCCGTCAGCCCCGTAAGGGGTTATACTGCAACCCCCATCTTCCATGATGAATGTGGTATTCGTGGGAATAGAATAGGGAGGAACCGCTTCATTATAACTATTCCCGCCATAGCCAAAGTTCATTCGAGTGATCGAGTAGCTCCCAGAGACACCCGTGGCATTCTCTACGGTCAGATTCTGAATGTACGAAGAGGTAACGTTGGTAA
>CAIKOH010000034.1 GCA_903829075.1 Candidatus Uhrbacteria bacterium
CATGTCCTCCAGGAGATACGACGACGTCGATTGCGTTTGGTCCTATCCATTTCTCCGCTGTGTACGCTTGGTTGACGCATGCTGAAGAGCGCGTTCGAGAATTTTTCTCAGGGACGCGTGCTAGCGCTGACTATTGGTGCGCGGGTTCGGTTCCGGGAGACGTGACTCTTGAAACCATTCCAGCTACCGCGACGGCTTCCACATCGACCAAGGTGGTCTTCACATTGCGTGACGCATTAGCGGCAAATACCAATTATCGTGTGATTCTACGTGGTGACTCGGATCTCGCATTAGGACAACGTCAGGGCGCGTTGAGTCAGCGCGGGGTGGCTATGGATGGGGATGTGAGTTGGGATTTTCGAACGGGTTCCACGATCTGTGCGGCGAACCGTATTGAGATTCAGGATGTCAGTGGTGATAGTCCTTTCTTGTTTGTTTCTCATCCGCTCACCCATTTATATGGAGCCGCGGCAGATTCGGTGCGTCCGGATGGAACGGTAGCCTCCATTGTTCCGGTGTCGGAATATCGTTGGCATTGGAATCCATGGATCTCTTCGCATCGCAATATTCTCTCGATCGTTGCTCCGTCAGCCCCGGCAGCTGATTCTACGCAAACCACAACCGGTGTCAGCGAAAATAATTTGAACGGAGATTCCGACATCTACGCCGGTTTGTCTATCACGCACGATGAGAGCATTCCGTCGACATCAGGAACGGTTTTGAGCGTGAGCCAGAACAGTGTGGTGATGCTCTGTCATCACCCGTGGCCGCAGGCGGCTACGGGTCCTGGAACGACAGGTTATAGCGGCGCTCAGTCGTTTGCTGATCAGGCTGGTTCACCGTTGCTTATTGGTACGCCAATTGAACACGGTCCGTTCTACAATTTTGCGACCTCGTACTGTCTTGATGCGCAACCCGGAACTACGAGCACGCAAGCAGATCTGCCGACACTTGTTTTGAAACCAACGCCGATTACGTTTTCGGATGCGGTGCGCGGTATTGTTCGACAATACTTCTTCGTCTTCAATGATGCGACGTATGCTGGTGATGGTATTGGTATTCGCGTGATTACGAATCCACGTCATCTTTCCCCAATGGATTGGTATCGTTCGCAAAACTTCACGGGAACCCCGCAAGCGCTGACCGTGGATGGATATCCGGCGATTCAAGATGGAACCACGATCTACGTTGCAGCCACGAATGTGACGGATGATGGCACCACGGCGTCTTCCTTCATTTATCTGATCTCGCACAACCCGGATGCAAAACCAACCACGCTGAATATTTTTACGCAGTTTGTTCAGAACTGGAAATTTAACGTCAATATTACAACCGGTTCGAGTGATGTCTGTATGGATGGAGGAGCTCCTGTGACCATGGCTGATGGACAGGTCGCGACCTGTACGGCAGATTGGGAGTGCGTGGATTCTGTGCATCCTCTTGCTCGTTGCGCGAGCGAGAAAGAGAAAATTCGTCGTGACGAACAACGTCTTGCGGATTTTGAAACCATGTCAGATGCGTTAGAAACTGTTCGCGTACGCGATGGTCATTACCCGGATTTGCTCACAGGAACCTATCTGCGTACCTTGGTGAATAGCCGTTGGCCAAGCTGGCAGACCACCTTTGCTTCGGCGTTAGGCACCTCAAATTTGCCGGAAGATCCAATTAATCGTTTCCTGACTTGTGGTCGTTGTCAGGCTTCTGCGACCTCGAGTTCATCTGTCTCACCGCCTCTTGGTTTGACCTGTTCAGATAATTCGGAGTGTCCGGCCGATCAGAACTGTGTCGCTTTGGCAGAGGATGGGACAGCCTCGTCAACGAGTTTTGATCCGGCGACCTGTTGGAGCCTGGCTCGTCGCTTGTTCATGTGTCCTGTTTCGGGTGTTCTCCATACCACCCCAACCGATCCTTCCCCTGCATTCTCGCAGATATATCAGTACCAGGCGCAACAAGGGGGTGTGCGTTATGATCTTTCCGCGGCTTTGGAAGGACCAACGACATACGTTCCACCTCTTCTTTCAGAAATTCGACGTTGTTCAAACACGCATCAATTTTGTACGGCAAATACGACTGCAGCAACCGACGCTGAATGCCGTGTCTTTGCTGCAAACGGAACGACCGTCATATCAAATGGGAAGTGCAATGGCGTTGGCGGCCACTGGTTCTATCGTTGGAATGACCCCGCTTCGTCTGGAATTTGTGGAGGCGGAGCACCTGTCTCAGAAAATGATGTGTGCGCGGTTGGTGTGCGTGGTGCAACTCAGGCCTGTTCTTTGGGAGAGACAAGCACGGTTAACTGTACTCTGCCGGGTGGTGGCACGGGTTTGCAGACGCTAACCTGTGCATCGAACTGTCATTCATTCGTGCCAATTTCTGGGACGGCTGGTGCGTGCAGACCTATGTCAACCTGTGGAAACGGTATTGTAGAAAAATATCGTTGCGTGACTGTTCTTGGTGGTGGGGCGCATGGAATAAAGGAGGGTCAGTTGTGCAACACCGTTACATCTGGAATCGATCCGTCGACGGAATGTACGGATCCGCGCGATCCTGTTGCGCCAAGAGGCATGTCTTCGGCCCCAGTGCTTATGGGTTGTGCTCCGATTCCGCATCCAGAAGTTTGTGACGACGGACCACTTAATGGCACCTACGGACATTGTAATATCACCTGTACCGGCATTGATCGTTACTGTGGAAATGGCATGCTTGATCCAGGCGAAACGTGCGATAACGGTTCTACTGGTCCAACAGCAAATGCGGATTATTACTCAGGTCCAAGTAGCGGTTTATCAGTAGCTTGTGATCTCACCTGTCATGGTATCCCTGGATATTGTGGCGATGGTATTGTCCAACCTGATCACGAACAGTGTGATGGAAATACCCAACAAACTGCCTCAGCGATCTGTTCTGCAGGTGATGCAACAAAAGTAAATGAGCCGTGCACGACAAATGCAGATTGTGGAACGGGTGGCGTGTGCGGATCAACGTCCGACCCTCATTTTGCAAGTTGTACCGGGGTGACCGTCAGCAGATGTGCTGGTGGTCCCCATGCAAACGCTTCATGTAGTCCAAGTCCGGTTCAGGTGTGTTCAGGAGATCATACGGTTACTTGCACCGGATCTTCTGATTGTCCAAGCGGTATTGGTCCATGTATTACGGATACAAATACTGGCTGTGAAGTCCCTGGCGCGTTGACTTCTGGTGTATGTACTTCCTATTCGACGGTGCATACGCGCGGATGCGCGCCTCCTGATTCGACGACCGTGCAAGCCTGTCAGTGGCTTAGTTGGTCGGTTTGTGATACGAGCGCGACCTGTGGAAACGGCGTGCTTGATCCAGGTGAAGAATGTGATAATGGCCCAGCGAATGGACATAGCTCCTGCACGACACAATGTAAGTTGAACGTCTGTGGATCTGGTGAACCGTGGCCAGGTGTAAAGGAATGTGATTATGGTGCACGTCCAACGACGGGTGCGCTTTCTGGTCGCATGTATAACGGTGATGCATGCTTGCATGCGGAATATGGAGCTACTTGCGCAGCCTGTTCACCAACCTGTCATCTCACGGCTGGTTCGGGTGGGTATTGTGGTGATGGGATCAAGAATGGGGCGGAGCAGTGTGATGGAACGGATGGTGTTACGTCTGATCTGACCTGCAGGGGATTGGGATATGATTATGCGGATCAGGTCCGTTGTGCTCATCCAGCATTCTATACCGACACGAGTGGTCATAATCCGATAACAATCTCTGGTTCTCCTGGAACCACTGACTGCACGGGAGGTACGGTGTGTCTTTGGTCGACCGCTACTTTCTTGGGACATAGCGTTTGTATTTCATCTCCACGCCCAGAAAGCTGTATTTATAACGATGCAAGTGACGGTACGCCTAGTTCGATACCTCTCTCTTCCGATACAGCTGACGTTGTATGTAGCCATGGAGCAACGCGCAATGAAAATATTTCCTGTGGTTCTTCCTGTACCTTCTCTGGTTGTTCGCGCTGTCAGGATACGCCAGGAACTGGAGCGATTAGAGCTCAGGTGCTCGATCCGGTGTATAATTTGCCCGTGTCCGGAGCGCGCGTAACCTTGTATTATCGTGGAATGCGTGTCACGGAAACGTATACAGATACGGCTGGGTTATTTTCCTTCAATACCTTGAATGAAAAGTCTGCCTGTGGATTGTATCGAGTGATTGTGGACTTTTACGGTGATCTCACGTCTTCAATTCATACCTCTGTTAACGGTGGATACTGGCCGTTTGAATCCGGAACGTTCCAGGCGTTAAACTTCAGCGCTCAGATTCCATCAGCTCCGTTGGGAGGTGTGGCCGGTGCCGCGTCGACCCCAACAATCTATCTCGTGCCTCGCGTCGCGCGAGGTGAGACATTAGCGGTGCACACCTATGATCCAGGGGCCGGATATACGTTTGCCGATCACCTGATTCTTCCTACGTCAAGGGGATATAGTGTTTCTCAAGCTTCGTTCAACATCGTTTTACGTGGATGGCAGAACACGGTTGATCTTGCAGATCCTTCGGCACCACCACTGGACCACGGCTTAAGAGATGTGCATGGATCGATTTGGCCCGATCATGGAGATGTTGTTGATACTACAAGTCTTGGTGGATCTGTTGTCTTTCAGCAAGCGCAAGGGAAGTTTGATGCCTTTCCATTCGCCTCACTTGCCTGCCCATTTGCACCGCACGGTTCATGTGCGGTGGCTATTGGAGGGACTACGCCGATAGGGCCAAGCATTGCTCATTATCAGGTGAATGATGGTATTGAGTCTACGACCGCTGGTTCATTTGCTTATTACGTTGAGAATGAAACGAGCGCATCAAGTCCGGCGGTCATTTCTGACTACATGAGTTCGGTTCATGATCAGGTTCAGGTTATTACATTTGATCATGTGTATGCGGTGGCAAATCCCTCTAGTTCTGGGAGTTGTGATACTGGAACTTCGTACTGGCAGGTATATCATCAGGCCATGGCAGATGGATCGGTCGTGATCGACAATAGAATTCAGTGCGCAGGAGATCCGTTGCCGAGTGAACCAGGAGAGCGTGTGCCCGCGGAGACGGTTGGTAGCTTATACGGTAGCTGTCTTCCTTCATCAACAGCATCGATGACTTCGTCGTACTATCGTTCTCCGATGGAGGTGTGCGTCATGCCAGGTTATATTAATCGTTGGACAAGGCCGTAGTAGACAGTCCCTCGTTCGTCTCTCGTCTTTATCTGTGATAAGATACTTTCATCATCGAACTTTTTATGGACACCTCTCCACCATCCAACGTGCCATTTGATCCGAATACGAATTCCGCGGGAACGGCGCCGTCCAGACCAGCCGCTCCGCGACCGGTCGCACCACCTCCGCCACCCGTTGGAGCAACGGGTCCGGTGCCTCCAGCTCCGCGACCACCTATGCCGCCGCCACCAACCCCTCCGATTCGTCCGACTGCGCCGGATATTCAGACGCCACCTCGTCCGATGGCTCCACCTGTTCCACCTCAGTCTTCAAGCGCGCCGCGCGCGTCAGGTCTTGGTTCTGCGCCTTCAGCTTCGGCATCCATTCGCAAAGAACCAGATGATATTTTTAGCGGGGTTGAAAAATCTCGCCCAGCTCCTCCTGCAGCCGCTCTTCCTCCCATGCAGCCGAATAAATCTTCGCACGGTTTTGTGTTGTGGCTGATGTTAGGTCTGCTTGTCGTTGTCGCGATTGGTGGCGGAGTGGTCTGGTTCGTTTTGCGTGGAGCATCAACAAATTCGATGCCCGCGACCACGGGTAACGGACAGCTTGAAGCGGCATCAACGACAAATACGTCTGCGCCGATTGTTCCTGAGGTGACGACAACAACGGTGGTTGCTCCTGCTCCAAGCTTTACACCGCCCTCTGATCTTCCGCAGTTTGCCGGAACTTCTTCGCCAGCCGCCCCTGTTGTTGCGCCGGTCGTGAACCCTCCTCCAGGGACGAACATTCCATTGCCAACTTCTGTGGCGGCGAGTTCCTCGTCTGTTCCGACTCCCGTGGTAGGCTCTGTGGCGACGAGTACACAGGCAACTTCTACGCCTGAAGTTATGACACCTCCTGTAAATCCACCGGCTGTTTCTCCGGTGACTGCGCCCGCTTTAACAAATGATCAGACAGGAAACGTATCGGTGTTTGATGATGCGATCGACGGGGTGTTGGTACAAACAAAATAGAAGCGTGAGGTCTTTGTTCGATCGATTATGTCTTTTGCCGTCCCTTCTTCTCCCGTGAAAAACGGAATTGAAACGCCGCGTCCGGCGGCGCCTGGAACGTTATCAAAAAAAGAGGCAGAGATCATCGTCATTCCAAGTAAATTTTACGGTGTTGCTTTGAACATGAAGGTTGCTCCGGTAACGGTCTCACCCGAATTGCCGCCTGTAAAACCAACGCCTCCAAAACCCGTTCCCACAACAGTTCCTCCGCCACGTGGATCCTCTCAGGGATTGAAGATCGCGTTGGCCGTGTTCGCCTGTTTATTTGTGGTCACGGCGGGTTTTGTCTATTTTAATCGCGATCTCTTGTTCAAGAAGCCGGTTGTGCCTCAGGTTGTGATAAAGCCGATTCCACCGGTTGCGCCTACGAATCTTGTGGCTACGAGTACAGGGCCGACGAGCGTTGCCCTACATTGGATTGACGCGGGTTCAAAGGAAACGGGGTACCGTGTTGAACGGCGCGACGCAGATGTGTTTTCACCGTTAACAAATCTTCCGCCAAACAGCAGCGCCTTTCTTGACGTATCAGCTCAACCAGGAAAAACGTATAGCTATCGGGTGTTTGCGCTCAACGAGGCAGGGGATTCTCTGTCGTCAAATGAGGTTTTGATCGCTTTGCCGAGTTTGCCGCCTCCGCCGGTTGTGGCGCCTACGATTCCTCCGGATGGGTTGGATTCTGATTCTGATGGTTTGACGGATGTTGAAGAACGAATGTGGGGTACGAATCCGTTCAAGCCGGATACGGGCGGACAGGGATTTTTGGATGGAAATGCTCTGTTTAATCTGTACAGCCCAACATCAAAATCACCGACCACGCTTCTAGGGGCTGGTTCTGTGACCGTGGTAAGCTCTACAGTTGGTTGGAGCCTTTGGTTGCCGAACAGCTGGACTCTTACTCGAGACGTGGCTGACGGATCTCATGTGACGATCACGGCGCCGTCTCGTGCGGAAACGTTTGTGTTGAGTGTCGAGGATAATTCTACGCATCTAAGTTTGACCGATTGGGTGTACGCCCATACGCCATCCCTTTCCGGACAGCCGCTCGTTTCCATTCATACAAAAGGTGCGGCTACGATTGAAACTCCGGCAGCACAGCGCACCAGTCTATTGGACGGTGTGTATACACCTGATCGTTTGACGGCATTTTTTCTTTGGGGTAACAAAGTTTTGGTGTTTCGATATCAGTTGAATAGCCAATCGTTTGTGTACTTCCGTACGACTTTTGGAATGATGTTGAACTCCTTGCTTTTGTCCCCGTTGCCGAATGTGACCGCCTTGCCTCCTGCTACGAATGCGGTTTCTTCGTCTTCAGCATCAACGACGTCGGCCGCGTCCATAGCAGCGACCTCAACGCCAACGATTTTTCCGGTGAGCGTCTCTTCGACGAGCGTGGTTGTGCCGAGCAGCGCCTCTTCTCTACAGGGTTTATCCACGTCATCCTCATCCGCTTCAACTTCTTCTCGTTAAGGTTATCATTTCTTGCATGAAATTTCTCTCCCCAACTCTTCCAGCTGATGTGCACCGGATGCGTCTTGACCATCTGGAACGTTGTTTGACGAAAGCGTTGCGCTTGGGAAAAAACAACGAGGTGAGTGTGGTGTGGGTGACGCGTCCACGTATCCGCGCATTAAACAAGCGCTTCCGTGGACGGGATCGCGAGACGGACGTGCTTTCATTTGCGCCATCTGAAACGTCTGAGGCAGGATTTATTTCCGTGCAGTCCTCAGACGAGCTCGGCGACTTGATTGTGTGCCCAGCCTATGCGCGGGCAGAGGCAAGGCGGCGGAGCATCCCGTTTGAGGAGGAGTGTATACGCCTTCTTACGCACGGGGTGCTACACTTGCGTGGGTACGATCATGCGACCGAGGTGGACGAGCTGCGCATGTTCAAGCTACAAGAGCGCATCGTTGAGCAGGTGATGTCGTCGTAACTATGTCGCAACATTTTTCTGCACGAAGTGTTGGTCATGCCTGGCGTGGTCTGCGTTTTGTGTGGAAAACTGAGCCCCATTTTCGATTCCATTCGCTCTGTGCGATCGCGGTATTTCTTTGTACCGTGCTCTTGCCTCTTGAGCCTTGGCAAGTATTCGCGGTTGGCGTTGTCATCATTCTGGTATTAGTGCTAGAATTGCTCAACAGCGCCCTTGAACGACTTGTGGATATCGTTGAGCCGCGTTGGAGTGCACCGGTCAAAGAAATAAAAGACATCTTGGCGGGCATGGTGCTTCTTGTTTCCGCTTTTTCTGCACTGGTAGGGGCAAGCATTTTTCTTCCTTTGATTTTCAACTTTTTTCATCTATGAAGGAACATCTTATCGCCGGAATTGACTTAGGTAGTTGTTCCATTCGTCTGGCGATGGGGCAGATTTCTTCTGGTAGCGGAGCCAATACACGTGAAAATTTACACATCATCGGCGGGGTCGAAGTTCCTTCACAGGGCGTTTCAAAAGGGACGATCAGTTCGCTTGAAGATGCGGTGAGCGCGTTATCTTCGTGTTTGGAGCGTGTGGAGCGTCAGATCGGTTTGCCAGTGACCGAAGCCTATGTTGGCATAGGTGGAACCGCGGTGCAGACGCATGCCGTGAAAGGCGTGATCGGCGTGTCGCAACGTGACGGTCAGATTCGTGAAGAAGATGTGCATCGCGCCCTTGAATCTGCGCGCAGCATGACGAATATGGCGAATGTAGAGGTGCTCCACATTTTGCCGCGCGCGTTCATGATTGATGGGCAGTCCGGCATTAAAGATCCGGTTGGCATGCAGGGGATTCGCCTTGAGGTGGATGCCCACATCGTGCAAGGGTCTTCGACGCACGTACGTAACGTTACGCAGACGGTCATTCGTACTGGTATTGATGTTGCAGAGCTTGTGTTTGCACCGCTTGCTATGGCTGAAGCTGTGACCACCCCGCGTCAACGCGAGGTTGGTGTGGCGGTGATTAATATTGGCTCAAGCACAACCTCGCTCGTGGTTTATGAAGAGGGCGAGTTGCTGCACGCGGCCATCATTCCTGTTGGTTCTGATCACATTACCTCAGACATTGCCATCGGTTTGCGTACCTCGTTGGATGTTGCCGAGCAGGTCAAGCGCATGCATGTGCACGCTGTTCCAGAAAATTTACAAAAACAAGAGGATATTGATTTGAAACAATTGGGCGCCGATCAAAGCGAATGGGTCTCATCCCGCTTCGTGTCAGATATCGCTCAGGCACGCGTGGAAGAGCTATTTGAAAAAGTGGAGCAAGAATTAAAAAAGGTGAATCGAAGCGGGATGCTTCCGGCGGGCAGCGTGTTGACCGGCGGAGGGGTCAAATTACGCGGCATGTCAGACGTAGGGAAGCGTATTTTGCGTTTACCGGTACAGATGGGAAGTGTTCAGCAGGTGACGAGCCCGCTCGGCGAACTCATGCAGGATGCGGGTTTTTCTACGGCCATTGGTCTTGTGATGTGGGGGTATGCCAATGAGCATCAGGCAAATCAAGGATCTGCACGACGTTCAGGTGGCGATAAAACGGAGTTATTTAAAAAAGTGAGTGATCCATTTAAGAAGATTTTTAAATCGTTTA
>CAIKOH010000035.1 GCA_903829075.1 Candidatus Uhrbacteria bacterium
CATCAACCTCAAGCAATGAGATGTTCGCATCACACCGCATAAACCCTTTTTCCATATCCGCTTCAGAAGCACCAACCGAACGCAACGTAGCCTGCAGTTCCTGCAAAAAGATTTTGGCTTCGATGGGCGCTCGCAAATCCGGTTCAGTCACAATTTCAAGCAAAGGCGCGCCAGAACGATTATAATCCACTAAAGTAGAGGAAATTTTTGCATCGTGAATATTCTTTGCTGCGTCCTCTTCTAAATGCGCGCGGGTGATACCAAGACGAACGCGATCACGTGGCGGCTTCGCACCTGGTACGTCGATAAAGACAACGCCATGTTGACAGATCGGAAAATCAAACTGAGAAATCTGATATCCCTTTGGCAAATCTGGATAAAAGTACTGCTTACGATCAAAATGGGCCTGATCTGGGATCGCGCACTGCAACGCCAAACCCGCACGCACGCCAAGGCGTACGGCTTCCGCGTTCACCGCCGGCAAAGCACCGGGCTGGCCGGTACACACCGGACAGATCGAGGTGTTCGGCGGTGTGCTCTCATCCACATTCGGACAGGCACAAAACATCTTCGAGCGCGTCTTCAGACGCACATGAATTTCCAAACCAATAATAGGAATCAACATACAAGATACCGTTGTTTTTTTATCTTGAAGCCTTCAAACTCTTAAATAACTTCACCTGAGCAACCAACAGCAACGGCAGGGCGATCGCCTGCATCAACGATTGAAGAAACATGTCGACGGATGCCGCCACAGCAAATCCGGAAGAAGCGATAGGCGTTCCATTTTGCGCTGACATAATCTGGCTTGTCACATCCCCTCCTACGCCCGCATACACCACCAACATCAACACAAAGAACACGATCGAAATCGGCACACTGAACACAATCGCAGAACCAAGAAGACGTTTCAAGGTTCCCCACCAGCGCCCTTTCACAAGCGCAGCGGAAGCGGCCAATGCCTTCACCCCTCGCAATCCATCATCAAGCAAGAACAGTTGCGCGAATGACAACGAAAGCGCGAGCCAGATGCCAGGCAGGATCAAAAAGATACAGCCACCAAACACCGCAAGACCTTCCAGCAACCCGATCCACAACACTGACAGGTATAACGGCGCAGAAAACAATGGAAGCGGTTCTGAGGTGACGCCCGAACCACCTTCTTGGCGCAGGTACATCTGGTTCAAACGAACCACAACCCAGATAAGCGCAAGGCTCGTGAGCACATCCATCACCCCGACCATGGAAGCCAGCGTATTCGCCGAAGCAACGCCGCGCAACCCGTAAATCAGGAGCAACCCGACCAACGCAGGCACGGTAACAACATAGGAAACATGCAATGAATCGTTCCAATGTGCCAGATAACTGCGCCAGCTCTGAACGATCAACTCACGCAACGAAAGAAGGGGTTGTGACATAGATATGGGTAGTTGCCCCTAGTCTATCTGATCTACCCGTACCTGTCACGCTTGCCAAACAAAAAAACAATTGCTACAATCAGCACATCTATGGAACAAACCCTCGTGTTATTAAAACCAGACGCTGTTCAACGTGGTTTGATCGGTGAAATCATCGGACGTTTTGAAAAAGTCGGCCTCAAACTCGTTGCGCTCAAACTCGTACGAGCGTCTCATGAAGAGGTGGACCGTCACTACGCGCTCACCGAAGAGTGGATGCTTGGTGTATACACCAAAGCCAAAACCAAATACGATGCGCGCGGCGAAGCTTTTCCATTTGCTGATCATGTGGCCTACGGCTCAGAGATTAAACGTGGACTTGTTGAATTTTTAAAATCAGCTCCGATCGTTGCCATGGTATTGGAGGGCGAACAGGCTGTCCCGCTCGTACGCAAACTGGTTGGCGCAACTGAACCAGCCTCATCCGCTCCAGGGACGATCCGTGGCGACCTGTCGCTCGACACGTACGCCCTCTCGAACGGTCAAAGCCGTCCTATTCGCAACCTGATCCACGCTTCCGGAACCGTCGACGAAGCCAAACACGAGATCCCGGTCTGGTTCACCGACAAAGAATTGCACACCTATGAACACGTGAATGATCGCGTGCAATACGATGCAAAATGGTTTTTATCGTAAGGATTTTTCCCGGTTTGACGTCAGGACAAACTCTTGTCATGCTAGCGAGTGAGGTCGGTGTTGAGAATTCGGGTTAACGTTCGGCTCTCAAGGCCTGGATGCGCGAACAGGTTCGTCCTGGTCCGCGGCGATGGCCATGATGCGGCGTTTCCATACATAGGAAAACTGCTTCCAAACAGTACGGTGACGGCGGAATTCTCTGCCTCCATCGACAGTCGGAAGCACAGCCCATCTGTCAGACTAGTCGAATGTCTCAACACCGATCTTTTTATATCTTGTCTTTTTTTCGTCGCACTGGTAGTCTTCTGACGTTCCACACCTGTCCCATACGCCGAGGTAGCTCAGTGGTAGAGCGAAGGACTGAAAATCCTTGCGTCGCCAGTTCGATCCTGGCTCTCGGCACCATATAAAATACAGACCCTAGGGACTGTATTTTAGTTATCGGAATAAATGTAGCTGTATCCACGGTCCAAACCAGAGCGCGCACAGGGCTCCGCCTGCTAAAAATGGCGCGAATGGGATGGCTTGATTTCGTTTGATTTCGTGAACCGCTAGCGCGAGTAACATCAACACCCCACCGATTACATAGGCAAAATACAGGGCAAAGCCCGCACGTGGCCATCCAAGAGCGGCACCGATCATCGTTCCGAGCCACGGATCTCCGGCACCAACCCAGCGTCCACGCGAGATGATGGACAGGATTCCCAAAAAACCACCACACACTAAAACTCCAAGGACGATCGACATAACAGACAGTCCCATCGCCCAAGCCGCAACCCCAAATCCGATTGCGGCGACAATCATCCATTCCAATGGCAGTAAACGCCAACGCACATCAAATACCGCAAACGCGAGCAATGAGATACTGAATAAAAATTCAAATACAAAAGAAACGAACCCAATTCCCTGCACTAATTCTGGATATCGACTCCAAGCGATCACGCACAAACAGCCGGACAAAAGCTCAACCAATGGATATTGAACATGAATCGGCCGCTGACAGGACACACAACGACCGCGCAACACAATCCAAGAAACGATTGGCACTAGATGCCGCGGACGTAAGACGTATTGACACGTAGGACAACGTGAACGCCCCCACAGGCTCATATGTGCACGTGTGCGCACAATCCATACGTTCAAAAAAGAACCGATGATCGCACCGAAAAAAAATGCGACCATGCCCTGAATCAAAAACGGGGGCATACGTCCTATTTTTCCGTGTCTGTCTGATCAATCGTTGTGGCGTGCGCGTAGTACACGTTTGCCTTACCAATATCGGTATCGCTCTCTGTTTGAAAACGCAGACTGTAACCGTTCGCGCCGCCATGATAACGATAGAACTCGTTCGTTCCTGGTCCAACAGGAATTTTTGAAAGATACACTGGGGTTGAAATATCATTCATGCCAACAAATCCAGCTCCCGCCAAACGATCCGCATTTGCCCCAGGCTGCCCAAGATTCACCCCTGTAGAAACGGGATACGTTGACGCTTGTAAAAAATACTGTTGCAACGATTGGCGCAACAAGGCCACGTCAGATACGCGCTGCGCATCGCGCACACGTGCACGCGCACTGCTCACCGACCACGCCCCCAACGCCAACAGCAAACCAAACAAGGCAAGGACAATGAGAAGCTCTGGAATAGTAAACCCTTTTTTCCAAGTAATCATAGAAAAATTATTTCAAACAGCGCTTGATGCATGCTACAAGATCCTGCGTATCATGATGTGCTTTTAATAGATACGCTTCTGCGCCCAAACGCAAACACTGATCCACGTCCTCCTTGCTCGAAAGATCAGACATCATCACGACAGGGATGTGCTTGGTCTGCGCCTTTGTTTTGAGCGCCTCCAGCATCTCAAACCCATCACTTGAACCGGTACGATCTGGAGTAATCACATCGAGCACGATAACATCTGGCATTTCATCTTCAACAGAACGCCAGGCCTCTTCCGCGCTACGAGCACTCTTAGATCGAAAGTTCTCTCGCTGAAATGAACGTGCGTAGATCTGAAGAAAAAAAGGGTCATTATCGATATGCAGAATAGCTGGTTGCATAAAAAGAGCTGAACAAAAAGTTAGGTTGAAAGAACCTCCCACGCCATTCCATGCGACGTTGCCCGCGAACGAATCACGCGCAACGGAATCTCGCTCGGCGCCATCCATTCCTGCATCATGCGCTCAACTGCTTCTGGCTTCACCCATGATTGCGCACGCGCAGGCGCAAGACAAGCCAACCTGGATTCACCTAGCAGAAGACCATGCAACGCCTCTTCCACATCTTGCGATGAAGAGAACATACAAGAGGCGACAGGCGAACCGACCAGTGAAGAACAGAGACGCTGCAAACGCTGCGTGGCGTATGCGTCGTCCGTGATCAACAATAATAATCCTTGCGGTTGCTGCAAAAACGCTTCAACCGCGTCCATCCATTCCACAGGATGGGGTGCATCGGCATGCGGCTCTTGCCGAGTCAGATGAATGGCGTGCCCGTGCAGCGCAGGATGCGTCTCAACCTCCCACCCACTCGACATCTCTCGACGTGAAAGATGAAGAGCGAGTGCGTTCATCGCCCATGAAGGAAGACGAATATCTGACGCCTCACCGCCTGCATGCGATACGGTGACCTCCTGCGCCGATGGCTGGAGACGCACATGATGCAAACCCTGTGCATCAAGCTGAGCACGCACACCATCGCTCATACGATGAATCGACGGCGGTGTGTCTGACTGAACCCTGCGCGCATTCCATTCACTCAACAAAATTACGTACGGCTTCATCTCAACATCAGACAGCTCGGCATGTCGCTCCTTCCAAGCAGAGGCGTCCGCCACAACAGAAGGGTCCACAAACCCCACATGCCACACCTGCTCTTCCTGCCACAATGGGCAGCAGCGCTCACGCTCGCACACCAATTCAGAAAAAGGCGAGCCCTCCACCACAGGCACATCACACAGATGCATAAACGGACAGCCCGTGACCTCAGACACTGCCTCGGCATACTGCTCAAGCGTCAACAGTCCAAATCCAAGATACAGCTGTTCAGCGTGTACGCCTTCGGCCTCCATGAAAGAAATGAAATCCCGCATCGCCGGGGAAATCCATTGGCGCGCAAAACTTTTTTGATAGAGTTCCGTCATCAAAGAACCGTTCTGCATGAAGGTATGATAGCACATTCGCTTTAAAAGAATGACATCGGATCGATCCACTGATTCAGGTCTGATTTTTTCTGCACGTATCCTCGCAGATCGATCGTGGTGCCTCGATGAATCGCGAAATGAAGATGTTTTCGTTCACCGTCCGTTTCCTGACTATATCCCCGACCAAGAACCGCGAACGACTGCCCAGCGTTCAGCCCACTTCCAATCCGCACCGTCACACTCGTGATTCGAAGATGTCCGTACAAGACCGTCACTGACTGAGATCCAAGAACGCAGGACTGAACCACAACACCGCCATATCCACTCACCCAACGAGCAAGACGAACAGGCCCTGAACAGGCGGCGCGAACCACAACATCCGCACTCGTCTCGCTCAAGGTCGTTTCAAAATCCGTTCCTGTGTGATACCCCGTGAAACGCTCTGGTTGCACCGGCGAATTCGTTGGCGTGACATATAATCCAAACGTTTTTTTAGTGATCCGAGAAAATCCATCTGCGATGGGAAGACGAATAAGCGTAGGACCGATCAGGAGCGGACGATTCAAACCCATAACTAGACCCGATGCCACACACGCGACAAGCCCTGTTGACAAACAGAATAAAGACGAGCAAAACAAGATGCTCGCGCACCGAAAAAACTTCATTTTCTGTGACATATTTGTCTTTCTTGCTTCCGGTCACGTTTTTTATGTCTGTCTTTTTACAAATCACTCAATATCCCGCATCGCGCATCCAAGCGCAACGGCATAACGCGGGCCCATCTCTTCCAACAACGGCTGAAGATCAGCGGGGTAGATGACACGTGCCCAAGGGTTTCCAAGATACGTATTGATATTCATTTCTTTGGTCAGGAATTCCGACAAACGCGGCAACAACGATGAACCACCGGTAAGAATAATTTTCTCCACTCGATGCTGAGCACCCGCCACGTCCTGCGTCTGGTACACGTTCAACGAGTAACGAATTTCATCCACGATGGGCTTGACAAGCACTGAAAGGATCGGCGAGAGATCGCCGGTTGGCGCAAAGGTCTGCATAGCCTTGATATCACGCTTCATCGTTTCCGCTTGTTCCATCGGGATGCCGAGCGTGCGTGCGATGGTTTGCGTAATCGCGTTACCACCGGTCGCGATCGAGCGGGTCACCAGTGGGACGCCCTTTTCCACGATCATAATGTTGGTGCGCAACGATCCCACATCCACAATCATCATATTCGAACGGTCGCGTCCGATGAGCGCGCGGATTTCCGCAAACGCCTCCATTTCAAGCGAGGTCAGCTCTAATCCAGCCAACTTGAAAATCTCCACATACTTTTGAATCAGGGTTTTTGGTGCGGCCGTCACCAACACACGCGTGGAAGCTTTTTCCGTGTCTGATTTCTCTATTGAATCAATGACCTTGTCATCCAGTACCACCTCTTCCAAGGGCAACGGAATAAGTTTTTTCGCTTGATATAAAATCGCGTCCTTCAACTCTTTTTCGTTGGTGGTAGGAACACGCAAGATAGAGGAAAACACCGAGGAAATAGGTAGTGCTGAAATCGCTTTCTTGGTCGTGACCTTGGCCTTTGTCATCATCTTCTGCAACAGATCTGCCGCCTGAGCCGTGTCACTCAGCAACGACTTCTCCAAACTTTCGGACGGCATGTTGACGTACGCGTACGTAATCAAGCGTGCACGGCCTTTCTCGTTGCTCAATTCAACCAGCTTAATCCCTCCAAACCCGATATCCACCCCGACATACGTCGGTTTTTTTGCAGAGAACGAAAATAATGACATACGTTGCGACGAGTATAGCACGTGTGCACAGCGGGAAAAAAGAAAATCATCCACACCTCAGACACGCCCCGCAGGCGCCCCCTGATCCATAGCCTTGTTCGCCAACGCATCCGCTTTTTTATTGAACTCACGACGCACATGACGATAGGTCACGCGACCAATTTTCAATTCTAATCGCTTCATTTCTAAAAATCGCTGACCCAGATCGGGATTTTTCACACGATATTCCCCCTTTGCCTGCTTGATCAACAGTTCACTGTCAGCCAAAACCTCGACCGAGGTCGCTCCCAAGGCCGCACA
>CAIKOH010000036.1 GCA_903829075.1 Candidatus Uhrbacteria bacterium
CGCGAGGAGCCGAGGGCGATGCGCTTCGTCTCGATGTAGGGCTCGCCTGTCAAGGGGGTGAATGGGGATAAAAGTTCATACAACAAAACAGGACCCGATGGGTCATGTTTTGTTAGTGTGCATCGAGGATTTTGGAGATGCTTGTTGTATCAGCTGAAGTTTTTTGCTCCGTGTCCAATGGTGTATCTCTGCTTCGCGTTTGCGTGCGGCAGATTCTGACGCGGCCACCTGCGTCCAAACGAGAACGACCGGTCGATGACTGCGCGTGTACGCCGCGCCCTTTCCAGCATTGTGCTTTTTGAGGCGCGCCTGTACATCGGTCGAGATGCTGGTGTACAAACTTCCACCCGCACAGCGCAGGATGTAGACGGACCAGGTGGACATGAGGTTGAGTGTATCATGCAATCAGCTCTTCACGCTCCCCGTTCGTTGCAATTTGTTCCAGCCGTGATGTTTTCCGCGCATCATCGCGAGCATGGAGCGATAGGTGATGACGTACATGAATTGACGATAGAAGAACCGTTGGATGAGGATTAACCACATGAGGCGTTTTGGACGGCGTTCCAAGGTGAAGGCAAGGAGGGATCCGCAGACATCCATCAACAAGAAGAGGAGGTAGCCAACAGCGATCGCCTGCATGTCCCCGCGGAAGATTGATAAGACAAACACCAGATCGCCGATCGGTGACAAGACCGGGAACACGACCTGAAAGAGGAACATGTTTGGCAGTGCGACCCAACCGAGAGTTCCGTTGAAAAACGCGTCATGATGCTTTCGGAGACATTGGAAGGTTCCGTAGCTCCACCGAAAACGTTGTGTTGCCAGGGTCGAGATGCTTTCCGGCGCTTCGGTTTTGGCTCGAGCGTCTGGAGGATAGACGATGCGTCCACCTGCGCGTAGCAGGCGAAGGGTCATGTCAGCATCTTCGGTGAGAGTATCGTTGGTGTATCCGCCCAGCGCCAGAACACGTTCACGACGCCACGCCCCAGCTGCACCAGGAACCACGCTCACACAGTTCAGACTTTCAAATGCACGACGGTCAAAATTCTGTGTGGTGATATATTCCAGGGCCTGAAATCCCGTCAATAAGTTATGCACGTTTCCCACCTCCACGTTTCCACACACAGCATCGACAGTGGGGTCGCCGAAGGGTTTTACTAATTCAAGCAATGTCGTAGGAAAGAAGAGGGTGTCCGCATCAATCGTGACGACGATGGGGGATGTTGCCTGCGTGAACCCTTCATTCAAGGCAGAAGATTTTCCACCGTTGGGTTTTGAGATGAGTCGGATACGCGAATCATGTTTCGTTAATTCTTGAACGACCGTCGCCGTGTGATCTGTGCTGCCATCATCAACAACGAGAATTTCGTACGTGGTGTAGGTGCTCTTGGTGAGACTGTTGAGGGTTTTTGCAATGGTTTTTTCTTCGTTATAGGCGGGCACAATGATGCTGACAAAGGAGGGGAGCTCACCTTCCGCATAGGATTCCCCTTTGCGCGCAGATCGGATGACGAGCGTGCCAAGAAATAGGATGCGTGCAATGGAAATCGTGGTGGTGAAAAAGAACAGCCAGACAATCACGAACCATCCCCAGCGCCGGATGGCAGAGGTGATGGTGGTGGCTTGAACAACGATCCATTCCTTTTGATCCAACGGTGGATTGACCGTGAATGGAAGGGACGCGGCATCGTGCAAGGAGGCAAAATGATAGCCGGCTGCTTCAAACTTTGGGATTAAAATTTGAAGCGCTTGGATCGTTTGTGTGCGATCTCCGCCCGCATCATGCATGACGATGATGTGATTGAGTGGGTCCTGCGCCTCCTTCCAGACGGTGTTGACGATCGCATCCACGCCGGGTTTCATCCAGTCGTTTGAATCGATGTTTGCCCCCACGATGGTATATCCCATGTGAGATACGGTTTTGAGCGGGGCCAGCTGCTCAAGGGTACTCGGCGACGTATCCGTGTCATACGGCGCACGAAAGAGAACCGTTTTTGCGCCGAAAGCAGACTCAATGACGCGTTGCGTCGAGTTCACCTCCAGGCGTAAGCGCGCTTCGGAAATTTTTGTGAGATCCGGATGAAGGTAGGTGTGGTTGCCGACACTGAATCCGTCTCGTGACATCTGCTCCAACCACTCCGGATTTTTTTGTGCCTGATCGCCTACCACGAAAAATGTAGCTGGAACATGAAACTGTTTTAAGACGTCGAGCACGCGCGGTGTCCAGACCGGATCCGGACCATCGTCAAACGTCAGGACGAGTGTCTTAGGAGGAATTTCCGCGCCCACGCGTTCAATGACGTAGCCACTGGGCAGTTGAGTGTACTGCGCGTAGTCGATGGTTCCATCAGTATCGAGCGTTGTTGTGACGGATCCATCTGTTGGGACAAGCGCGATGTGGAGAAGTTCGCCTTCACTTGAGAATTCGATTGTTGAGAGCGCGGTCGAGGTCTGTAAGGCGCTGACGGTCACCTGCGGTTGATTGAGAAACGTCCAGATGGTTGGATCTTCTGAGCCGAGTCGCCATAAGCCATACCCAAGAACGTTGCGGTTGTTTGCGAGCAGCGTTTCATTCCACGCGGTCACCGCATTGAGAAACCAGACCTGATGTTCATGGCTTTGACTATCTTGATAGTCAAAGTACATGTTATGTGTTTCTGCAGAAAGTTCTGGCTGCGCGTCGATGTCGCGTGCGAGCGAGATGACTTCGCCAAAGGTAAGGCTGTTTGCCGTGGAAGAGCTCTGCATGTCCCAGTCATAGCCATAATTTCCCATGACCACGATTAATTTATGTGCAGGAATTTCTCGCAACGCCTCATCGATCGAATCACTGAACCAGTTTTCACTCGCGATCGGTCCAGCTGCTCCATCCGCAAAATGTTCGTCGTACGCCATGAGGAGGACGCCATCCGTTAATCGACCAAGGTAGGTTTGATCAAAAGCTGGATCGCTTGGCGGGATGTCGACGGTGAGAAATTTGTGTTCGCTGTGGAGCAGTCCGGCAAGCGTCTGCACAAATTCTAAGTAGACGTCTTTGTCCTCAGGAGCCAGCGCTTCAATGTCGAGGTTGAGGCCAGGAACGTTGTTCTTGTTGGCGAAATCGCTCAAGACCTGGGCGACGCATGAGCTGGTTTCTGGATTATGCAAGACCTTTTCAATCTCTGGGGTGAACCAGGTTCCGTTGAGTGCGTTGGTTACCCGTGGGACAATTTTTACATCCGTATTTTGCAGGATTTTTTCGACATCTGGATCAATGCGTTCATTGACGTTGCAAGTTCCAGAGGTGAGTGAGTACCAATCTGGAAATACAAGATCAAGCTGCGTGTTGTGTTGCGTAAATGAGAGAACGCTATTCGGAATATCTTGCTCAAGAAAAGCCGTGGCAAGATGGGTGTGATCGTGGGCAAGAGAGAGGAGATCGAACGAAGAAGTTGTCGCCTGCATTTTGAAGGAGATCTGTCTTTGTCTTGAGATTCCTGGAATCGGAGGCGTATTCGTTTTTTGGATTCGGTCATTTTTTTGGATCCGCGCTTGCGTGGCCACCGCAGCTTTTTTATTTTCGATAGTTTTTTGTTGGCCGGGTAATTCTGGATTTGTCATCAAGCCGTAGACCAGGATGACAAAAATTGAAATGCCAACAATGACTAAACTGATAAATACGCCGAGGGTTATTTTCCAGCGGCGTTGACTCGGATCTTCAAAGATCATGCGTTTGGTGTTGGACATAGGAAAAGCAAAGAGCGTTTTCTTGACGTATCGTTGAATCCGCCTACAGCAGAACATGACTCGACGCCTTTGTCAAGAGGATGTTCCCGCATAAAAAAACGACCAGGCGGGTCGATTTTTTTTGTGGCGGTGTCGGCGGGTTAGGTACCACCTTTCGACGGTCTTTTCAAGGACTTTCGGAAGAATACGACTTCCGCGGCTTTGAGGCAAGTGGGTCGGGTCTACAAAAGACAAAATGAGACAAATGAGACAATACTAAGGGATTTTTGAGACTGTCTCATTTTTGCTATTTTATATATAAAATTAGCCAATATTCTTCTAAAAACGGAATGAGACACACGTCTCATTCCAAGGGGGTATCTACGGGGGTATCTACGAAGATTTCAAACGATTTGTTCTTATCCAATATCCGATATATGAAGTGGTAAGTCCACCAATTGCACCCACGCCGCTTAGACCAAGTGAGAACACCGTGAATACTAAAAATTTAGCGGGTGCTCCTTGAAATCCAGAAAACAGAAACGAAAGGGAAAGACAAAAACCATACACGACACCAGTCCGTAGAGCCGTTTTTTTGTCTGAACAGAAAAGGCCTGTACCTACACCGACGATTCCCCAAAATACAAGATTAGACCAACCAAAAGAAAAAACATGTGTACTTAAAAGTCCCGACATAATGCCGACAATAATTGCAACAGTAAGCATGTATTTTGATTTCATACATTCTTCTTCCGGCTCACCGTCAGATACCCGACTAAACAAAAAATGATGACAAGAAGGACAAGGCTGACCGAACCAGTGCCTAACCCGAGGCCACCACGACTTTGAGCCACCCCCATCCAATCGGCAAAAGATGCGCCGAGAGGTCTGGTCAAAATATACGCAAACCAGAAAGCGACAATTGAATTTAGACGGAACTTCCAATAAGCAAAGGCGGGAATGAGCATCAGAACGCCAAACATCACGCCTGATACGAAATATCCGAGACGCATGGTCGTCGCGGTCATGTCGCCTGCCGCTGTACCAAGTGCAAAGGTGGTCAACACCGTTGCCCAATAAAACATCTCACGCCGACGTGTGTTGATGCTGTGTATGGAAAGAGTTTTCTCGCTGATGTACCAAACCAGAAAGATCAGGGCAAGTAAGGTCAGGAAAAACAAGGTCGATGTGAGATATGGAATACCTAACCCAATGTGCAGAATATCGGCAGCCATTGTTCCGAAGACGCTGACCATAACGACGGCGAACCAGTATATCCATGCGACGTAGCGACGCATGGATAATTGCATTGCGAGTGCTATCGCAAGCACGATACCCGTGACAGCAACGGCGATCATCGGATCAAATTGATGTGCTAAATAATCCGATGCCGTTTCACCCATTCCCGTGGTTAAAATTTTTGTCAGCCAAAAGAAGAATGTTGCTTCTGGCACCTTTGTCATAGCTTCCTGAACTCTGCTGTTCCAAGTCGCACGACGAGATCCGGACGTTGAAAGATTGTTTGAAGCAAGGCTGCTCATAGGATGGGATCAATTCTAACATGAGATATTATGAACATGAATTACTTTTGCAACGCGATTTTAACTGCCTGCGCATATTTTATCGCTGCAGCCGGATAGCCGATAGAGCTGCCATAGTAACTCGCCAGTGCCTTCTTTTGATTTTTAGCAAACCCATTTTTCGTAAGAAAGTTTGCCAGGCTTGGAATCGCATCGTTTGGATTGAATAAGTCGATCTTGCCATCTCGATTGCCATCAAGGCCATATTTTATAATGGACGCTGGCAAGAACTGCGGATACCCAATGGCACCCGCGTAAGAACCTTTGATCGTGAACGGATCGATTTTTTCGCGCCTTGCGTATATCAAATACTCGACAAGATTATTTTCTGCCCACAAAACCTTCTGTCTGTGATACAGGAAAGAATAGAAGACATCAGGCACGATCCTGTTCCCAGTATCGCGACCGAAATTCGTTTCGATACGCATGATGGCGGCGATCATTCCTTTGTCGCCCAACTTACCAACAGAAGCTTCGATTATTTTAAAAAATATTGAGAACCCTTCGTTCCTGATCAATTTTGTGAGTAGCAATTTAAATAGTGATTTAGTTGAGAAGCAAAGTCTGCTTGAAATTAAC
>CAIKOH010000037.1 GCA_903829075.1 Candidatus Uhrbacteria bacterium
AAAGGTCAGGCTGGTGACGAAGTCGTTGTGCTCACGCCCAAGAATGCGCCGTCACATTGGGCGGCAGTGGAAAATATTATTCATCGGACGAATGTGGAATAGAGCGTATGCCCTCCCTGAGCCAAACCTACCGCCCGCATCATTTTTCTGACATTACCGGCCAACAACATGTGACCGAAACGCTGCGACAGGAGGTCGCGAGCGGACGGTTGGCGCACGCGTACCTGTTTTCTGGACCTCGTGGAGTAGGGAAGACAACGGCTGCTCGTATTTTCGCCATGGCTTTGAATTGTCGTGAACCACAGAACGGTGAGCCATGTTTGACCTGTGAAACCTGTCAGGCTGCGCAAGCGGGTCGGTTGATGGATGTGATTGAACTTGATGCGGCCACGCACACCGGTGTCGATACCGTACGTGAAGCGATTATTGAACATGTGCGTTTTGCGCCGACCCAAGGGGTACGCAAGGTGTATATTTTGGACGAAGTCCACATGTTTTCCACAGCATCGTGGAATGCGTTGTTGAAAACGCTGGAAGAACCTCCGTCGTACGCGTTTTTTATTTTAGCTACAACCGAATTACATAAGGTTCCCGCGACCATCGTGTCGCGCTGTCAGCGGTTTGAATTTCGCCGCGTGTCAGATGAGGCGTTGCTTGAACGGTTGCGTCAGCTTGTGATGAGTGAGGGGTGGAAAGCGACGGATGAGGCGTTGCGCATGATCGTGTCGCGCGCATCAGGGTGTGTACGTGATGCGGAAACGCTGCTTGGCCAGGTCGGTGCGTTGGGTCAAGCGGAGATCGATGCGGATGCGGTAGGGATGGTCATTCCGGCGAGTCATCTGCCGGTTGCAGCAGAATTGTTGTTGTGTTGGGCTGAACGCGATCCGATTCGTGCTTGGCAGACGGTTCAACGCGTGTCTGACGAAGGGTTGCCGCTCGTGCCATTGTTTGATGATCTCCTCGAGATCGTGCGTCGATTATTATCCGCGTCCGCAGATCCGAAGTGCGTTGAACGTTGGAGGCAGGGGACGGAAGAGGACCGTTCACTCGTACCTCTAACAGAACGTCTAACGCCGCTTGAACTGAATGACGCAGCATTACTGCTGCTCGAACGTCGGCGCGATGTGAAGTCCGGAGTTGATCCACTCTTTGCGTTGCAACTTGTGGGAACGATTATTTCAAACGGGGCGTTGAGGCATTCGACAAGTGCACCTTCTACACCGACCGTCGATCGTTTCCCTTCGGTAAGGGAAGAGAAGGCAGAGCGAGGTCAGTCGGATGAACCGTCGCCTGTCATGCAGGTGCAGACCGTGGAGCAGCCTGTCGTAACGGTTCCTGCGCCAGAGCTCTCTGTAGAAGAGGTTCCTGTTTCACCCGTCATGTCATCGCCGGTGATTCAACGGGTGGCTGAATCAGTGGTTCAACCTGACGCAGAGGGTTCTGTTGAACTTAACGAGGTACGCGCGAAGTGGCCAGCGGTGATTAAATATGTTGATGAAAAAAATCATGCGTTGCCCTTTATTTTGAAGATCAGCCAGCCAGAACGGGTGGAGGGAGTAACGGTGATTCTGCGCTTTCAGTATGCCTTTCATCGCGACAAGATCATCAGTGATCCGAAGCATCGAAAGATCGTCGAAGAGGGGTTGCGCACGGTTCTTGGGAACCCCAAAATCATGTTGGACGGTATTATCGGTGAGGACGCAGTTCGTACAGAGGAGCGTCAGCATGACATGGTCTCAAATGTGCTGCGGGCGTTTGGCGGATCTGTTGTTGAGAGCTAAAGGGCCCTATCTTGACGTTTTTTCGATCTTTTGGTACTCTCTTGGTACTTTTATTCAGGTCGTGGGACTCTCAGATGAGAGGCTCGTACCACCCTATTCTCTATGCCACACGGTAAACGTTATCTTGCAGCGAAGAAGTTGATTGATTCAAAAAAATTGTATCCCATGGCTGAGGCCTTGGAGCTGGTAAAAAAAACCAGCGGCACCAAATTTGATGCCACGGTTGAACTGCACGTCCACCTCGGAATCGACGTCGCCAAGGGTGATCAACAGATTCGCGCAACAGTTGTCTTGCCTCATTCCATCGGAAAAGAAAAGAAGATCGCGGCCTTTGTTTCACCTGACAAAGAAACGGATGCGCGCGATGCCGGAGCGAGCGTGGTCGGTGGTGAAGATTTGATCGCCGAGATCGCCAAGACCGGAGCGTTTTCCTTTGATGTCGCTGTTGCCAGCCCGGACATGATGCCGAAGCTCGCCAAAATCGCTAAGATTTTGGGTCCGGTCGGTTTGATGCCAAACCCAAAAACAGAAACCGTCGGCGCCAACGTCCGAAAAATGATTGAGGATTTGAAACGCGGAAAAGTCGCCTTCAAAAACGACACCACCGCCAACGTCCATCAGTCTGTCGGCAAGGTCTCCATGTCAAACGAACAGCTTTCGGAAAATCTGACCACGTTCATGGACGCCGTCAGAAAAGCCAAACCCTCATCCTCCAAAGGCGTCTTCATCCAATCGGTGACACTCGCCTCTGCCATGGGTCCAGGCATTCACCTTGATACCTCGTTGTTCGCGTAAACAGATCGTATAAAAAACACTCTCGAGAAATTCGTGGGTGTTTTTTTGTGGATTGTGTAGCGTTTCTTCCTGTTTTTCTTCGCACGTTGTAGGCTACAGGTATGACGATTAATACCAAGGCATTGGTTGGAATTCGGGTGATGACGCGGAGCGGGCGATTCATCGGCAAGGTCGCCAGTTTTGATTTTGAACAAGAAACAGGAAGGATGGCTTACATGCATGTGAAGGCAAAAGGGTTGGTGCAGGGGTTGATCGGCGACGAATTATTGATTTCCTGGTCACAGATTATAGAAATCACCGCTGATCTGGTGATCGTGGCTGATGGAGCGATCTCGGTGACCACCAAAAAACCTTCGGTCATCGCGCCATTGGTTCGACCGGCATCTTCGTTGTGTCGTGATGTATGACCGTTGATGAAGCCGGATTTGTCCGCGCGTTGTGCTTCTACGATGCGTGCGGTATGGCGCCAACGCGGACAGAGCTTTGGACGAGTTTTGATACGGGTTCATCGGTGTCGTTTGTTGCAGATCGTGCGCATCTGCAACAGGTGTTTAATGAGCTGTTGAACGGATCTCTCGTGCGTGAACAGCGTGGGCGAATCGTATTTGCCGGGCGCGAGACGCTGATCGCTGAGCATGAACGTCGCCTGCGGTTTATGCCACGTAAATGGCGGCGTGCGCGTTCTGCGGCACAGTGGTTGCGGCGTCTGGAAGGGGTGCGTGCGATCTGTGTGTGCAACACCACGTCGGTCGATCATGCCGGAGATGATTCAGACGTGGATTTTTTTGTGGTTACCCGTGTTGGCGCGCTGTGGCAAACGCGTGCTTGCGCGACCTTGCCATTCAAACTCACAGGTCAACGTCCTGGTGATGAAGGTAACGTGATTGATCCGATATGTTTATCGTTTTTCATGGATGACACTCGTTTAGATCTGACGCGTGTAGCGCTCTCTGATGATCCGTATCTACGTCATTGGTTTTTGTCGTTAAATCCGTTGTTTGATGATGGGGTCTTGGCTGTCTTGTGGGAGCAAAACACAAATCTTCGCCAACGACATCCGCTCGCATATCCATGGACCGTGTCAGCTATGCGCTTGATGACTCGACCGCGTTTTCGGCTTCCTATGGCTCAGCAGCTTGAGGCGTTCGCGCAACAGCTTCAAGAGCCGCGTCTTCCAAAAACGATTCGCGAAGTCGCAAATCGTGATACCTGCGTGATGGTGGACGAACATATCTTGAAGTTGCATGTACAGGATGGTCGCACCCGCGTGCGTGAAGCGTATCGGGCTGCGTGTGAACGTTATGGCGTTGAATCATGAACGACGAAGAGCTTTTTTTGACGCGGCGTGGCGCATCGCGTTGTGTTTGCTGCCAATTCAAACCGCAAAGATTTTTTTATCGCCCATGGTGAACGGGTTCGTGTGGCAGCAGGGGAAGACGCTGTTTTTTGCTTCGTGGATTCCGTTGATCGTGTGTGTGTTGTTGA
This sequence comes from Candidatus Uhrbacteria bacterium, assembly GCA_903829075.1. GTDB lineage: Bacteria > Patescibacteriota > Patescibacteriia > 2-12-FULL-60-25 > 2-12-FULL-60-25 > CAIKOH01. Next base: position 4,062 of record CAIKOH010000037.1, read on the forward strand.
CAGTGACGAAGATCAGGCGTAAGTGGACCGTTCTCCTGCTCATTTTTTTTATCGCTGAATGCTGTTTTATTTCCCTGTTTCCGCTTGCCACCATTCAGTGGTGGGTTCAGGTGTTATTGCTTGCGGGTTTTGCGTGGTCTCTGACCTTTTTTAACATCAAAAGACGGCAGATCATGCGCGTGTTGGTGTGGTCTATGGTTCCGCAGTTGGCGTTTGGATCGTTGCAGTGGTTCAGACAACGCGTAGACGGTTCATCGTGGCTTGGCATGTCAGCACAAGATCCGTTGACGCGTGGCGTGAGCGTGGTTGAGCAAGCGGGACAGCGTTTTTTACGTGTCTACGGAGGGTTTCCTCATCCAAACGTTTTTGGCGGATGGTTGGCGCTTACATTTATCGCCGCGTTTGTGTTGAGCTGTACCGAATCGACCGCCTGGCGCAGATGGATGTATCTTGGGTTTGCTGGATGGAGTTCGATCGTGCTTGTAGTGACTTTTTCGAGGAGCGCATGGATTGCGGCGGCACTCGGTATGTGTGGAATGTTGTGGGATGCTTTTCACGCGAACCATTTTCGCGCAGGCGAGGACTTAGCGGGTCAGTCAAATAAAAAAAGATACTTGTGGAACGGGGAGTGTGCGCAGCGTTTAATCATCCTCGTCAGTGTGATCGCGATAACTGCATGGTCCGTCCATCCTCTACTGTCGACTCGCGTGCAAGGGCAGGCTCGTCTTGAGCAACTATCCTCGCAGACGCGTTTGCAGTCGTTGCGTGATGGGTGGACGTTATTTACGCGTCATCCGTGGTTTGGTGTGGGCCCTGGTGTGTCGGTGTTTGCGCTTGTGCATGATGGAATCGTTTCTGTGAATCTTCCGGTTGAACCGCCGCACCTCGTTCCGCTCCTCGCTCTTGATGAATGTGGACTGATTGGTATTGGTCTTCTCATTTTTTTGGTGGTACGTTTGAGAAGAGGCTTTATTCAATGGTCTGAGATGACCTGGTGGCCGTTGTGCGTGCTGATTCCGCTGTTGAGCACGGACCATTTTTTGTGGTCATTGTGGTCAGGGCAGTGTTTGTTGATGGTCGCGGCACATTGCTTGTTCTCGTATTGATGAGCTTGGCCAGCTGGTATGTCATGGTGACTAAATATATTGAGCAGTCACGTGTT
>CAIKOH010000038.1 GCA_903829075.1 Candidatus Uhrbacteria bacterium
AAACCAGTTCTTTGCCATGTAATTATAGAGTCGCTGCGCAAGAGGAAAATCTCCGCGAGACATACCAGTCGCGACACGCGCAAAAAATGTTTGCGGCTGCTCGACGATATTCCCCTCTCCATCACGCAAAAAATAGCGGTCGCGCAAATTCTCCAGACCAAAATAGGTCAAACGGGTGTTGCCGGTTTCATCCAGCACGATTTTTTCTTGAAAGGCCCGGTCTGCCGTGTAGTGAGGGCTATCCCAACTGGATTTGCCGCGCGTCTGTTCCAAGATATCGCGCAGCAACAGATCGCGGGCGGCATGAAGATCATTATTCGACAGTGCATCAATCACGGTTGCGTAGATTTTTGGCGGAGTGGTAGATGAAGGAGAAGACATAGAAGAAAAAATTATACCCAATCCTCAACAACGGATCCCTTTGAATATTCTGTCGCACGATTCTCAAAAAAGTTCGTGTGTTCTTTTGCATTCACCATGATGTCAAGCCAGGGAAGAGAATTTGGCATGTTGTAGATTTTATCCAACCCAAGCTCATTCAATTTTTTGTCCGCCGTAAAGCGCACATACTGCTTCACCTCTTCTGGCGTGAGCCCCGGAACCGCTCCCAGTGAAAAACAGGTGTCGATGAATGCATCTTCAAGTTTCACCATGTCATCACAGGCTTGATACAGCGTTCGACGCAGCTTATCCGTCCACACATGACGGTTCTCGCGAATTAAATCGCGGAACAGTTCACACATTGCAGTGCTGTGCAACGTCTCATCGCGGATGCTCCAAGTGATAATCTGCCCAACCCCCTTCAATTTTCCCAGACGCGGGAAATTCATCAAGATCGCGAATGACGAGAACAAACTCACGCCCTCCATAAACCCACCGAACACCGCCATGTTGACGGCCAACTCCTCAACCGTGCGCGCTTCGATATTTTGAATGTAGGTGTACTTATTGCGCATGGCCTCGTATTCCAAAAAAGTGGAGTACTCTTTTTCTGGAAGTCCGAGCGAGTCATTCAAATACGAATACGCCCATACATGCACCCCCTCCATCGCCGCAAAGGCGGAGAGCATCATCTTAATTTCCGGTTTCGGAAATGCGTGGATGAGTTTGCTGTTGTAGTTATTGTTGACCTCAATGTCTCCCTGCGTAAAAAAACGCAGAATATTCACGATTACGCTGGACTCGGCCGGTGTCAAACGAAATCGATAATCTGTAATATCACTTTCCATCGGTACTTCTGTGGGCATCCAGTGCGCCTGGTTCTGTTTCTTGAAGTACTCAAAATAGTTGGGATACTCAAACGGGCGATAAAACTGCCGATGCGTCAGCAGCGGGCAGGCTCCAAGAAGCTGGCTCATACGGTTCCGACTGAATCAAGCAGACTCACCTGCAAAGGATCAATACTCTCCCCCGTGTTCTCGTCGATCTCCTGTCCATGCAACCCAATCTGCTGACGTTCCTCGGAGGTCAAGAACTTCAATCCCATCCAACGAAAAATATAGTCCACAATCGAACGCGCCTCTGGGATATTCGGATTTTGCGTCGGACCATTTGGTTCAAAACGCATGTTGGCAAATTTATTCACAAGAACCTTAAGTGGCACGCCGTATTGCAATCCGATAGACGATGCGGTCGCAAATGCATCCATGAGTCCACTAATCACGCTCCCCTCTTTACTCATACGCACAAAAATTTCTCCGGGTTGTCCATCATCGTACAGTCCAACTGTGAGATAGCCTTCATGTTTTCCTACCTGAAATTTATGGGTCACGGCTTTACGTTCATCATTCAAACGACGACGACGTGGGGTAAACGTTTCACCGCTGCTAGTCAACGGGGCTGGCACAGATGGAGAGGGTGACATAGAAATTTCAGAAAGTGAGGAGGGAGTCGGCACAAACGCGGATGGAGGAACGGGCGTCACGGGTCCAGATGGACGAACCGCTGCCGGCTTCGGAACCTTGGCTGCTTGCGCGCGCGTAAACGCTTCCATCACGGACGCGAGCTGGGTATCGGACAGAGCTTTGACCACGATGTCATGAATGTCGATCGTTCGCGGCACGCGCGTTCCGTCGAAGGTTCGTTGCAGTTGATCGACGGCATGTTCCGTGATGGTCAAAAGAAGAACCTCATCCTTGTGATCCGCAGACGCGAACGCCTTGCGAATCGAGGCTTCAATTTTCCCGATGTCGTACGCTTGCGTGCTGCCATTCCGTTTCTGCACATCCGCAATTGAACCGATAAACGACCAGCCTGTGGCCACAGGAACTGAGGAAGAAGAGGAAAGATCCATAGAAAAACAGTGAGGAAAATGAAAAGGTTCTGAAAACTACATGTTGTGGTGCAAAAAGGATCATACCACAAGCACTTGTGTTTTTCGTGAGTGACGTCCAGAGCCAACTGTGGATAATTTTCTGCCTCACCGATGCCTGTTGCGAAAAACGGCAAATTCGCTTACAGTACGGCACATGACCTCGTTTTCCCGTGCCACCCATAAAATTTCCATTGCCGGTGATCTCGGTAGCGGCAAGAGCTCTGTCACCAAAGCCTTAGCCCTCGCTCTGCATGTGCAGCGTTCATCCACAGGCGACATTCAACGAAAACTTGCGGCTGACATGGGCATGAGCACCCTTGAACTGAACACCTACGCCGACACACATCCGGAAATCGATCAACATATCGACAACCAACTCAAACTCCTCGAATCCTCCTCCGAGCCCTGCGTCATTGACTCCCGTTTGGCCTGGCACTTCGTTCCCAGCTCATTCAAGGTGTATCTCCTTGTAAATCCGGTGATCGCCGCAACGCGAATCAGTGGGGATAGCTCTCGACAAAGTGAACGTTACCAAGATATCAGTGAAGCACAACAAAAAATCCTAGAACGAAAACTCAGCGAAAACCATCGCTTCATGGTAACCTACGGCGTGGATTGCACGCGTCTACGCAACTACGATCTCGTAATTGATACGTCGCAAATTTTGCCACAAGACGTTGTCGCGCGTATTCAACAGGAACGCGCTACTTGGATTCCGGGACAACCCACGCAACTCTGGCTCTCGCCTCAAGAACTGCTGCCCACAAAAAACACAGAAGATGACGGACAACTCGTCGGCGTAATCTACAGCATGGGACGATTCTTCATCGTCCACGGCCATCGCCGAGTCGCGGCTGCCTTGACTGCGGGGGAACCCTCCATCCACGTTCAACTCATCGCGCAAGATGAGGAACGCCTGCCACAAGGCTCCACCGCCAACGAATTCGCCACCGCGCAGTTCCATGCCGATCTGATTCGACTCTGGGAAAAGCGCTACAACTTCACCTTTAAACATATTCCGCTGCGCTAAATAAGAAAAAAACACAAAGCAAAACACCGAACGGAAGAGACCCATTCGGTGCGAAGTGTCACGTGACAGAAACGGAGATCCATTGCTGCAAGGCAGAAGGAGCAGCTTCCGGATCATAACGGAAATGTGGATCCCTCTCGCAGATGAGCTCGAGGCCGAGTGCGTGCAGCCAATGCATTATGACCACCAAAGGCAGAGCCAAAGGGTCATCCAGCGACGCCGGAACCCACGGCACAGCGTGGAGCATCTTGGTCGAAAAATAGGGTCGAACCATCTCTGGAAGCGGAGTGACGCGTCCATCGGCCCGAACCAAAAGCGGATAGTCGTCCTCGTCAAGATAATTGCTCACCAGCTCTTGACCATTCAACAATCCATCATGAAAGAGCGGATGATGAAAGCGATCCTCCCAGAACCGCACGGCCCGCGCAGTCCCCTCGGGCCAAATCTCTCCCTTATTCGGTTGACGCACCATTTGACAGCAGTAGAATTCCCGCACCAACTCAGCACGCTCCCACACATCTCGCTTTCCATCTCCTTCGAGAAGATTTCTCACGGACGTGTAGGTAGGCAGATCTCCTCCGGGAGGGGTTGCCTGGCGCACCAGCTGGGCAAGACGCGACTCGCGCGTGCTGGACGCGTCGATTATACCACCATGCGCGTTACGAGACCTAACCATCCTTCCATCGGTCGTTCCCATACATCCCCCTTTCATGTCAAAGACATGAAAAAAGCGTAGACCAAATGTAAGTCTACGCTTTTTTTATTTTTTTGCCAAGATGCTCTTTCTCTAGTACTTCTACACACCCTCCTCTTCTACAACTTTGGTTTTCTCGCGGTAGCGACGATTCGGACCGATGGCGGCCGCTTCTTCCACTGCGGAAGGTGAAGACAAGAATCCGGTTCCAGAAGGAGTGAGACGTCCGATAATGACGTTCTCTTTCAATCCTTCCAAACGATCCACCTTGCCCGTCACAGCTGCATTGATAAGCACGCGAGCGGTTTCCATAAAGGATGCGGCGGCCAGGAACGATTCTGTGGACAGGGCAACCTTGGTAATACCCATGAACAATGGCGCCACCTCTGGTTCGCGACCGTTTTTGATGTCGGCAAGTTTTTCGATCTGCGCTTCAACACGTGTACGTTCGACTACCTGTCCCGGCAAGAGCTCCGTATCCCCCGGATTCTTGACGTACACACGCGAAAACATCTGGTGAATGATGATTTCGATATGCTTCGCGTTCAACTTTTGACCCTGCGAAGCATACACCGACAACACCTCGCGCAAGATGTAGCGCATGACGTCGTCGTGACCCTTCAAGCGGAAGAGCTCCTGCAAATCCATCTGACCTTCGGTCAATGCATCTCCTGCGACCACCTCTTGATCATCCTTGACCAAGACCTGGTATCCGGCTGGAACCTCGTGTTCCATCACGGTGGAAGCGCGGTAGATTAAACTGAGCTCGGCTTTTTCTAATTTGATGGTTCCAGCATGCATCGCAGTAACGTCTTCGCCAGACGCACGTACGATCAGCATGTCGCCCTCTTTGACTTTTTGGCCGTCCTTCACCTTAACAAGATCTTTTTTGGCAAAAGGGAATGCTTCTTCCTGTGTCCCGATATAGCTTACGTGAATCACTTTGTTACCTGATGTTGCATCGAGGACGCGTTCGCCGGTCGCGGTCTGAAGCATGCGGCGCTCGCCAACCACGATCTTGACCTTACCGGAAACCTGCGCGACCACAGCCTTGTGCTTTGGAATACGCGCTTCGAACAGCTCTTCCACACGTGGCAAGCCGTGCGTGATGTCCGCTGCGGCTACACCTCCGCTGTGAAAGGTACGCATGGTCAGCTGCGTTCCCGGTTCACCAATGGATTGTGCGGCAATAATACCCACGGCAGTTCCCACCGCGACGATACGGTTGTGCGCGAGATCGTAGCCGTAACACTTCTGACACAATCCGCGACGCAACTTACAGGTCAACACGGAACGCACTACGGCTTTATCAACCTTATGCTTCGCCAATGCACGAATGTGGTTTTCATCCAACAGCGTTCCTTTTTTCACCAATGATTCGCCAGTTTCTGCATCTTTCAAGTCCTTCAAGAGGATGCGACCGAGCAAACGCGTGAGCAACGGTTCACCGATCTCTTCACATTCGGCTGCGGTTAAGGTCGTGCCATTGGTGTCGCCACAATCTTCCTCAGCAATGATCAGGTCTTGCGCCACATCGACCAAACGACGAGTCAGGTATCCGGCATTCGCCGTTTTCAAGGCCGTATCCGTCAACCCCTTACGTGAACCGTGAGACGAGATGAAGTACTCAAGCACATCCAAACCTTCGCGCAACGAAGACTTGATCGGCAATTCGATCGTTTCACCGGATGGACTGCTCACCAAACCACGCATACCAATGGCCTGCGTCAACTGTCCAAATGATCCACGCGCACCAGAGTCGATCATGGAGAAGACGGTGCTATTTTTATCCAATGCTTCTTTTGACAAACGCTGAATGCTGTCTTTGACGTCACTCCAGACCTTGATGATCTGGGAGTAACGTTCTTTTTTGGTCAACAACCCCTCATGATATTGAGATTCAACCTCCAAGACCTTGGCATCCCCTTCCGCCAACAGGCCAGCTTTATCCACGACAGGCAGATCACCCATGCCGTAGCTAAATCCAGATTTGGTGATGTAGTAGAAACCCATCTGTTTCACCTCATCGAGAAAACGCGCCGTGCGTTCAAAGCCACGCAACTCAATAGTCGTGCGTACGATCTCTCCGAGCTGCTTCGTTCCGATGAGTTCGTTGCGGAATCCGATTTCTTTCGGAAACAAGCGGTTCAAAATCAACCGTCCGACACAGGTTTCAACTGGCGTCTGCCCTTCTTCGATACGTACTCGAATTTTTTCACGAATAGAAAGCTTGCCCGCTTCAAACAGGTAGATCGCCTGATCTGCATTTGGAAACGCTTTGACCTGACCGTCGTCACGCTACAATATGGTGGTCATGTAGTAACAACCCCAGGCAATATCTTTATCTGGACGGGCGATTGGCTGACCCGTAGCTGGTTTCAACAGGTTCTTCGTGGACAGCATCAAGTTCTTCGCCTCCCAACGCGCCTCATCCGTCAACGGAATATGGACGGCCATTTGGTCTCCATCAAAGTCTGCGTTAAACGCCGGACACACCATGGGATGAACCTGAATCGCTTTCCCTTCGATCAACTTTGGTTGAAAGCCTTGAATACCAAGACGATGCAACGTCGGAGCGCGATTCAAGAGCACGACCGCGTCTTCCGCGATGACCTCAAGAATATCCCACACCTCAGCGTGATCCGCTTCGATGTAGCGATTCGCGGAACGAATATTGTGCACCAGTTCACGCTTAATCAACTGCGCGATGATGAATGGCTTGAACAATTCCAAGGCCATGGTTTTTGGAAGACCACATTGATGCAGTTCAAGCGTTGGGCCAACAACAATCACGGAACGACCAGAGTAATCGATACGTTTTCCGAGCAAGTTCTGACGGAAGCGTCCTTGCTTCCCCTTCAAAAAGTCTGCTAAGGATTTCAATTGACGTTTCTTTCCGGTTGCGGCAATGACCGTCTTTGAGTGACGCGCGCTGTTATCGATCAAGGAATCAACCGCTTCCTGCAACATGCGTTTTTCATTGCGCACGATAACTTCAGGGGCGTTCAACTCGATCAAGCGCTTCAAACGGTTGTTGCGATTGATAACGCGGCGATACAGATCGTTCAGATCAGAGGTCGCGAAACGTCCACCATCAAGCGGAACCATCGGACGCAAATCTGGAGGGATCACCGGAAGCACCTTCATGATCATCCAGTGTGGATCGATGTGATTCAGGCTCAATGATTTAAGCAAACGCAGACGACGAACCAAACGATCGCGTTTAGCTTCGGTCGCATCGGTCAGCTCCTCTTCAAGACCGGTCATGGTCGCGTCCACATTGATACGCTTCAACAACTCATCAACGGCTTCAGCACCAATACGCGCTTCAAAGATGTGACCGTACTTCAAGGAAAGATCATGATAATCTGTTTCAGACAAAATCTTCAACGGTTTCAGATCCTTCAATTCTTTGTCGATCGAACCAATATCCTCATCGAGTGCTTCCAATTTTTGTGTTTTGATTCCTTGAACCTTGTCCAACTCCTTAGCCAAGGCGTCTTGCGTCAGATTCTTTTCCGTGGCACGCGCTTGCGCACGCTCGATATCACGTTTATATTCGGCTTCAATGCCGTTGCGTTTGCCCTTGTATTCGGCGTGAACCTGTTCAATCAACTGTTGGCGCATCTCTTCATTAACATCCGTGATGATAAACGCCGTAAAATAAATCACCTTTTCCAACGATTGGATGGACATGTCGAGCACCGTGCCGATCTTGGATGGAACGCTGCGCAAGAACCAGATGTGTGAAACCGGAGCCGCAAGTTCGATATGGCCCATGCGTTCACGGCGAACCAAGGAGTGTGTGACCTGCACCCCACACTTGTCACACACAATGCCCTTGTAACGGATTTTTTTGTACTTACCACAGTAACATTCCCAGTCCTTTGACGGGCCAAAAATTTCTTCGGCAAACAAGCCGCCTTTTTCTGGCTTTTGCGTACGATAGTTGATGGTTTCTGGTTTGGTGACCTCACCATACGACCAGCGACGGATCACATCCGGTGCCGCCAGGGTCAACCGAATGGAATCAAAATCGCTAGTTTTAATCTGTTCTGATTGGAAGAAAGTCATAGGAGGGTGCGGGGGGTTAGATCACGTCATTGGTGAGAGGCGCGTCCCACCCTTGATCTGACTCAGTACTTGATTCGCGGCGCGCGCGGAACTGTTCAACCGGTGGCGCAGTTTCTTCCATGCGCTTTCCATCCTTCAGCAATTCAACGTCCAATCCTAAGCCTTTCAATTCGCGCATAAGCACGTTGAAGGATTCTGGAACATTCACTTTTTGAATTGGTTCGCCCTTGATGATCGCTTCGTACGCTTTGGAACGTCCCTGCACATCGTCTGACTTAATCGTCAAGATTTCTTGCAAGGTGTGGGCAGCTCCGTAGGCTTCGAGGGCCCACACTTCCATTTCTCCAAAACGCTGACCACCAAATTGCGCCTTTCCTCCGAGCGGCTGCTGGGTAATCAGGGAGTACGGTCCGATGGAACGTTGATGGATCTTGTCTTCGACCATGTGGTTCAATTTCAAGACGTAGATGTAACCGACGGTTGGGCGATGATCGTATTTTTCACCGGTGCGTCCATCAAACAGCGGAATTTTTCCATCTGGAGGGAAGCCGGCTTCGACCAACTGCTCGCGAATCGTTTCTTCTGGCACACCGTCAAACACCGGTGTTGCAACGGTATATCCAAGCGCGTTTGCGGCCAATCCCAAATGCGTTTCCAAAATCTGACCCAGGTTCATACGGGACACAACGCCGAGCGGTGACAGGATGACGTCAACCGGAGTTCCATCTTCCAAGAACGGCATGTCGGCGACCGGCACGATCTTCGAAATAACACCCTTGTTACCGTGACGTCCGGCGAGCTTGTCTCCGACTTGAACCTTGCGTAGGTCAGCGACAGACACCACGATCTGGCGCATCACACCTGGCTGCAATTTGTCCCCTGCCTCACGCGAGAAGGTGCGCACGTCCACAACCTTGCCGTGCTCACCGTGCTGCAAACGCAAGGAAGAGTCACGCACATCGCGAGCTTTTTCACCGAAGATGGCGCGCAACAGCTTTTCTTCTGCGGACAGATCGGTTTCACCTTTTGGCGTGATCTTTCCAACTAAGATGTCCCCAGACTTCACTTCAGCACCGATGCGCACAATGCCATGCTCATCCAAGTTGCGAAGTTTTTCCTCTGACACATTTGGAATATCTGAGGTGACAACTTCTTGACCCAATTTTGTGTCGCGTACATCAATGGTGTGATATTCGATATAGATTGAGGTGAAACGATCGGTGTGCACCAAACGTTCGCTCAAAATAATGGCGTCTTCATAGTTGTAGCCATCCCAGCTCAAAAAGGCGCACAACAAATTTTGACCCAAGGCGATTTCTCCACCCTGACAGGACGTTCCATCAACCAACACCTCACCGGAATACATCTGCTGACCTTTGTTGACGACCGGATGCTGGTTGATACAGGTCGAGCTGTTCGAACACTGAAACTTCACCAGATCATACTTATGCAAGGTTCCATCCGCGCCCAAAAATTCCACGTGACGACCAGAAACTCCCGTGACCTTTCCGTCTTGTGGGGCAATGATGGTGTGGCCTGAATCGATAGCCGCACGACGTTCAACACCTGTACCGACAATTGGTGCGTCCGGTTTAATACAGGGAACGGCCTGACGTTGCATGTTCGTTCCCATCAACGCGCGGTGACCGTCGTCATGTTCCACGAATGGAATCAAGGACGTGCCGATGGACAAAATTTGTTTGGATGAAACGTCGACGTAATCAACCTCATGCACATCCACGATGGTTGGTTCTCCATTTTTACGCGCGCTCGTGCGTGGTTCCAAAAATCGTCCGTCGCGACCGATCGGGGTCGTGGCTGGCGCCGTGGTTCCACGTTCTTCCGTAAACGCGTTCAAGTAGACGATCTCGGGCAAGACGCGCGGGACAATCGGCAGGGTCGCAATCGAGGTCTTTTGCAATTTTTTGGCGAGCGAAGCATCGACCTCCGTATCAGCCTTAGCAATCAGCTTGCCTTCGCCGTCATGAATATCAGCGCGCAAAACCTCGTCGATGGCGTCCTTGCCGTCATTGTCCGCCCATGAGCGCACCTTTCGGAACGGGGTTTCGATAAATCCGTACTCGTTGATACGCGCATAACAGGCCAAGTGACCCACCAAGCCGATGTTCGGACCTTCCGGAGAGGCGATCGGGCAGATGCGGCCGTAGTGCGTTCGATGCACGTCACGGACATCAAATCCAGCACGCTCACGCGCCAACCCTCCCGGACCCATCGCAGACAAGCGTCGCTTGTGCTCAAGTTCAGACAAAGGATTGGTCTGTTCCATGAATTGCGACAGCTGCGAACTCATGAAAAACTCACGCACTGCACCAATAACAGGACGCGCGTTAATGAGCTTCGCTGGGTTCAAAGCCGTGATGTCCAGCGTGGACATGCGGTCCTTCACAATACGCTGCATGCGCGCGAGACCAATGCGGAAACGGCTCTGCACCAATTCGCCGACCGCACGCACGCGACGGTTGCCCAAGTGATCCACGTCATCCGGTTCTTCCTGGCTGATGTTCAAACGAATCACCTCGCGTACAATCAAAATCACATCCTCCTTGGTCAGAATGCGGTTGGTTTCTTTGCTGATTTCTTCATGCTCTGCCGTTAATCCAAAACGCTGATTAAATTTGTAGCGACCAACCTGACCAAGATCATACCGATCAAAGTTAAAAAACATGGACTGCACCAATGAACGGGCGTTATCCGGCGTCGCAAGATCACCTGGACGGATACGCTTGTAGATTTCAACGAAGCCGTCGTCTTGATTGGTGGCCACATCTTTTGCCAACGTGGCCTCGATGTAGTGGTTCAGAGGATGGATGTCGACATCGGCAAAGGCCTGCTGGATCGATTCATCCGTGCTCAATCCAAACGCGCGCAAGAGCGACGTTGCCGCGACCTTACGCTTGCGGTCGATCTTGACCCAGATAACGTTATTACTGTCCGTCTCAAATTCCAACCAGGCACCACGGTTTGGAATGACCTTCGCTCCATAGTACCGGCGACCACGATTCACCTCAGCCATGAAAAATGCACCCGCAGAACGCACCAACTGCGAAATCGCCACGCGCTCAATGCCGTTGATAATGAAGGTTCCACGTTCCGTCATGATCGGAATGTCGCCCAAATAGACCTCCTGTTCCTTCTCCATCTGCGTGCGCTTGTTAATCAAACGCGTCTTCACGCGCAACGGCGCCTCGTAGTTAACGTTCTTTTCTTTGGAGGTGGTTTCGTCAAACTTTGGCTCGTCAATGTAATAATCCGAAAAATATAACTCAAGATCTCGTCCAATAAAATCTTGGATGGGAGAAATCTCCTTAAACAAATCGCGAATCCCTTCCTGCAAAAACCAGCGATACGAAGTTTTTTGGATTTCGATCAGATCAGGCAACGCCATGGCGTCGCGTGAAGCGGTGAAATAACGGCGCTCTCCTTCTTTCGGAGGCAGACGGCGGAACTGGTGGGCGGGCATGGGAAAATGGCATCAACACCTCACGAACGCACTCTTTTTCGACAAGACCAGGGATCGGTGGACACACAGCCGGTGGATCGCGGTGATCGTCGAGAAACGAGGGTCGTGTGAATAAAAATTGACGAACGGACTATTTCCTAGCAGCAAAAACCCTCCCAAAGGTCATTCGGGAGGATAATTCGCCTTACTTCATGGGATGAAACATGCAACAAATGGTTGAAAATCATCCATGATTTCCAGGCGGAGCTTAACATGTACACGCAAGCTTGTCAAATGATGTCAAGTCGGGAGAAAATTATCCGCTTTGTCAAGAACTCTCTTCGTCTGTATCCTACCCCCACGTTCCCTCTTTTTCTCGCTCTTATTTCTTTCTATGACCCCAAAAGAATACATCGATCTCGCTCTGCGCACCGAGAACAAAACCTATAGATTTGCCGCAACCGGCGACGTCACTCCACGCATTGAGCATGGGGTCATGGGGACAGTAACCGAAGCCGCCGAGCTCATGAGCACAGTGAAAAAGAGTAAAATCTATGGAAAAGAGCTGGATCGCGTGAATCTCGTAGAAGAGGTGGGTGATGTCATGTGGTATCTGGCGATTCTCGCAGACGAGTTGGGCGTCTCGTTTGAAGATATCTGGGAGAAAAACATCCAAAAACTTCGCCAGCGCTATCCTGAAGGGTACACCAAAGACCAGGCATTGAACCGAGACCTCTCCAAAGAACACACTGTGTTTGAAAAAGACCCTGTATTAAAAGAAACTGGGGCAAAATCCAACGCAGAACCA
>CAIKOH010000039.1 GCA_903829075.1 Candidatus Uhrbacteria bacterium
CGTTTACCAATTCTGTAGTACCGCATCGCTCACACGGCTTCGGAACTAAGCTCCCACTCCTTATGGCATTCCCAACCATAATGTGGGCGGCTCTTTTCAACTTATTTTTCTCGGCCCACTCCCTAGATCGTTGCCATTCCTGCGTACGCTTAACGGTGAGATCCACCATCTCATCCACGGTCATGCGACGAATCGGTTTTTGGCAGACGGGACACACCGGCTGCCCAACGCGCGCGTACAACACACGCAGGTAATCATAGATCTCCGTAATCGTGGCGACCGTGGAACGCGGATTCGCAGAATGCGCCTTTTGGTCGATCGAAATGGCGGGCGAAAGGCCTTCGATCTCATCCACATCCGGCTTATCCATCTGCCCCAAAAATTGCCGTGCATACGCCGACAAGGATTCCACATACCGGCGCTGCCCTTCCGCAAAAATCGTATCAAACGCAAGCGAAGATTTGCCTGAACCAGACAAACCCGTACACACGATCATTTTATTGCGTGGCAGCTCGAGCGAAATATTTTTCAAATTGTGCTCGCGTGCTCCACGAATGATAATTTTGTCTTGCATATAGTTATGTCTTCACCAACACGATCATGCCAAACGCATGCGATTCATCAAAAAAACCTTGCCGTTCAATATCCGACTCCATGTCTTGTTGAGCGTGAAAAATAAACGTATTCCACTCCTCATCTGTGGGCGCGGGTTCAAATCGAGCACGTTCTGTTTGAAGATACGCAAGATACGGGGCGCTCTCCGTCAAACGAATAACACCGGCAACCGTTTCACGAACAGAGGGCACAAACTCATCACCCATCACCTCATCCCAGGACTCAATCGTCAAGCTTTCACGTGAACCGCAATATTTTTTATGAAACATCTGTTCAAACCAGGCGATCCAGCCGCGTTTTCGTGGAACGTCTTGTGAACTATGCAGCGTGAGCACGCAACGTCCACCAGACGTTACATGCCTCAAGGCATGAGCCAACATCGCCGGCTTATCAGCCATCAAATGGAGGGTATGGGCAAGCAATATGCGATCAAACAATCCATCGAGCGTAACTGATGATGCGTCATTCACGATAAACTCAGCCGATTGATTCACGCAGCGTATTCGCGCTTGCTCAAGCAACGGCTCAGACGTATCAATGCCAACAATATGCGCATGTGGAAACGTCTGCAGCATCTCGTGTGCAAGCTCGCCGTTCCCACATCCAAGATCTAGTACGCGCATCCCGTCAAATCCTTCAAAATGACGAATAACCTCTCCTGTTCTGCTTGAACCAATAAAAAAACGATACAGCGCCATACGCGTCTCTAATACATGAGGCACCGCATAAGCTCTCCGTTCTTTTGTCCGCACATCATCCGCATGGTTCATACAAATACAAATTCTACATCAGATCCGATGATCCTCTTTTTCATCCTTGTACCTTACGGCGTTGACGTGGTCGACGTTGACGTCGCCGTATTCAACCCGGCAAACATCAGATCATTCGTCGTCACCTCAATCCAGGTGTTCCCACGATCAAAGAGAAACTCGCTCCCATCATCGAATTCAAAACGAATTGGCTCATTTGCTATGCGTGACCAACGAACCGCATATCGGTTCCCATCGCGATACGCGATCGCCGACCCGCTCCCAATGGTACGCACACTCAGACGTCCTTTTTCATCCAACACCTGTCCGTCCGTCTCGATCACAATCACGTTATGTGCTTCAAGAGGCGTTCCGTCGCTATCGTTTTGTTTTTTTCCACCCTGTGAACGACGATACAAATTTGTTGATGGATCAAACTTCCACGTAACACGTGCGTCACCAGGATATCCCACGTTGATCGAACTCACATGCGCAGACATGGTCGACGTAGAAGCATCCACAAAATGCCAGGCCACAACACTCGTCGAAGTCGCCAGACCACCGTCAATCAACGCCTGCGTCATGAACGGCTGGTTCGTATAAACGTTATGCGGCGCGCTACGTTTTGGAGAACGCCAGAAGTACAAAGCTGACGCAATCTGATCTACGTTGCCAAAAGTTTTTCCGAGCGCCTGCAGATGGTTCAAAGCGTCGGGACTTCCTCCGACATGAAAATACATCGCGTGCCAACCCTGAGCCCAATCGATAAAATACGGACGGCTACTGCGCACCGGACCGATCTCTGGAGGGGTCGTAGTCGCGTCAAAAAACGCCAATAATCGAGTGATGCCCCCCTCAACAGGTGACTCAATCACGAGCGATGTCTGCGATAAACCAGATTGAGGACGCGCCGCGATCTGATTGTCGATCATCACACCTCGAGGAACAAACATCTCTTGACCAATGGGAACCAATACCCCATCAAGGGCACGCGGCACTAGCTGCGTGCTCGTAGAAGCGCCTGGCTGCAACAACCACGCCGTTGATGATGCTGAAGCGCTAGGCGTATGCGATCCATTGTTCACGCGCAGTTTTCCGCTGACGATCAAAAAGAATAAACCAACGGACGCGCCCAACACAAGGAGCGTGACAAGAGGCACGCTCCACTTCAAACGACGACGCAGCAGGCGCCGATTGTTGATTGGTCGAAGACGGGTTGGTCCAGAGGATTGGATGTACACCATGATGTTCTCGAGTGTACCATGAATTCTTAATAAAACAAGAAAACAAAAACCGCTCGTCTACACGAACGGATTTTGTTTGCCAAAATAAGCGAATTATTTCTTGGCGTCCTTTTTTGGTTCTTTTTTATCAAGCGAAGCTTCTTCTGCTTTCTTAGCCTCTTCTGCCGCCTTCTTTTCTTCACCTTCCGTCTTGATCGCGGTCACATCAGCTGTCTGATCGCCCTGTTCGAGACGTTTCAATTCGTCTTCCGTCAACGGAGCGGCGACAGTCGTGATCGTCACATTGCCGGCAGTGACAGCAACGACGCCTTTCGGCAACGGCAAATCGGCAACGGTGATAGAATCATTAAAGGTCTTCAATGAAGAGATGTCAACGTCGATGAAGGCAGGTAAGTCATTTGGCAGACAGCGCACAGTCATCTTATCCAATGATTTCAATAACGTACCGGCCAACACCTTAACAGCTGCAGATTCACCCACGAAGTGCAGCGGCACAACCACGGTCATCTCTTCGTCCATGCGAATGCGCTGAAAGTCGACGTGAATTGGATCAAGACGCAATGGATGGTACTGAATTTCTTTGATCAACACTTTAACGGATGCACCGCCATCGATCGCCAAATCGATCAAACTGGAATAACGAGCACCGGAAAAAATGCGCAAAAATTCAGAGCGCGTGACAATCACCTGTTGGTTTTCCGCACCTCGTCCGTAGACAATGGCAGGAATGCGTGAATTTAATCGTTCATCCTGGACGCGGCTAGTGGCCGGGCGCAGGGTCGCAGAGAGGGCGTAGGACATAAAGATGGGTAGAGCTTACCCAAAGCGAGCAAAATGGTCAAGTCTTGCCCTTGGCACTCAATTTTAACAGGGCTTGGCACAGCTCAGCGCTGCCCTCCTCGAGAATTCGATGAAGAAAGATGCAATCATCAGAGGTAATTCGAGGCCAGCCATGGATCCGACGTGCCTCCTCAGCTTCAAGGTCCGTCACCAGGCCCACGGAGCTAACCCACTCTGTGGTTTCAAGCATAAGTGCGATCATCGCTTGCCCACAATGCGAACAGGCGCAATGAAACAACCGTGCACCATTTTGCTCGCCGATCATACGCAAATCCTTGCCGCTGTATGCCCCCTGGCACAACGGACAATTTGCAATAAGACGTGAGGGGTTTCCTTTCATAGTTCTAGCATAGCGCATAGTAGAGAATGGAACAAACACGAAGATTGACGAACGGATTAATGCATGATAGACATACTCCGCTCTCTGAACATACGGAGGAGATACGGTATGAAACATCAAGGGCTCCGTGGATTCGTCCTGTTTCCTGATTCAGAGTTCCAACGGCGAGCCAACGAGCTGAGGGCGCTCGACGGGACCGATACGTCCGCGGCGTCGCCATGCGGACTCAATCAAGCGTACATCGTCCTGTACGAGGCACGGGTCAACATCAGCGAGGTCGATGCAAGAAGAGTGCTTGATGCGCTGAGCATTCTTCAAGGCATGCCCATCGCCCTCAAAAGATCCTACGAGATCGGGCATCACGAGACCGCATCCAACCTGCAGCTGCCTGCAGCAGCGTCTGCTGTTCTGAGCAATGCTCGAATGGTGGCCACACAACTCATGCTCTATGAGGAACGCGCCCTCTCCGTACACGATCGGAATCGAGCGTTCTACCCGTGCATCAAGGTTCCGCTCAACAAAGGGCAGACGCTCGATCCCGCATCGATCGATCAACTTCCCATGAGCACCTTCATCGCGGGAGCGGCATTCTGCATCATGACCGAGCACGGCGTGGCAACGAGCATCGTGCACGAGACGAGACTCGATTCCACGTCGATCATCCAAAGCAGGGGGATGAACGACACCTGGAGAAGTAACCACATCTAAAAATCGGCCGCACGTGTGCGGCCGATCCCCTGAACCCCTGACCTCGCGCTCTTGCGAGGTCTTTCTTTTATACATCCAGATCTTTCACGTGCTTTGCATTTGTCTGAATGAATTTCTTGCGCGGCGCGACCTCTGAACCCATGAGAATATCAAACATTTCATCCGCGCGTTCCGCATCTTCAATGTTCACCTGCTTTAACATGCGCTTTTTTGGATCCATGGTCGTTTCCCACAGCTGTTCTGGGTTCATTTCTCCCAAACCCTTATAACGTGAGATCGCGACGCCTGCCACGTTAGTCGTGACCTCTTCGTCTGGACCTTCGGATTGCTCTGCGGCTTCTGCAGCCTCAACCTCTTCAACCGCCTGCTTGTCCCCTTTTCGTTTTTTATCGCGTTCAAGTTTTAAGCGTTGAAAATCTTCCACCATGCTGTCGCGTTCCTCATCCGTAAAGGCATACCGCACATCTTTACCGCGCATCAAACGGAAAAGCGGTGGTTGTGCGATGTAGATGTTGCCCTGGATAATCAGCTCGTGGAAGTAGCGGTAAAACAGGGTCAATAACAACGTGCGGATGTGAGCGCCATCGACGTCGGCATCGGTCATGATGATGATGCGACTGTAACGCAGTTTGGTCAGATCCAGTGATTCACCAATACTGGTGCCAAGCGCGATCACTAGGCTCTTAATTTCGTTGTTGGCCAACATTTTATCGAGACGCGCCCGTTCGACGTTCAAGATCTTTCCTTTCAATGGCAAGATCGCCTGAAATTCACGGTCACGACCCTGCTTGGCAGACCCTCCTGCGGAATCTCCCTCAACGATGAAGAGTTCACACATTTGTGGATCACGACTAGAACAATCCGCCAATTTTCCAGGAAGCGTCATGCCTTCGAGCGCGCCTTTGCGTAGCACCGTGTCACGCGCGGCTCGAGCGGCGGCACGAGCACGTTGAGCTAGCACACATTTTCCGATGATGCCTTCCGCATCACGTGGATGTTCCTCCAAAAATGAGGCGAACGATTCACTCATCACGGATTCAACGGCTCCGCGAACTTCCGGCGTACCCAATTTCGCTTTTGTTTGCCCTTCAAACTGTGGTTCCGGATACCGAATCGAAATCACCGCCGTCAACCCTTCGCGCACATCATCACCGCTCAAATTTTCATCCTTCTCTTTCAAAAATCCTTTGGTACGTGCATAGGAATTTAAGACGCGCGTCAATGCAGCGCGAAATCCTTGCACGTGCGTTCCACCTTCTGGGTTCACGATGTTATTGGTGAAGGCATGCAAGCTTTCTTGATATTCCCCCGTGTATTGCAACGCGACAGACACTTCGGTCTTGTCGATCTGTTTTTCCACAAAAAAGACGCTGTCGTGTTTGGTCTGACGCTTGTGGTTCAGATGACGCACGTAGGAAGCGACACCGCCTTCAAAATAAAATCCGTAGACATCGCGTGAACCCTCCGCACGCTCATCAACGACGGTCAGGTGAATTTTCTTGGTCAAATAGCACTGCTGGCGGAAGTGATCGAGAATGCGCTGATGATCCATGGCAATGCCATCGGTAAAAATCGTGGCATCAGGATGAAAAATGACGGTGGTACCGTGGCGACGACTTTCGCCAATCTGTTTG
This sequence comes from Candidatus Uhrbacteria bacterium, assembly GCA_903829075.1. Taxonomy (GTDB): domain Bacteria; phylum Patescibacteriota; class Patescibacteriia; order 2-12-FULL-60-25; family 2-12-FULL-60-25; genus CAIKOH01. Next base: position 6,131 of record CAIKOH010000039.1, read on the forward strand.
ACTTTATTTTTTGGGATGCCGCAGGAATACGTTTGAGACCATTTGCCGCCGTCACGCTCCACAATCACTTCCAGATAATCGGACAGGGCGTTCACGACAGAGACACCTACACCATGCAACCCACCGGAAATTTTATAACCGCTATCCTCGCCGCCAAATTTTCCACCGGCGTGCAGCTTCGTCATCACCAACTCCAAAGCAGACACCTTGTACTGCTTATGCATGTCCACTGGAATGCCGCGGCCATCATCAAACACGGAAACTTTATTGTCTGGCAACAAAGTGATCACGATGTGGCTTGCGTGGCCTGCCATCGCTTCATCAAAGGCATTGTCCACAACCTCACGCAATAAATGAAACAATCCTTCCGGCCCGGTTGAGCCGATATACATGCCCGGACGCTTACGCACCGGTTCCAATCCTTCCAATACGGAAATCTGTTCCGCGCCATACGCGCCGGATTTCTTTTTTGTCTCGTCAGTAGCCATAGGTCGGCTCTAGGATAGCAAACAACCGCCGCAGACAGAAGCCTCAACCGTCAAGAGCGTTCATGCTATACTGCCTGCATGTCTGTCGACTCTCGCATCGGAAGTGGATTCTCCCAAGAGGAATTGAGCGCTGCTTCATGGTGGGTGAAGCACCGACTCGGCCTTAGACGCTTCCTGCTCGCGCTCGGATTCACCATAATCGCTCTCAGCTGGGGCTATGCCCTGTGGACAGCTTTTGATAGCTATATTTTGTCCTGGAGGCATGATCAGGCTATTCCGCTCCACATCCTCACACAGGAGCTCAATCCCGGCGCAATTACCGCGCTCAGGCCCCAAGCGCTTCAGCCGAGCGACGTGAGCATACTTCCTGCCAGCGGCGGTCGCAAAAGCTTTTTAGTACACGTGGGCAACCCAAATCCAAATTGGTGGGCAGAGATCACCTATCACTTCAGCATCGGCGACACCCAAACATCCAGCGTGCACAGCTTCATCCTTCCACAAAGCCAACGCTATCTCACGCTCATTGGTTGGACTGCTGCACCAAGCGTGGGAGCGCAGGCGCAAATTCAGGTAGACAATCTTGTGTGGCATCGCGTAGATCCACGCAATGTTGAAGGGAGCTACACGAATTTTGCCAATCGACGCCTACAGCTCAGCGCCATCAACACGCAATACAACGCGGCTCAGATCACCCTCAATAAAAAAACCATCCCGCAAACCAATTTCATCCTGCAAAATCTCAGCGCCTACGGCTTCACCTCCGTGGATCTCACCGTCGTCCTCTTTCAAGGCGGCGCACCTGTTGATGTCGCGCTCCTCAACGAACAGAACATCCTCCCTGGAGAAAATCGACCGATCAGCCTCAACTGGTTTGATGGAAGTACGGTCGATATAAATAAGACAGACGTGAGTGCAGACGTAAATATTTTGGATCCGAGTGTATTTTTAAGCAGTAACCATTTGTAGCTTCTCGCTTTTTTGGCGATCTGCTACGGTGAGGTCCTATGCTGCGTTTTTTTGCGTTGCTCGAACGATTGGACTGGACGCTCCTCATCAGTGCGATCACGTTGACGAGCATCAGCCTTGCAAATATCTACGGCATCGGATTGTCGCGGAATCCGGTTGACCTCAGCTCATTCCACAAACAACTTGCCGCGTTCATTATCGGCATCGTGCTCATTGGCGTACTCGTATTGCTAGATTATCGTTTTTTACAATCGTACGCCTTATACGCGTATCTGTTTGGCGCGCTTCTTCTCGTACTCGTGCTGCTCGTCGGCCATGAATCACGCAATGTGACAGGTTGGTTTCGTCTAGGAAGCCTATCATTTCAACCGGTTGAGATCGCGAAATTGACACTCACCATCTACCTCGCAAGCCTCTTCACGCGTCGACGGCATGGCGCGCTTGATTGGCGTACGTTTGGCCTGAGCGCTGCCGCCACGTTCGCCTACGTAGGACTGATCATGCGTCAACCGGACTTTGGTTCATCCATGGTGGTAATCGCGACCTGGGGCGCGATGTGCGTATTTGCTGGTCTGCCGCGTCGCGGGTGGATTATTCTACCCACCATCATTCTCACCATTGGTTTGCTGCTCTGGAATTTTGGACTCAAGCCCTATCAGCATGATCGCATCCTAGTTTTCTTGAATCCACACGCCGACCCACGTGGCTCTGGCTACAACGCAGAACAGGCGCGCATCGCGATCGGGGCGGGCGGACTATTTGGTCAAGGTATCGGCGAAGGATCTCAAGCGAGGCTGCGTTTTCTTCCTGAAGCGATTACGGATTTTATGATTGCCGTCATCGGTGAAGAGATGGGGTTTGTCGGCATGTTCCTGGTGCTGGGTTTAAGCTTTCTTGTTCTGTTGCGCTATCTTTTTCTCGCCAAAGAATCTGAGGATGATTTTGCTGCGCTGTTACTGGTCGGACTTGGAGCCACCCTCCTTATCCACATCACGGTCAATGCCGGCATGAACCTCGGACTCATGCCGATCACCGGGATTCCGATGCCGTTCGTGTCCTCAGCCGCCTCTTCGCTCGTGGTAGCGTTCTTAAGCCTTGGAATTGCGCAGAGTATTGCCGTACGCAGACGCGTCTCGTCAGCATCCATCTAAAAACTTGTTTTTTTTTCGCATCTGTCGTACAGTTCCCCTCGTTCAAACCAACGGGATTCATACGCGGGTATCGTATAGTGGTTATTATGCGTGCTTCCCAAGCATGAAACGCGGGTCCGATTCCCGCTACCCGCTCCATCAATCAAACAAAATCCATCCCCTGTTCCAATCCCCCATTAAGAGCGAGTAGAACGGGCGCATATGATATTTTATCGCGAGGACTGTCTGAGCAATCCATAAAAAATAAAATTGTTCTGCTTCCGAGTTCCCCCAGCGAAAAAAAATATCGTGTGCGCCCGTTCTACGAGCGACCATCTGCCCAAGTTCGGAAACGAACAAGGGCGGAACATGAAGGAATGAGCACGAGCGCAGGCTTGGGGAAACCCATTAGCCTCGCTCATTCCGCCAGCTTAGCTCAGTTGGTAGAGCAATGCTTTCGTAAAGCAGAGGTCCCGGGTTCGACTCCCGGAGCTGGCTCCACAAAAAAACATCCCCACACGGGGATGTTTTTTATTTTGATTGCGCTTGAATTCTAGTTCGCGGTCAGTGCAGCCGCCTTTGCCTGCAACTCAGTCGCCTGTTTATCAAGGCCTGCCATCGTTGCTTCGAATTCGCTCATCGCTTTTTGCGTGGTCGCGAGCGCAGCCTGCTTCGCTCCATCAAGCCGCGAATCATCTTCAGATAATTTTGGCACTCCGAGAGCATCCGCACTCGCATCAAGCTGCGTCTGCAAAAATTCTCCCACATCAGTCCACAGATCAATGGACGGGCCCTCATTTTCAAGACGAACGAGAAACTCTGCGATCCGGCCCGTATCATCCGGGATGCGCTGTAAGAATGCTTTCAAATCTAATTCCATAGAAGAAAAATAGGATCGAGGAATAAACGTTACGCGGCGTTTTTAAGAGGAGATGCAAAGCCGGACGAGGTCTTCCGAGTTATCGGAACGACATTGTCATGAGAGCTGCTCGCCGCGCGTTGCGCAAGACGATTATAATACGCCACGGCAACGAGGCGGACACGATACTGATCGGCAGGACTCATCTGATTAAATTCTGCGTTACGATCCGCCGGTGACATGTTCAATCGATCATCGAAAAATTTCTGCCAAGCAGGGTTCTGATCAAGCGCCTGTTCGGCTTGCGCTTGAATCTCCATCTGAACTCTTGCCGACGCTTCATTTCCCATCGCGCGCAGCACATTTCCTGCTGCGTTGTAAGCAAGACGCGCCTGAAGAAGAGCTCCGTTGACCTGAGCAACGGCCTGATCGAGCCCATTTCCAATTTCACGCGCCACCTCTCCGATCTTATCAGCGACCTCGTTTGCTTTTTCTCCCACAAATTTTCCTGCTCTCACAACCTCAGATCGTTCAAAATTTGTTTCTATATCACGCTTCCCCCAATTATATGTTGCTTCCCCAGCTTTATATGCCCCATAAAAAGGCAATACAGCAACGCCTACGGCAACCTTTCCCGCTTCCACAGCCCCTCGTCCGACAGCCTTCGCACCCTTCATGGTCACGGATTTGTCCATGTCTAACGCATCTTCACGCGCCCAACGACCCGTCTCTCGAGCGCCGCGTACACCTAGTCCAAGGGTACTATCAACAACCGAACCAATTTTCTTCGCCACCGGACCAGCCAACTGACCAATTTTACTCAAACTGTTCTTAAAGAAATCCCACGCCCCTTTGCGAAACTCACGACCAATCTGCTCATTCTTTCCCATGGGTTTTTCAAACATAGCTGAAGATGAAGAATTATCTTGATCAGGTATAAACGCCTTCTCGTCGACGATGACACTTGCTTCCTGCGCTTGCGGAACAACGAGCTCTGAAGCTGCTGCACTATTTTCAGAAATCTGTGCTGCTGATTGAGACGATTCGATGGATGATGCTCCTGGCGTTTTAGAGGCGGCCTCACTCGCCACTCGTTCTGCCTCCATGGCAAACAATTCCTTTAACGATTCAGCGACCTCATCTCCCGTAGCAAACTCCTTTGTCTGCGGCTCTTCATCACTTTCCTCAACAAGATGTGTGAGATCTTCAGCAGACTCCCTCTCGGCATGCTCTTTCGCTTGTGCGGCTCCACCCTCTCCTTCAGCATCTACGGTATCATCGCTATTATCAATATCATCCGGAATCTCAAACACCTTATTCACATGAGACGTCTCTCCTTTATTCCGCACAAAGGAGGCCACATCAATCCTCGGTGGCAGAACCGGTTCGTTTCGAACAAATTTCGATGCATCCACGCGCGGAGGCTGCTGAGTCTCATCTTGCGCCATCGCTACACCCTCCACAGCCGAGCGTTCAAGCGGCGACATCTCCGATACCGGTCCCTGAACCTCTTTCCTTCCTGAATCCACGTCCTTTATCGCCCCCTCTGTCTTTGTAGCATCCGTTACCCCAATCACCTCATGCGCCGCAAGCATCTGCTCATCAAGCTTATCTAATTGGGCCTGAATCGCGTCCTTTTCTGCAGGGGTTTTTGCTCTTGAGAGCTGCTCCGCAAGGACCTGTTGCTGATCACCTAGCGCATCTAAGGATTCTTGCGCACGTGTACTTGGAACATCGCTCGTACCGATCACCTCATGTGCCGCACCCATCGGCTCATCAAGCCTATCGAGCTGTGCGTTAATCGCGTCCTTTTCCGCAGGCGTCTTTGCTTTTGAGAGCTGCTCAGAAAGTGCGCGCTGTTGATCGCCCAAGGCGTCCAAAGACGCCTGCACCGTTTGATGCGTGTTCTTTTCTGCGGGAGATGTGGGCGCATCAAGCAGAGACTTGAGCCTCATTACCTCTGTTGCATCAACACTCGAACCACCTCCCGTCGCGGGTTTTACCTCGCGCGTCTCATCGTCTTCCTGTCTGCTCGCTTCGTGCAGCCGATCGGACACTCTGCTCGCAAACTCTTCAGCCGATGATCCTTCAGGTCCTCTATCCATACAAGAAAAATTAGATATTACAAAACATAGTCTCGCACGTGAACAACGCTCAGACAAAAACACCCTGTCAAGACAGGGTGTGGACAAACGTCTGTATCACGACTTAAAACTTCAAATACATTTTTACATTCGGAGCTTTTAAGCGCGTGGCAAGTTGGCTGTCGAAGGCAGCCTGATCTTTTGCGGTAGGCACAAGATGTTGACGCAACACCTCTTCAAGCAACGCTGGACGAACCACATAATCTTTAAACTGCTGCTCATTCCATCCAAAACTCTGATTCAAAAATACATCTACTTCGCCCGGTGTCGTCGAAGTTCCTGCGTGTTGCATGAGCTGGTTGAACGCGTTATCCACATCCAATGTTGAAACGGAAATCTTTTGCTCATTCGCCCATTGGCCCACAGCATCCGCACGAATCAAACGATCAAGCACATCCTGTTTTTGCTGCGAACCAGGAACCGTCGGCAAATTTGAACCCTGCGCGGCAGGACTGGCCAAAAAAATACGCTCCGCTTTTAGCTGCGTGATGTAATCCGCATACGAAATTCGTTGCGACCCAACGGACGCAACCGGGAGATGCAAAAACGTGGCACCCGCCATGATGAATGGCGCTTCAGATTGCTGTCGGTAGGTTCCATAGAGGATCGTTGCCGCGATCGCACAGACCAAAAACGCGATCGCACATCCGCCAACCAACAGACCCATGCGTTGAGATAATCCTAGTTTCATAGTGAGATACCAAAGAAATAAGCAAACCACTTACGTGGGTTTGAAGCAGAAGATTCGGACAGGTCCGGACTCGCGAGATTCACCGTAGAGGAGCTCAACGCCTGAGGATCAACGACCACCACACGCTCGTTTGGTTTACGCAGATCTAACCGTTCACGCGCCTCTCGGTCAATCACCTCTGGAGAATTTAATTGTTGGATGAGATTCGCGAGCTCGGCGCGACGCCCCTCCAACGCATTGGCCTCGGCTCGCATGGTATCAATTTCTTGATCCACTTTCCAGCCCTGATACGTTTCGCGGATGGTAGATACACCAACGAGCAACAGGATCGCGACGTTGAGACATAAAATAAATGACCAACGCACAACGGTGCGCCCTGCTGAACCGGCCCGCGACACATGAGACATGATGACGCAAGAAGGATAGCAGAAAATCAGGAAGTTCGCATCAAACCTCGAACACGTTCAGGTTGCGGGATGTTCCAGGCGGTAATTGAGGAAGCGACACCGGATCCACGTACATGCAAGGATCCCACGCGGAACATACGTTGAAAAAATCCGTGTGTTTCTGTTTTCACATCCTGCACAGAAACCAACAACATCTCGAGCACGACCCGCGTCCAAATCTCACGCTGCTCAACAAACACCAGTCGCTGCGTGGTCACGATCAAGACATTCGCATCCCATAAAAGTATCGCGCGATATGCGTACGCGATCCCAAACAGGACGCTTAAAAAAAACGCACTCCATCCCATCAGCCCAAGATGCGTTAAGGAAAAAACAAAGAAAAATGGGGACGCGATACACGCTCCCGCAAACGTGAGTCGGGGAACCATTCCGAACAGGGACTGACGGATCAACGCACGCACCTGTTCTTGCGGTTGTAATTGGATGACGTCGGAGACTTGAAACATAGGTTATCCTGGTAGCAGAATTCATTTTTTCATCACGGGAGACTCATCATGCTTTTTCAGAGCCGCCTGAATAGCCTGTTTCGCCGTCTCCACCTCGTTCCAAGAAAGTTTTTTGCCTTCCGCGAGACACATCCAGGCCTCAGCGCCCTTTCCTGTCATAAGGACCACATCTCCCGGTTGCGCGTAATTCATGGCCATGAAAATCGCCTCTCGACGATCTTCGATTTCAAACAGATTCTCCCCATCTCGCTTCCCGACCTCACGTGCACCCGCTGCGACCTGATCCATGATCACACGTGGATCATCATCATACGGATCTTCGTTGGTAACAATGACGACATCCGCGACACGTCCTGCCATCCGTCCAAGGATGGGACGTCGCGCCAGGTCGCGTCCACCGCCACAAGAACCAAGCACATGAATCAAACGTGCGTGCGGCATCACGGTGACAACCTCGTACAACCGCCGCAACGATTCAGGATCAGGCGCATAATCAACGATCACCGTCCATGTCTGTCCAACGTCCACTCGTTCAAAACGCCCTGGCACCAAAGTAACCGCTTCTACACCCTTAATCGCCTTGCCGACGTCGCATCCGAGTGATTGAACCGTCGCCAAAGCTGCCAACGTGTTCTCGATGTTGTAGACGCCGGGCAATTGTAATTCGACCGATTGTCCCTTTACTCGGAATTGTGCGCCACGATCTGACCAGTGCGCTTCCTGCGCCTGAACATCGCTCGGCGCTTGAATCGAATAACGCGTAACCTGATCAAACCCAGAAACCCCACCGTAATACTCCCCATAGGGGCTATCAGCATTTACCACTGCGAGGCGCGGAACGATTTTTCCATGTACGATTTTTTGTGGACGCGTCGCGACATGTTCAAATAATAAACGCTTGGCTCGCTGATACGCTTCAAACCCTCCATGCGCTTCAATATGTTCAGGTGTAAGATTGGTAAACACGGCTACGTCATAGGCGATCCCTGCATGACGATGCTGAACTAACCCTTGCGAAGAGGTCTCGATCACCGCATAACGACATCCCGCCTGAACCATACGCCGCAACATACGCTGAAGAAAAAAACGCCCGGGCATGGTCATTTTCGTGTCGTTGATCCATTCACGATCTGCAATTTTCAACACAGCCGTGCTCGTGCAGCCAACACGTTCGCCACAAGCCTCAAGCGCACGCGCAAGCAAATATGCAGTCGTGGTTTTCCCATTTGTTCCGGTTACGCCGATCACAATTAACTTGCGCGAAGGATATCCGTACGTGAACGCGGCAAGATGCGCCAACATCACATGGTAAACGTTCAACCAGTTCGCGGGCACATACGTTTTTAAGCGATGTAACATGAGAAATAACTTGGTCTATAAACCGTAGGTTAACAAAGAAATCATGGCGAACACAATGGCGACGATAAAGATCCCCGAAGCGATCGTCGTAGCGAGCGGCCATCCAAACACCTCAGAGGCGAGCAGTAACCCGACACCAATCACCTGAAACAACATCTTCAACTTTCCATATTCATTCGCGGAAGACATGCGCCCCTTACGATGACGAATGTACGCAGCACCAATGATCAGCAGTTCAAGAAAAATGACAAAAAATGTCAACCACCAAGATAGCACGCGTGTCACAAACACTAACAACACGGAGCTGATCAACAACTTATCCGCAATGGGATCGGCAACCGTGCCCCACATCGTGATCTGCAGACGCACGCGCGCCAACGATCCGTCCAGCGCGTCCGTCAATGCCGCCAACAAAAACAGGATAAACGCCAGCATCCATGACTGAATCCAGATCGCCCACAGCACGAATGGAACCATCAAAAAACGCAAAATCGTGATGTGATTCGGATGAATCCAGGCGGGAATGAAACGGATTCCCATCTTTTCCAGCACGCGATCATGTGCGTACAACTGAACCGTGTCATTTGTCATCAACATAAGCATCCCTTCGAGAAACAGTAGCAAATCCGGCCAAGATATTCAACCGGATTAGACGTTTCTTAAACGCGCACGCTACTATCCTGACATCTGCCCCTCTGGATCAATACCCTGGCCGCATTCGGACTTACGCTCTACGCAGCCGTCCGAAGTCGACAGCTTTTTCCTGAAGACTCCCGTTGGACCGGAGGCTCTCTTGGAATTCTGACCAGCCTCAGCCTCCACGCATGTGCACAAACTGCTTGGTATTACGTATTTGGAACAAATGGAACCACAAGCGAACTTGTTGCTACTGCATTCGTTATTTTGACAATAGAAGCGTGTATACGATCCCTCCCTTCCATCATCCTGATGAAAATCAGGACCAAACCTCGATCAACCGAGCGAACGATCGACTCATCTGAATCCGATCTTCATCAAGATCGTACAGTCCGCGCGATCCATCTCGCCCTACTCATCACAACAGCAATTGGCACACTCTTTGTCTTACATCTCGCACGACACGTTGCGACCTCTGAGGCGATTGTAACGCCTTGGCCACTGCTTCCGCATGGAATCCTTGGAGCAATCATCGCGCTATTCCTGTGTACCCTCCTCCTCGTATTCACGCGCGCGCCCTCTTTTATTCTCGCCATCTCAACGGCGTTAAGCGTCGCAAGTATCACCACCGTTGTTCCGCTGATCTATAGGCTTGGCGTAGGCTTTGATGGTTTTCTACATCGTGCAAGCGAACAGCTGCTCCTGACAAGCGGCGCGCTTCATCCGAAACCACCGTACTACATCGGACAGTACGTATTTGTTGATTGGTTGGTTCGCGCGTGGCATATCCCCTTGTTTTGGGCGGACACGCTTCTCGTACCGCTTTCTGCCGCCCTTCTCCCGTGCGTATTCGCGCTTATTCCTGGGTCGACACGTTGGAAAATTCCGGTGTTCGCTCTTCTTCTACCGCTCAGCGTATTCATCGCTTCTACACCCCAATCATTTGGATACATTCTTGGTCTGTGCGCAGTCATACTTGCTATTGCGGCACAGACTCGCCGCATCCATCCGCTCTGCGTCTGGAGCTGTGCAGCATGGTCACTCGCCATTCACCCACTCGCAGGACTCCCCTTTCTCGGTTGTGTCATCAGCTTAGAAGCATTGCAACGCACAAACGACTGGCGACATTGGTCCGTCCTCTCGTCCATCTTTGCAACCGCGTGCAGTATCCCTGCTGCGTTCGTCCTGTTTGGATTACAGGCGCCTGGACGACTCGTCTGGCATCTTGACCATTGGCTTCAACCAGACACCTGGAACATCTCGCTCTTCACCTGGCAACCGCCCGCTTCAGTAACCTCGATTTGGACGGACTGGACACAACTCCTGATCTTTATTTTTCCGCTTGTTTTGATCCTGTTGAGCATTATCGCTATCTGGAAAGACGCGAGATGCCGTCAAACCTGGATTCTGATCACACTCACTGCCGCCGGACTCGTACTTGCCGCTGAAATATTAGCTATCAGTTGCGACTTTCCTTTTCTTATCAGCTATGAACGCGGCGATTATCTGAACCGCTTTCTGTTAATCGCAGCGCTCCTACTCGTTCTTCCGGCTTGCGAAGGCCTTGGAAGGATCGTGAACGCGTGTTTAAAACGTGATGCATGGTCAATCATGGCCTTTCTCTTTCTTCTTGGAGGAGCTCAAGCTGCGCACGCCTACGTCAGCCTGCCGTATCATGATGAGGCGCATGCGGAACACGGATGGAGCGTGAGCGCGGCAGACGTCGAAGCCGCACGTTGGATCAATCAGAATGCACACGGACAACCCTATACCGTTCTCGCCAATCAAAGCGTGAGCGCAGCGGCCATTTCTCTGTATGGATTTCAACGCTACGCCGGAGATGTTTTCTACTATCCTGTGCCAACTGGTGGCCCACTTTATCAATTATTTTTACGTGTGGTGGGCGATGATGGTTCACGTAAAACCATCTGCCAAGCCGCGACTCTTGGTCAATCCTCCTCAGTCTACGTCGTGATCGACGCCTATTGGTGGCAGGCAAAAACCGTCAACGCGGAACTCGCATCCATCGCCGACGCCACACAACGCATTCAACAGGGGAAGGACATCATCTATCGATTCACATGTCCTTAACAATAGCCGTGTGATACGATGTCTTCCATCTATGCCACAAGGTCCTTCCATCAACGACTTGCTAAAACCGTCCGCAGCTCCCGCGGCCGGAAATGCATCAAGCGCTTCTGCTCCGAGCGTCGGATCCAGCCCCAAAAAAACTCCAGTACATAGCGACGTTGATAAACCGAGTGAAAAATTAAATGCCACCATCGGTCAGATAAAAGTCCAAGAAAAAGAGCGCATCGCTCAGGAACGCGCAGCGCAGCTTGGCATGCCATACGTTTCCTTGCGCGGCTTTCCCATCACCCCTGAAGCGCTCGTGCTCATCCCACAGGAACTTGCGACGCGTTTACAGGTAGTGGCTTTTTTACGCGTGGGCGAGGAGGTGCGTTTTGCCTGCGTTGATCCGACAGATGAGATCAAAAAAGTGGTTGCACAGATCGCAACAGATCAACACGCGCACGGCGACCTCTATCTCGTCAGCGAAGACAGTTTTACTCAGGCCTACAAGCTTTACGATAAACTTCCAAAAATTAAAGAGGTGATTTACGGCTACCGCATCGAGGAAGCGGATCTCGCCAAATACGAAAAGGAGATCAAGGATTTAAAGGAACTGCAGGCGCGCATCGGGAGCGTCAATATCACGGATGTGATCACGCTCATCATCGGCGCCGCTTTAAATGCCGACGCTTCCGATGTGCACGTAGAAGCCGAGGAAGATGATGTAAAGATCCGCTTCCGTATGGACGGCGTTCTGTATGATGCCGCTCGTTTGCCTGCAACGTCATGGAAACAAATCATTGGCCGTCTCAAATTACTCGCCGAGGTCAAAATCAACATTGAAGATGTGCCGCAAGATGGACGCATCACTATCTATCTCGCGAAAGAAAAGATCGACATTCGTGTCAGCTTTTTACCGACCGCCTACGGTGAATCCGTCGTCATGCGTATCTTGCGTCCAAAGGTCGTAGCGCTTGAATTTGATCAACTCGGTATTCGCGGGCGTGCGCTCGAACTTCTCAAGCAAGAAATCGATCGTCCGAACGGCATGATTGTCACCACCGGTCCGACCGGTTCCGGAAAAACCACCACGCTCTATGCGATCTTAAAAAAATTAAATAGCCCAGAAATCAAAATCATCACCTTGGAAGATCCGGTCGAATACAAACTCGCCGGCATCAACCAAAGCCAGATCGATCACAACAAAGACTACGATTTTGCGAAAGGCTTGCGCTCTATCTTGCGTCAGGATCCTGACGTGGTTATGGTCGGAGAAATCCGCGACCTTGAAACCGCGGACATTGCCGTTCAAGCGGCACTTACCGGACACCTAGTCGTCTCCACCATCCATACCAACAGCGCCGCTGGAGCCATTCCACGCTTTCTTTCCATGGGTGTAAAAAATTTCTTGCTTGCCCCGGCTTTAAACACCATCATCGGACAACGCCTCGTACGACGCCTCTGCCCTGACTGCAAAAAACCCGCCACACTCACACCTGCCGTACTCAAACAGGTCACCAACATCCTGAGCACCATCCCTCCTGCCGCAGAAACCAAGGTCGATCTAAACGCGCTCGCCTTCTCTGCTCCAGGAGCTGGCTGCGCGACCTGCAAAAATATGGGATACAAAGGACGTCTCGGTATCTACGAAATCCTGGTCATGGATAAAGACATCGAACAGGCCATGCTTGCCGTTGATGTCTCTGAAGCACAGATCGAAAAGCTCGCCTACAAAGCCGGCATGATTACCATGGCCCAAGATGGCCTGCTCAAAGCCATGGACGGTCTCACCAGCGTGGAAGAGGTGCTCTCCGTCGCAAATGTAGACACGATGATCGTGGAACCGACCTAACATCGTAAAACATCACGACATCGTCACCTCCCTCGCTCCATCCTCGCGAATACTGATGGTGATCTGAAGACGCGGACCAGTCTGTTTTTTCATCCACACTTGAAGATTCTCGGGCCATTCGATAAACAGAACCGTCCCTGGTTCAGACAGCTCTTCATCCATGTCTAACGCCAACACGTCAGATGATTTTTCGAGTCTGTACGCATCAACATGCAACACGCGTTTGATGGATGAACCGTCAGACGTGCGGTACGTTCGCATCAAGGAGAATGTCGGGCTGCGGGGGTTTACCTTCACGCCTAGCGCACGCGCAACAGCCTGCACGAGCGTCGTTTTTCCTACCCCAAGCGATCCAGACAACGTCACGATCATGCTAGGTTGAAGGCGCGTGACAAGCTGGGCCGCAAAGACATTCCACTCGTCAATATTTTTTATCAAGAAAGAATTCATATCAAAATAAATCCAGTTCCGGATCCACATCCATCTTTTTCCAATCGTGTGCATCCCCTCGTTGCAAATGCCATGCACCAGCTGCCGCGATCATGGCGGCATTATCAGTAACGTACCGAATATCTGACGGCAAGAACGACACACCCCGAAGATCACGCTTGATAGCCTCACCAAGCCGCTCGCGCAAAGCGCGATTCGCGGATACACCGCCAACCAGCAACACGCCACGAACCTTGGTCTGATGTGCGGCGAGAATCGTCTTAGTCACCAACACATCTACGATCGCTTGCTGCGTTGATGCAGCCAAATCTGCTCTTCGAGCTTCGCGTTGATCGATAGACAACGCTTCCCAGGTTTGACGCACGGCGGTTTTCAATCCACTAAAACTAAAATCAAAAGCTCCATCATGCAACATCGGTCGTGGCAGTGCGAATGCGGATGAATCTCCATTCAAAGCCGCACGCGCAATCTGCGGACCACCCGGATACGGCAGGCCCATTAACTTCGCGGATTTATCAAACGCTTCACCAGCAGCATCATCACGCGTCTGGCCGATCAACGAGTACTCGCAAAAATCTTTTATAAAAATGAGTTCCGTGTGTCCACCAGACACGATCAATGCAAGCAACGGAAATTTCCACTGACGACGATTTGCCGCATTCAACCATGATGAGGCGATATGTCCTTCAAGATGATTGACGCCAACGATTGGCTTACCGGACACGGCCGCCAAACAGCGAGCCGCTTCCAGACCCACGCGCAAAGCTGTAGCCAGACCAGGACCATGCGTCACCGCGATCGCATCCACACGTTTCATGTAGGTTTTCCCCAAGGCCTGATCCAACAACGCGATTAATTCCACCACGTGCGCACGCGCCGCGACCTCTGGAACTACACCGCCGTACATTTGATGGATTGGAATCTGTGATGACACCAAATTTTTATCAACGCGAACAGCACTTCCTTGAACACGTAAAATCGACACAGCCGTTTCATCGCAACTTGTTTCAATACCTAAGACACGCCAAGAGCGTTGACTTTTTTTTGTGTTTTTGACAACTTGAGGACGAATCTTCATAGAAAAATTTTTTACCCTCTCCAACTCCCCTTCAAAAATACCAGTCGATACATCCACGCATGCACCGGCAAATCCCAGGTACCGATGAGATCGATCGTCCGTCCGCCCCAACCGGCTTTGAAGCGCGAAATCCCTTCCCAGCCTGTTTTGTAGTAGTAACTTGAGCGCGCGTTGGGGTTCATGCCGCCTAAATCATACCAACGCAGACCATTTGCACGCGCCGCTTGAATCGCGGACCAGTGAAGCGCATACGGCGCCATGCAGTCGCGATTCGTCGAGGAGGATGCGCCGTGCAGATACGTCACCGTGTCCCCAAAAAGAATCTCCATGCTCGCCGCTAAGACCTTTCCATCCACTTCAGCAAAACGCAATTGCGCTTGACCTTGCGCTTGCAAATATCGATACGTCGCCAACAGATATGCATCTGAATGAGAGACGAAGCCATCGCGTTTCGCCGTCTCCTTGGTTAATTCAAGAAAGGTCGCCTCATCCTGTTCGCCTTCGCCAATGCGCACCATCACGCCCTTACGTTCTGCGACACGAATATTATAACGCGTCTTTTCATGCATCTCGCGCTGCAACGCTTCAAGCGACGGCGCAAGATCAATCAAACGCGCGGAAGCTGGGTTCATGGAATGCTGTCGTCGCATCGAAAGCGGCATCATGTCAATGCCCTGTTCAAGCGAAACGCACGGCTCAAAGCGATGAAAGACGTTTAAACCCGGAAGATGCTCTTTTGATAATCCCTGAAGACATGTCTCGAACAACTCGCGTATTAATGGTGCATCCGAAGACACCAGACCGTCGACTGATCGATCAAAGAATACCGGTCCGCGTGGGGCAAACCAATACCCAAAACCATGGCGCACAAATCGAATCAGCTGCATCGCGACAAACGGTTTTCCCTGTATATCTTCCAAGAAAAAACGACGAACATCACGTCCTTGCGAACGCTGAAATTCTCCCCACATCCAACTCTGCGTGAACTGCGCATACACGCATGAACTCACGGTTTTGTCCCAAACGTGTTGATCGGTGATGGATGTAAGATGGAACATACCACTCATTTCCCCAAAAATTTCAGCGCTTGCCTGACGCGATCAGACGGATTCGTGATTTCAGATGGAACATGTTTCAACACATCGCGCGCTTGCGATGCCGAATAACCAAGCGACTGCAATGCTTCCACAACCTCATGATCTTCACCGGACGCGTCATCAGATTCTACGAGCTGCCCCTTTAATTCAAGAATGATTTTCTGCGCCGTCTTTTTTCCGACGCCTGGAACGGAGGTCAACCTCGTCAGATCTCCGTCCATGATAGCTCGACACACCGTGTCCGCGGTTCCAAGCGAGAGAATAGTTAACGCGACCTTTGGTCCGACGCCTGAAATACTAATCAATTGCTCAAATAATTCCATGTCCGCGGATTGTAAAAAACCGTATAGCTCATGCGCATCCTCGCGAATATGATCGTGGATGTAACAGAACAGCTCGCCTTGCGACGAACAGGCGCTGAGCGCATGCGTCGACAGAGTGACGCGATAGCCCACGCCGTGCACCTCAAGCAACACGGCGGTCAGGTACTTTTCAAGGATAATTCCACGAAGTGAGCCAATCATAAGGGAATGCGCTCAGTCTACTGCATCAGATCAAACCTGTCACAAATGGAAAGACGTCCCAGAGTTGGGACGTCTAGAGAGAACCCTTGCACGGTGAAGCGCCTAGGATGGAGACGCAGAACCGCTGTGCGCCGGGGGCGCCGACGAACGGTGCTTACTGCCCTGCGAGGAATGGGTGAGCGCCGAGTGCTGGCGGCGCAACTTGACGACGAATGGAAATCCCTCGAACCCGATCTGAGACTCGCATCCGCCGGGCTCTGCGATCATGTGCGTCACACGACCAACGACGACGAACAGGAGCTGATCCGATCCGT
This sequence comes from Candidatus Uhrbacteria bacterium, assembly GCA_903829075.1. Taxonomy (GTDB): domain Bacteria; phylum Patescibacteriota; class Patescibacteriia; order 2-12-FULL-60-25; family 2-12-FULL-60-25; genus CAIKOH01. The sequence goes on from CAIKOH010000039.1 coordinate 22,705, forward strand.
CGTACAGCTGGATGCGCTCATGGTCCATACCCGGAGCACGATTGACGTAGAACGCTCTGTTACCACGCGGAAGCTCCTTCATGGCCTGCCACAAAAAAGTACGTCCCTCGTCGGTTCCCAGGTCGACGGTCTTCTCGCTGTCACCACTCGGTCCACTTGTCATGCTCAGCTCCTCCGGATACAAGGGAGCATCGAGTATGCCATCCATTTATCCACACGTCAAGCATGAGGTTTAAAAACTATAAAAAAACGCCGCCGCTTGCACATATTGTATACATATGCTTGACAAAATCTCTTTTTTGTGCTATTCTTCTATTCCAGATTGAGTCAATTTCCGTATTCGCCTCTTATTTTTAAAGAACTTAAAAACTTTGAAAATAGTGGGGGAATTTTCCCGGATGATTCAACAAGGAGACTCTTGTGAGACATGCTCTCGCCTTCGTGTTTTGTTCTGCGTTCCTCCTCGGCTGCGGCTCGTCGACGACGACCCGTGAGCTGGAGGAAGACGCGGCGCCCGCCGTCGATACGGCGACACCGCAGATCGTTCCGCAGGATGCAGGTGGCGACGCGAACGGAGCCGCGGTCGTCGACTCAGCGATGATCGGCTCAGACGCGGTCAGCCTGCCGCCGATCGAGCTCGAGGTCGAGATCCAGGGAGACCTGGGCAACCAGAACTCCATGATCGTGGCGGGCTACGGGACAGAGGTAACCTTCCGGTCAATGAGCCGAACGATCGTCATTTCGCGGCTGCCCTTCCGATCCGAGGGGCTGAGCGCAGACGACCCGATCGTCGGCTCGCGCGGAACGCGCTACATCCGTCAGATCCGCCTGAGCGACGACACGCTATTCGACGCCAGCCACTCGGACGGCAGCACGATGGACTACGACCGTCAGACGACGATCGCGGGTCCGCTCCAGCTCGCACCCAGCCTCCCGAACGGGAGCTGGATGTCGGGCTCGATGGAGTTCGATCGCGACATCATCGTCTCCCCCGGAACGCCACGCCAGCTCTGGATCAGGATCGAATTCTGCGACGAGACCTGGACGCGCTGCGACCTCACCCTCGCGCAAGAAGATGCACCCGGTGAATTCGCAACGCAAGACCACTGGTACAGCCTGACGCTCGGCGACGCGAGCAGCATGTTCCGCGACGGCGATCTGCACGACCTCGACACCGGCGAGAACATCCCGGTCGAGACGGTCGTCACCCGGCAGATCAACAACCTTGCCGAAGGACCAATCACGGGACGCAACCAACCGGTGCGTGGCGGCATCATCGAGCGCACACCCAACCCGCACTGACACGTGCAGGTCCCCCGACAAAGTACCTTCAAACCCTTGTCACCAGCATCGACGATCTGATTCCTTCAGATCGTCCCTTCCCTTGAAGGCTTGATCTTCTCTATCAAGCTATCGAGGGAAAGGAACACGCTATTGAACACACGAACCAGATCCTCGCTCTCTCACTGCATGAAGGATTCGCACAACACTCGTCCTTGGGACCGCGATCCACCGAATGCGCCCGCGATCGACCCGGAGCAATTCGACCGCTTCGGAAAGGTGCTCGTAGCGGGACTCGCGCTCTCCGGCCTCATCTGCGCAGGGATCGTGGCCATGAGCTACTTCGGCCTCTGATACCACCTCTCGCGCGACCCGAATTCCTTCGAGTCGCGCCGCCTTCCTTACACATGGAACTTTCATTCGATGCTTGAGAAAGACGAAACAAAAAAACTCCACGGTCGTGGAGTTTTTTTGTTCTGCTGCCTGTTTACACAAAGGTCACGCTACTCACCAAGTCCCCCGCTTCCTTAAAGCGCATCACACGCACGCCCTGTGTATCACGTCCAAGCGATGGTACGCTCTTGAACGGCGTTCGAATCACAATCCCTTTTTTCGAGATCAAAACGAGATCGCGCTCATCATCAGAGCTAGAGATAAATGCACCAATCACGCCACCGGTCTTCGCGGTAACCTTTGCGGTATGAATACCTGAGCCTCCACGACCCTGCGTCTTGTATTCATTCATGTTGGTGCGCTTTCCAAGACCATTTTCTGTGATCGTAAACAGTTCAAGCAACCCTTTTTTCGCGAGCGTTGCGTTGACAACATCCATGCCAATCACGACATCCGGCTTCTTCAACTTGATACCACGGACACCCGCTGCCGCACGTCCCATGGAACGCACGTCCGTTTCCGCGAAGCGGATAGATTGGCCCTGACGCGTCACAAGCGAAATATCATCTTGACCGGTCGATGGCTTTACCCAGGACAATTCATCACCATCATCAAGGTTGATTGCATTCAATCCGCTACGACGCACGTTTCCAAATTCTTCCACCGAACATTTTTTGATCGTTCCCTGGCGCGTCACCATGACCAAAAATTTTGCCCCCTCCATGTCATCTTGAGGCAGGGTTGCAGAAACACTTTCTCCAGGTGCGAGCTGCAAGAAATTGACGATAGCTTGTCCCTTTGAGGTGCGGCTCCCGACCGGAATCTCATAGGCCTTCAAACGAAATACGCGACCACGCGTCGTGAAGAACAGCAGCTCCGTATGCGTAGAGGTTGAGAACAGTTGTTGGACAACATCTTCTTCTTTTGTCGAGACGCCGACCACGCCCTTGCCTCCGCGGCCCTGCGTCTTGAATGTGTCTGGTGGCAGGCGCTTGATGTAACCGTCATCTGTTAACATCACCATCACATCTTCTTGCGGCACCAGATCTTCGATCGTCAACTCCCCAACCGCATTCGGCATGATAATCGTGCGACGATCATCCCCATACTTTTCTTTCATGGCTTTCACCTCGTCGCCCACAATGCTCAAAATTCTCTTCGGCGAAGCTAAAATCGCTTGAAGCTCGTCAATAACTTTTTGTTTTTCTTCCCATTCTTGCTCCACACGCAAACGCTCCAAGTTCGCCAACTGCTGCAAGCGCATGTCCAGAATCGCGTTGGCCTGGATCTCGCTTAATTTATATTTGTCTCGCAAATTCTGACGCGCATCGTCGCGGTCTTTGGACTTTTTGATGGTTTGAATGACCTCGTCAATGTGCAACAAAGCAATACGCAATCCCTCCAAAATATGCGTCCGTTCTTGCGCGCGCGTCAGATCAAATTGCGTGCGGCGACGAATCACGATCTGGCGATGGCGCAGATGCTCTTCCAACAAACTCTTCAACGACAAGATGCGCGGCTGAATTCCATCCACGAGACACAACGAGTTGATGTGAAACGTGTCTTGCAACTGCGTCATCTTGAACAACTGATTCAACACTTTTTTTGGATACGCATCTTTTTTCAACTCAACCACGACACGCACACCGGCCAAGCCTTTGCTGGATTCATCGCGCAAGTCGCGGATACCCTCAATTTTTTTCTCGGTAACCAGTTCGGCAATTTTTTCCACCAAGCTGGATTTGTTAACCTGATACGGCAGCTCACTGATCACAATACTGAAGGAGCCGTTCTTTTCTTCCACGATATCCGTCTTCGCGCGCATCACGATGCCGCCTTTGCCAGTGGTGTACGCCTGTAAAATATCCTGCTTGTTATAAATAATTCCTCCGGTTGGAAAATCTGGTCCAGGGATCAATTCAACTAATTCCTCGACCGTTATGTCTGAATTTTCGATAAGCGCTAAAATTCCATTACACAACTCCGTGAGGTTGTGCGGAGGAATGTTGGTTGCCATGCCGACCGCAATACCGAGCGTTCCGTTCAACAATAAATTGGGTAATTTTGACGGAAGAACCTTTGGTTCTTGGTACACGCCGTCATAGTTTGGACGAAAATCCACCGTATCCTTGTCGATGTCAAGCAGCATCTCCTCAGCGATCGCCGTTAACTTGGCTTCGGTATAACGCATGGCGGCCGCACTGTCTCCATCCATGGAGCCAAAGTTTCCTTGACCGCGCACAAGCGGATAGCGCGTGGAAAAATCCTGCGCCAAACGCACCATCGCCTCATACACAGCGCTGTCACCATGCGGGTGGTACTTACCAAGCACCTCACCGACCAAAAAGGCAGATTTACGAAACTTCGACGTGGATTTCAATCCAATATCCCACATCGCATACAAAATACGGCGATGCACGGGCTTCAACCCATCACGCGCATCCGGCAGAGCGCGCGAGGTGATAACCGACATAGCATACGACAAAAAGGCACCTTGCACCTCTTCAACAAGCGAAGTTGGCAAAATGTTTCCGTTGACGGCTGGTAAAGATTGTTGCTGTGACATAAATGGTTAACATCCATTACTGTGACGTGGTTGGAGTTGAAATTGTTGTTGACGTTGAAGCTGAACTCGTCGATCCATGAGACGCTGTGTTTTCCGCTTGAATCAAGGGGGTAATTTGTTGTTGAACCGCTTGGGAATCTGCCGCGGTTTGCACCTGCAAATTCTGCGTATTCCGTTCGATGATTTGATATGCCGCATCCTGTTGCGGACTGATCCCGCTCGTGAGATGCGTTCCCACGGTCATCCACCATCCAGAAAATACCACCAGGCACGACGCGGTCACGCCCACGTAATATCCGATCCCCCATCCAATTTTTGGACGTGCATGACGAACTGCCGCATGCGCAAGAATCAACTCACGTTTATGATCACTGCTCATGAAGAGCCCGTCGCGCGTCACATGACGTGCTGGCGCGGCGTGCGTTTCTGCATGAGCCGGCGGCACCTGAACCTTTCGCCGACGACGGGGCGGAGGAACGGTTTTAGAAGGGGCGGAAGAGCGAGGCATAGTTTTTTTTAACTTCTTTCCAACACCGCGATCACCAATTTATCCGACGGCAAATCCTTTTTCGCGAGCTTGAGCTTGTTCACGTTCTGCCGTTCTGCTCCGCTCAGCAATTTACAGAAGACATCCACGGATCCAAGCGGCTCTTTCAGCCCAGGAAGATCAAAGTGCAACGGAATCACCAGACGAGGCTCAATCATGTTCACCATCTCCACTGCTTGAACCGCAGTCAAACACCCTCCGCCACCGACCGGCAGCATCAATACATCAAGATCTTCGAGTTTGCCCGCCTCCTCTTCTTGCAAGACGCGCGATAAACCGCCAAGAAATCCAATAGACATACCCTCGATCTCAAAACGCGTAATCAGAGTATGCGTTAACCCTTTTTCTTGCGTGAGCGCAAATATGTGAGCAAACAATCCCTTTACTTCGTACTCGCCAGGATCAGACACCACGAACGGCTTGTTCTCGAAAACCGACAACGGAAATCGTCCGCGATCCTGGTGCGACAACACCACCAAATCCGGTTCAAGCGTCCGCGGAAAGCGTACACTCGCCTCTGATTCAAAAGGGTCAGTCACCAAAATCGCCTCCTGTTCGCCATTGGAAGCTTCGATCCGCACACATGAAAATCCATGCCAGAATAGTTGCATAAACATTGCGCACAAATAAACCTTTAACACAGCGATCCTATCAACCGCGCAGAAGAGGGGCAAGGAAAAAGCGTCAAGGAGACCTGGAGCCAGGCCCTAAGACAGTTATCCACACAAAAACAAACGAAAAACGCGCCCTTCATAGGACGCGTTTTCTTTTTTTCTTTGCGGTTTTTATTTCTTGGTTCGTCCTTCAATCAATATCTGAGCCACGTTGTTTGGCACTTCGCCGTAGTGACTAAATTCCATGGAGTAGCTAGCGCGACCTTGGGTCATGGAACGAAGACCCGTGGAGTAGCCAAACATCTCTGACAATGGAACCAGGGCACTGACGATACGGGCGCCGGAGCGTTCGCTCATGTCTTGGATCTGACCACGCTTGGAGTTCAAATCACCGATCACATCGCCCATGAACTGTTCTGGGGTCACGACCTCGACTTTCATCAACGGTTCAAGCAAGAACATGCCTGCAACTTTACACGCTTCCTTGAAGGCAAAAGATCCTGCGATTTTAAACGCCGCTTCGGACGAGTCGACATCATGGTAGCTACCATCAGTCAATTCGATCTTGACATCCAAAATTGGATAACCGGCCAACACACCGCGCAACATGGCTTCTTGAATACCCTTGCTAATTGGCTGAATGTATTCACGAGGAATGACACCACCTTTGGTTGAGTCGACAAATTCGTAGCCCTTGCCGCGTTCGTTGGCTTCAAGATTGATGACACAGTGGCCATATTGACCACGTCCACCAGACTGACGAACGTATTTTCCTTCGATCTCTTCGGCACGGCCACGGATCGCTTCCTTGTACGCGACCTGCGGTTTGCCGACGTTGGCATCCACTTTAAATTCGCGGCGCATGCGTTCCACGATGATTTCCAGGTGCAATTCACCCATACCGCTGATAATGGTCTGCAACGTTTCTTCGTCGGTGCGCACGCGGAATGATGGATCTTCTTCCGCCAATTTCTGCAAAGCCACACCCATTTTTTCTTGATCAGCCTTGGTCTTTGGTTCGATGGCGATCGAGATGACCGGTTCAGGAATGACGATCGATTCAAGCACAAGCTGGCGCCCTTCATCCGTCAACGTGTGACCCGTGAACGTGCCTTTCAAACCGACCGCGGCGGCAATGTCACCGGCGTACACGTCATTCACTTCTTCGCGCTCGTTGGCGTGCATGCGCACGATACGACTGATGCGCTCTTTTTCACCCGTAGTGGTGTTGATGACGTAAGAACCAGAGGACAAATGGCCGGCGTACACACGGAAAAATACCAATTTACCAACAAACGGATCAGACATGACCTTAAACGCCAAGGCTGCAAACGGTTCGTCGTCCGAGGCGTGGATCGGAATCATGCTCTCTTTCTTTTCCGTGTCATCAATGTCAAACGCTTTGATCGGCGGAACTTCGACTGGAGCTGGGAGATAATCTACGATTGCATCCAACAAAAATTGCACACCTTTATTCTTCAAAGCTGAACCACAGAGCACCGGGTTAATCTGACCAGCGATCACCGCCTTGCGCAAACCAGATTTAATTTCTTCGATGGTCAATTCCTGTCCAGCGAGATACTTTTCTGTTAATTTTTCGTCATTTTCTGCAATCGCTTCGACCAATTTCGCGCGATATTCTTTGGCTTTTTCCATCAATTCAGCTGGAACTTCCGCTTCTTCAAACTTTTGACCCATTTCATCCAAATACACCTCGGATTTCATGCGGATCAAGTCGATGATGCCCTTAAATTTCTCTTCCGCACCGATCGGCAGCTGGATCGGATACGCGTGCTTGGTCAAACGTTCGTGAATCGAGGCGAGATCCTTGTAAAAATCAGCGCCCATGCGATCAAGCTTGTTCACAAAACAGATGCGAGGCACGTTGTATTTGTCTGCCTGACGCCACACTGTTTCGGATTGCGGCTCCACACCGGCCACACCATCAAACACCACGACCGCACCATCGAGCACGCGCAAACTGCGCTGCACCTCAATCGTAAAGTCGATGTGTCCTGGGGTATCGATCAAGTTCATCAAACAGCCCTTCCAAAAACAGGTCGTGGCAGCCGCCGTGATCGTGATTCCACGTTCGCGTTCCTGTTCCATCCAGTCCATGGTAGCAGCGCCTTCATGCACCTCACCGATTTTGTGCTTGCGCCCGGTATAAAATAAAATGCGCTCGGAGACGGTCGTTTTGCCGGCGTCGATGTGGGCAATAATTCCAAAGTTGCGCGTGTCCTTCAATGAATATTCGCGGGGCATACAAGGTTATGGTGATTCGAGATCAAAAGTTAATCAAGTTTGTTACAATCAGGAGAACGGTGTTTGAAGCTTGGATAAGGTCGCATCACACAAGAGAACGTTTTTTGTAATTTTTTCGCTGGTGGTCTGAAGACGTATGTATCTCGCGTATCCGTAAGATTCCCATAGACCTCATGTCGAGCGTAAACCGTGGGCACCAATTCAATTCCGTTATTCGAGTAATGTTTTTCTAAATCTAGTGAGTCGAACCCTGCCTTCGTCCCCGCTATGTCAATAACGACAGGGTCTGAAAGCTTCAACGGTCGAAATTGGAAATCGATGCTCCAGACACCAAGACGTACTTGAACAGGATGAGGAACGATTGAATCGCTCTTGCCGTCAGGGTACTTCGTCAAAGAAAAATAAATAGTGTACTGATCTTCTGCGGGCTTCCACTCATCATGGTCAAAACAAATTCGATCAAAATTCCAACCATTTGTTTGTTCAGCTTCCAACTTTGAGCGTATTGCGCTTGAGTCGAAACTCGTTGATCCAAAAAGGTGCGCAAGATCGTCCATTTTCAAATCACATATACGGTTGACCCTGTACCAATCAACGGATGTCGAACTCGTTGCATGTATTTCAACGGGAACTTTTACAGGAACTGTTGACGTCGGCTCAACCATCAATGAAGGCGTGACCGCTACCGGTTGAATCAGTGTCGGCATCGACGGTGTTGACCAGACGAGCGGTGATGACCAAGAGCACCCAGCCCCGGCAACAACCAAAAAACCCGCGCACAACGCGACTGGAAGCAAGCGTGCACGCGGGCCATCATCCATACTTATCCAACCTTTGCAAAGTGGGCAAACGCACGGTTCGCTTCGGCCATACGATGGACGTCAGCGCGCTTCTTCACAGCGTCACCTTGATTTTGAGCAGCCTCCAATAGTTCTTGAGCAAGTTTTTCCATCATCGGCTTGCCCTTACGGGAACGAGCAGCAAGCAAAATCCAACGCACCGCCAACTGCAAACGGCGTTCCGCACGGACCTGCATCGGAATCTGATAGTTCGCTCCACCCACGCGACGAGATTTGACTTCAAGCAAAGGAGCCACGTTCTTCATGGCTTCGTTGAACGTCTCCATGGCTGGCTTCTTGGTTTTCTCTTCGATCACGGCAAACGCGCCGTACACAATTTTTTGTGCCGTTTGTTTTTTGCCGCCGTACATCACGTAGTTGATGAACTTCGCGACGTCGACTGACGCGTATTTCGGGTCAGCTGCGACTTTTCGTTTGGATGCTTGTTTACCGCGCATAATAGTTTGGATGGGATGTCATCAATTACTTCTTCTCCTTCGGTCGACGCGCACCGTATTTAGAACGGCTGCCTTTACGGTTGGCGACGCCCTGGGTGTCGTACACACCGCGCACGATGTGATAACGCACACCTGGAAGATCTTTCACACGACCACCACGAATGAGCACAATGGAGTGCTCTTGAAGGTTATGTCCTTCACCCGGGATGTAGGCAGTCACCTCCTGACCGTTCGACAAGCGCACACGGGCGATTTTACGAATGGCGGAGTTTGGTTTTTTTGGGGTGGTGGTGGTCACCTTGGTGCACACGCCACGTTTAAAACCAGAACCATGAGAAAACAACGTGCGCTTGCGCATGATGGTGTTCATGGAAAATTGCAGCGCCGGGCTCTTGGATTTGTTACGCAACGGGCTGCGGCCGTGGCGAACCAACTGATTCATGGTAGGCATGGGAAAAATGTGCGAATACTCTACCAAGACGTGAGAAATGCGTCAAGAGCCAGGAATCGGCGACATCCGTCATCCCCCAGCTCCTCGCCATGACGAAATAGAGAGCCCTGCTTGAAAGCGAACAAAAGCCGTTCCGTAGAACATTCTACGCCCCCTGAAATCCCCCCACCTGTATACTCCAAAGTTTTTTATACGTTCCAATTTTTCCAAGGAGTTCATCGTGCGTTCCCATATCCGCGATGCGCCCTTTTTCCATGACCACAATTCGGTCCATCCCCATGACCGTCGACAAACGATGCGCGATCACAATGACCGTCTTCCGTTTCATGAGTTCTTGCAATGCTTCTTGAATCAGCTGTTCAGACTCTGAATCAAGCGATGACGTGGCTTCATCGAGCACAAGAATTTTTGTATCCGCCAGAATCGCTCGCGCGATCGCGATACGTTGACGTTCACCGCCAGACAACTTGATTCCACGTTCACCGACAAGCGTGTCATATCCTAGCGGAAGCTTGGAAATAAATTCATGACAATGCGCTTTCTTCGCCGCCGCAATCACCTCTTCAAGTTCAACCTCAGATCGACCGTAGGCGATATTTTCTCTTAAGCTTCGATGAAATAAACTCGGATCCTGTGGAACCAAAGAAACGTTCTCACGTAAACTCTGCTGCGTCACCTTTGATGTATCCTGACCATCGATCAGCACCTTTCCTTTATTCGCATCGTAAAAACGCAGCAATAATTTCACGACCGTGCTTTTGCCCGCGCCAGACGGACCGACGAAAGCAATCTTTTCTCCCGGCGCAATGTCAAGCGTAAAATCAGATAGAATTCGTTTGTCGCCATACCCAAAATTCACTTGAGAGAATTTGATTCCGCCCCTTGTCACGCGCATCGGCTTTGCCCCCTTCACATCGCGTACTTCGACTTTGGATTTGAGGACACCGACGATCTCAGAGGCACCGGTCAGCGCTTCAATGAAATCGCGATACGCAAATCCAATCATGAACAACTGATCAATAAGCATCACGACAAAGCTTTGCAGCAGAACAAAATCACCAATCGTGACCTGCCCACGCTCCCAACCCCATAAAGCAAGATACAAAAGACCTCCATTCAATAACGCCGCAGATACGTCCGAGGCGGTGAGACCGTGATCGGCTCGAAACCAGGCAATGCGTTCAATGTTCACGCGCTTTGCGAGACCTTCATGAAATGCTGTCGCCTCCTTTGATTCTTGCGCAAATAATTTAACCAACGTCGCATTGGACACGATATCCGCCAACAATCCTTGTGCCGCGTTTTGTATGCGACTGCGCTCTTCATCGACTGGCGTTTTCCACTTGGTGATCACGATGTTGCTGAGTGCGATGAACAGCATCCAAAAAACGACAAGCACGGCTGCTGCTGGTCGCGTGATGAGCAGCTCAATCGTAATCGTAACGCATACCGCGATCGAACCCAGGATATTCCAATAAAATGTGCCATGAACACGATCATACGCATCAGACAAACGTCCAATGCGGCGCACCAGACTCCCCATGTGTTGATCCGTGAAGAACGCGTGCGAGTGCGCCAAAACCCCGCGCAGTCCAATCTCCTCCAGCTGTGCCTTGATGCGCGGAACCATAACCGCGGACATGTAACCAGAGCTGCGATAGAACAAACTTCCTACAAGCCTAAACCCAACCACCAGCAAAATAATCCACGTCAGCATTCCTGCATTCGCGGCAGATGGCGTCTGCGTCGTGATCACGTCAATCAAGTGCTTCATTTCAACAGGCACCATCACGAAACAGATCGAGGCAGCAATCACCACGAGAGACATCACCGCATAAAACCATCGCCGATCGCGCGTCGAGTCCCAAATAAACTTGAACACTTCGCTTGGAGTTGCGGCGTAGGTTTTTTCTGGAAGGGACACGGACATACGACCAGAGTCTACCAGATGCGAAAACGTTCTCCAAAAAATGCGCGTAAAAAATCTACACAGAAAATACTTCTCGTACGTTTCTCGTCGTCACCTCCGCAACTCCTTCAAGGTCCGTCTGACGAGCCCGCGCGACAAATTCCGCCACTCGTTCGACGTAACCAGGCTCGTTTCTCTGTCCACGAAATGGAATCGGTGCGAGATACGGCGCATCCGTCTCTAACAGCATTCGATTGAGCGGCATGCGTTCGATCGTTCGTGTCAGTGATTGTTCGATGGTCTGTCCTTTGCGAAGCGGAAACGTCGCGATGCCGTTGATACCGATATACATCCCAAGATCCAGGAGCGGCTGCGCCTCATCCCACGTTCCCGTGAATGAATGGACGACGCCGCGTACACGACGATCCTGTGTGTCATACGATTGTAAAATCGTTGCAAGACGCAAAAGTGCTTCACGACAATGAATAACCACCGGGAGATCGAGCTCAAGAGCAACATCGATCTGTTGTCGAAACATCACTTCTTGCTGATCGATGACAATTGATCGTTCTTCGTCCGTCAAACGATATGCATCCAACCCACACTCGCCTATCGCAACAACTTTTTTTGATGAACGGATGAGTTGACGCAACTGTTCAACGTTAAGTGACGTCTCAAGCTCCTTTCCTGCGTTGAGTTGTTGATATAACGGGTTCAAAAATTCAGGATGTAAACCAACCGTCGCCCAGACGTCTGGTTGTGATTCTGCAAAACGAATCGCCCCCTCACTATCCGCAAGCGAGGTTCCAATCACGATCATGCCGATCTGTTTTGCTCGCGCGCGCGCCAAAACCTGATCGCGGTCAGCGTCAAATTCGATATCGTGAATGTGGCAGTGGGAATCAAAGAGTTGGAACATGTCAGAACACCTTCAGCAACGGCATAAACAACGGCTGAGCAAATTGCGCGACGCGCGAGGCCAAAAGCCAGGCTGTCCATTGTGTCGAAATCGGCCAATGCGCGAGAATATAAGCGAGCGCGCCTGCCAGCCAAATCCCTTCAATCAACCCCACGATAAATCCAAACAGTGAATTTAAACTTGAAACAAAGGGAATCCAACTCAAGATATGAAACGCGCGATTCAACCAATTCACCAACCAGTCAATCACCGCGTTCACCACAAAAAAGATCAACATGAAGACGATAAAACGCACCGTGTCGCGCGGCCCACCGAATATCGACCATAACTTGTCGCCAAGAACAACGGTGTACGCATGCGCCACCGCAAACGCCACCACCGCAGCAATCAACTGCCCGATCGAAGCGATCAATCCACGACGCGCCCCCTGCGCTGCCGCGATCACCATCACCACGATCAGGACAATGTCGACAAAGTTCATACACCTACAGTTTACATCGCTTCTTCCTTCGCGACAATCGCTGGAAACAAAATTTGCGGCTCTGGCAACGTCTGTCCACACGGTAACTGTCCCCAGATAAGCGCATGGGACCACCCTTTTTGTAATTCTTGTTCTGCATCAAGGCCGAGCTGCGTCCAAATCTTCTTGGCCGTTTCCGGCATCATCGGCGCAATCATCCAAGCGTACCAACGACAAGCTTCAAGTAAGGCATACAGGACTTCTGCAGTTTTCTTTTCGTCCGTTTTAATGAGTTTAAAGGGCTGGGTCTCTTGAATTTTTCTATTAGCTTCTTCAACAGAAGCTTCTCCAAACCAAATCATCTTAAGAGCACGATCACAGCGGCAGCGCGCGTACTCCGAACCCACGAGCCTTGCCAATTCAAGGAATTCTTCTTTCCGAAAACGGCAAATTCGTTCCCCTTGTTCGTTTGCTCCATAAACTGTTAATAGACCAAATTCAATTCGACCAGCCGCTTCGCGATCAACCTCCGGGACCTTCCCATCAAAATACTTCCTCGACATCGCGATCACACGATTCAACAAATTGCCAAGCGTGTTTGCGAGATCATTCGTGTAGCGTTCACTCAAGCGATCAAAAGAAAAATCTCCGTCTTCACCAAACGAAACTTCGCGCAGCAAAAAATAACGCAACGCATCCATGCCGTACACGTCCGCCAGTTCACGTGGATCAACCGCGTTACCCAATGACTTAGAAATTTTTTGTCCGTTGATGGTAAAAAATCCGTGTGCGTATACCTGCTTTGGCAAAAGCGGCTGACCGTTTGCGGCTTGCAGTAACGGATCGTTCTTTGCAGCACTCATCAACATCGCAGGCCACAACGCACAATGAAATTTGATGATGTCTTTACCAACAAGATGGAGATCCGTTGGCCACCACTTTTTAAACATCACTTCGTCGGTGCCATACCCAACCACGGTCATGTAATTCAACAACGCGTCAAACCAGACGTACATGCGCTGTGAATCGTCACCTGGAACAGGGATACCAGCAGGCGCAGACGGAGCTTCGCGACTGATCGAGATGTCAGATAGGTGATCGGCAACGTAGTTACGAATTTCATTGCGACGCGATTCCGGCATGACAAACGTCGAAGATTCGTCATACAGCGCCAACAGTTGATCACGATACTTTGTTAATCGAAAAAAATAATTTTTTTCCTTGACGTGCTGTAACGGTTTATTCGGATGGAGCGGACACACGCCGTTCGTCAGATCCGTCTCGACTTTGAACCCTTCACATCCAACACAATACCACCCTTCGTACTCACCCGGATAAATATCACCGCTCGCCAACACCGCATCCCAAAAACGGCGCACGCCCTTCAGATGACGCTCCTCCGTGGTACGAACAAAATCATCAAAACTAATCCCAGATTCTTTCCAGGTCGTTTTCCAGACGCCGGACATGCGCTCCAAATACGCGGCAAAATCCTGCTCGCCAGCTTTTTCCATGGCTTGAATATTTTTTTGACTGTTCTCATCCGTACCAACACTCAAAAAAACCTCGTCTCCACTCAGACGATGAAATCGCGCAAGCGCATCCGCGACCACAGTGGTATACATGTGGCCAACATGCGGTTTATCATTTACGTAGTAGATGGGCGTGGTAAGAAAAAATTTTGACATAAGCTAGGCTGGACCAACAATCACTACAAACTCCCCTTTTGTGCTGGTAGCTTGAAGCTGCGCGAGCACTTCGTCAAGCGTCCCTCGATACAAAGTTTCGTGCAGCTTGGTCAGTTCACGTGCGCAAAAAATCAGACGATCAGCGGCAAGATGCCCTTTAAGCTGTTCCAGCGTCTTCAAAATTCGGTGGGTAGATTCAAAGAAAATGGTTGGTTCTTCACGTGCAGCGATTTGGCGGAAGAGCGTCTCGCGTCCTTTTTTATGCGGCACGAATCCGACATACGCGAATTCATCCATGCGAAATCCGCAGACGGAAATCGCCACTGACAAAGCCGATGGTCCAGGAATCGGTTCGATCTTAATCCCCTTCGTGAACGCAGCTTCGACCAACATATCTGCCGGATCATTCACCCCAGGCGTTCCCGCATCAGACACATAGGCGAGTGACTTTCCCTGCTGTAATTCATCCACACAGCGCTTGATGTATGCTGGGGTCGAATGTTCATGAAACGACAGCAGTGGTTTTTTTATCTGAAGATGCGTCAATAACTTTGCCGTGACACGTGTGTCTTCACAAATAATCGTGTCCACCTCAGACAACACGCGTTTGGCGCGTGCAGTCACATCCTCAAGATTTCCGATCGGCGTCGCCACGATGTACAGAGTGCCTGACATAACGCTCACGTTGTAGCAGGTTTTCTTTTTTCTGACGAATCTGTCAAAATAGAATCGTATGCGACGCGTTCACGTTCTTTCTTTCGGAATTCTCTGTTCGAGTTTGTTGCTCATGGGATTTGGCTGTAAAAAACAAACTCCGCTCCTCCAACAACTCAAACAGCAAGCGGCACAACAAGCCGAAGAAGAAAGACATAAACCGCAAGATCCATTGCCGAGTCTTACCGATCTCGTCAACCAAATCCATCAAGAATCGCGACAACATCCAATTCAGGCCCAAAATCCTGAACTTCAAAACGTGGAAGACGCCTTAAAAAACCTGTACGCGGCAAAATCCTATCGCGCGCACAATGTCACCAAGACCTCTCAAGGCGACATCACAACCAGCATTGAATTTAACCGAACAGACCAGTCCTTGCACGAAACAATTCAAGCACCGAACGGGATGATTAGCGAAGCGCTCTACGTCAACCATACCGTCTATCTACGCGCATCAAGCAGCACCTGGGAAAATCAAAGTTTACAAGCCAATTCTGATGCAGCCCAAAGCATCATCCAAGCGTACCAATCGCTCGCGACGGATCCAACGCCGGCCATCATCAACGCCGCCACAAAATTCATCGACGCCTCCACGGATTCAAGCGGCTGCCATCTCGTGCGGCTATTTGCCTATGGCAGCGAAAAAGTACAAATTGACGCCTGTCTCAAAAATGGATGGCTTACCTTTATTACGATCCATGCAAGCGATGGCGACCGCACAACCACCTACCAAGACTTTAACCAGTCGATCCTTTTATACGCCCCAAAAAACTGAGCCCTTCAACCTCCGTTGACAACGCGAGCGTTCTTTTCTATCCTATTAGCAGTCACACCTATTGAGTGCTAATCCTCATTTTGTATGCTTCCCCAACATTTCACCACCAAAAGCCAAGAAGCTCTGCAACGCGCCCAACAAATTGCTGCACAGCGCCAACATCCAAGCCTTGAACCGCTTCATCTGTTCATCGCTCTCTTGGAACAGGAGGATGGCGTGGTTCCGGTGATTCTCAAAAAATGCTCCGTAAACACTCTGCAGCTCAAACAAGAAGCGGATCAACTCCTTGAACACCTGCCGGGTCTGGAAAACACTCCGCCTGGCCAACCGTTTGGTGCCGTCTATATCTCAACCGAACTGAATCAGGTGCTTCAGATGGCTGAGCGTGCCGCCCAACACTTTCATGACGAATTTATTTCTACAGAGCACCTGCTGCTCGCATTGGCGGATGGACGCGACGAAACCGCCCGACTTCTACAACGATACGCGATCAACACGGAGGTCATTCTGCAGGCGCTAAAGGACGTGCGCGGACACGTGACCGTTGATTCGCCTGAACCGGAGACATCGTATCAAGCTCTAGAAAAATATTCGCGCAACCTAACCGCCCTCGCACGGCAAGATAAGCTTGATCCCGTGATTGGACGCGACGATGAAATCCGCCGCATGATGCAGATCCTGCTGCGACGCACAAAAAACAATCCGGTTCTAATCGGCGAAGCTGGCACCGGCAAAACCGCTCTGGTCGAAGGCTTGGCTGGACGCATCGTGGCCGGCGATGTTCCCGAATCCCTCAAAGGCAAGGAGGTGATCGCTCTCGATATCGGCGCACTGGTTGCGGGAACAAAATTCCGCGGTGAATTTGAAGAACGTCTGAAAGCCGTGCTGCGCGAAATCGAATCTTCAAACGGAAAAATCATTGTCTTCATTGACGAACTTCATACACTCGTCGGCGCTGGCGCTTCCGGCGAAGGCGGGAGCCTTGATGCGTCGAATTTGCTCAAACCCGCTCTGGCACGCGGCGAGTTGCGCGCCATCGGAGCGACGACGTTGCAAGAATATCAAAAATACATCGAAAAAGATGCTGCGCTCGCACGTCGATTTCAACCTGTGTTACTAGAAGAGCCGAGCGAGGAGGATGCGATCGCGATTCTACGTGGCATCAAGGATAAATACGAACTACACAATGGGGTACGCATCACTGACAACGCCATTGTGGCTGCAGTGAAGCTGTCGATGCGGTATATTTCTGATCGATTTTTACCGGACAAGGCTGTTGACCTGATTGATGAAGCCGCTTCTGCGCTGCGCATGCAGATTGACTCGTTACCTGAAGAGCTTGATAAATTGAAACGCGAACTCGTCAAACTCGAAATTGAAAAACGCGCGCTCGCCAAAGAAGAAGATCCTGAATCCAAAGAACGCCTTCACGAAATCGAAAAACGCAACGCCGAAGTCCGCGAACGCGCGGATAAACTTGAGTTGTCCTGGAAAGCCGAAAAAGAACAGATCAACGCGCTTCAAGACGTCAAAAAGGAATTGGAAAAATTAAAATCAGAAGCTGATATCGCTGAGCGTCGCGGAAATTTGGAACGCGTATCTGAAATCCGTTACGGACGCATCCCAGATCTTGAAAAAAAACGCCAAGAGGCGGAGGCAAAACTCAAAGCGTTTCAAGGTCAGCGCGGGTTGTTGAAAGATGCGGTCACCGAAGAAGAAATCGCCCACGTGGTCGCAAACTGGACGGGCATTCCGGTGCAACGCATGCTAGAAACAGAGGCGAGCCGCCTCACAAAGCTCGAAGAGGAGCTTCATCGACGCGTCGTTGGACAAGAAGAAGCCGTGCATGCCATCGCCAATGCACTGCGTCGTTCGCGTGCCGGCATCGGCGAGGAAAAACGTCCGATCGGTTCATTCTTATTCCTGGGTCCGACCGGCGTAGGAAAAACAGAGCTCGCACGTGCACTCGCGGAGATCATGTTTGACGATGAGGATGCGGTCGTGCGTCTCGACATGTCAGAGTACATGGATAAACACACGGTCTCGCGCATGATCGGATCGCCGCCAGGCTACGTCGGTTACGATGAAGGTGGGCAGCTCACGGAAAAAATTCGCCGCAAACCGTACGCCGTCATTCTCTTGGATGAAATTGAAAAGGCGCACCAAGACGTCTTCAACATCCTGCTTCAGGTTCTTGATGATGGACGTTTAACCGATGGCAAGGGACGCATCATCAATTTTAAGAACACGATTATCGTGATGACCTCGAATATTGGTTCGAGTACGATTCTGGATTGGGGCAAACGCCGCGGTGAGATCGGATTCCAAACAGACGAACAGGACACTGGCGAAGAAAAAGAGAACAACTTGCGACGTCGCGTCATGGATATGTTGCGCGAACAGTTTCGCCCAGAGTTTTTAAATCGCGTAGACGAAATCGTGATGTTCCAAGCACTTACCAAAGAGGACCTGGCAAAAATCGTTGAGCTTCAACTCACACAGGTAGCGAAACGCTTGCACTCGAAAAAGATTCGCATCGAATTTACTGATAAGGCAAAAAAATTCATTGCACAGGCGGGATACGACCCTTCATACGGCGCCCGTCCGCTTCGACGTGCCATCCAGGAACTCGTGTTAGATGAACTTGCCATGCGCATCGTAGATGGACGTGTCAAAGAAGGTGACACCGTGACAATCGACGCCACGAAGGAGAAGATTGTGATGAAAAGCGGATAACCTGTATACTCGCCCACATGATAAGCTCCGCAAGAAAAAGGGCGTCGCAACTCATTGAGCGGCTTGAATCCATCCTCAAGACCGATGTTCGCTATATCTTAAAAGGAGGGTTCTGGCTGACCTTTGGGCGTATCGCGTCCATGCTCGCCTCGTTTTTGCTGTCTCTTGCCTACGCCAACCTCCTCTCAAAAGAAACCTACGGATCCTACAAATTCGTCCTATCCATCGCGTCGATGCTGTCGCTATTTACGTTGCCCGGCATCAATACTGCGTTAAGCCAAACAGTCGCCCGCGGATACGAGGGAACACTTGTTCCAAGCACCCTTGAGCGTATCCGTTGGAGTATCCTTGGAACCTGTGTAGGCATTGGCGTGGCCGGGTATTATTTTTTCATCGGACACAACCAAACGCTCGCACTCGCCGCGCTCATCATCGCCGCATTTTTGCCGGTCATGGATACACTCATGACCTACAGCGCTTTTCTTCAAGGACAAAAAAAATTCAAGCTCGATGCGCTGCTCAGTAGCGCAACGCAAATCTCTGGCACCCTTGCGTTAATTGTCACTTTTTTTCTCACAAAAAATCTCCTCTACATTCTACTCACCTACTTTTTCGTCTACACGTTTCTCCGGGCGATCTTTTTTTTCTACACTCAAAAAACGCAACAGACTACGAACCTCACGGATGCGCGAGCGCTCACCTATGGCAAACATTTAAGTGCCATGAACATTCTGGGTACGATCGCAGGGAATGTAGACGACATCATCCTGTTTCACGTCATGGGACCCGTAGGCGTCGCCCGATATAATATTGCGGTCGCCCCAGCTGATCAGGCCAAAGGATTACTTTCATTCTCAGATCCTCTACTCTTCCCGCAGTTTTCAAAACACTCCGAGGAAGATATTCGCCGACACATCGGAAAAAAATTCTTCTGGTACGGCGTATTTGGCGCTGTGATTGTTGGCGCGTACTGGCTGGTGACGCCCTGGTTTTTTCGAATATTTCTTCCCAAGTACACGGAGATCATTTTTCTGTCACTCCTCTACTCTCTCTCGATGCTGAATGCCGTTGTCGCTCCAGCTGCTACGTATTTAGTCGCCAAACGAAAGGTGAAGGAACAGTACTATCTCAATCTCATCACCTATATCTTTCAGATCGGCAGCATGGCTTTCCTGACCGTTACTCATGGTCTGCTCGGCCTGATCATCGCACGAATCGCCACTCGTTTTTTTGGAGGAGCTCTCAGTGTCTTTTTCTTCGTTCGTCCTTTTAAACAAGCAGAGACCTAAACAATTTCTCGTAGGCATCTACCTGAGCAGTAAGTGAAAAATCCTGCCGAACTCGTGTAAACCCGTTTTCACCAAAGGCGCTGCACTTCTTTCGGTCAGTAAGCAGAGCCTGAATCTTTTCCGCCAACATCGAGACATGGTACGGATTCACGACGTAACCAGAGACACCATCCTCAACAAGTTCACGCGCGCCACCAAAGCAGGTGGTGATAACCGATTTTTTACAGGCGAACGCCTCAAGATTTACCGTAGGAAATGAATCAAAGCACAACGAAGGGGTCACGACAAGCGTCGCAGCATGATACGCGGTATGAAGCTCGGGGCCGGATATCCATCCGGTAAAAATCAGTCTGTCCTGAAATCCAAATTTTTTCGCCTGCTTCAGCAACCGTTCACCATACACACCTGCTTTGCCCACAATCAATATCTGAAGATCGGGAAAAGCACGCACAAGTTTCTCAGCAGCCTCCAAAAGCTTTCCTCCGCCCTTGATCCCACTCAATCTTCCACCAAACAAAATCACGGAATCGCCAAGCGCATATTTTTTCTTAAATTCCAACACCTGCTGCGATGACACGGTCCACGCGGCAGCATCAATACCATTATGGATGACCCGCGTATTTCCGATCCCATTTTCATTCAACGCTTGAGACAAGGCCTTGCTCACGGCAACAATCCGATCAACTGATGAACGAAGCACGTGACGAATAATGACGTTCCTCAACGGATTATATCTGAATCTATTTGCCCTGAATTGCTGCCACGCGTTAACCCTGTAGTGAAAAACTGAGGGCACGCCGGCTTCATGTAGATCTATAAAATCTGTATATTTTGTATAGTTAAACGGCATCACGTCATGGCCCGTAAGAACGACTTTTGCGCCAAGTTTTTTTGCCACGACTATTGACCGATAGGACAAGTATCCATGGACATTGTGCGCATGCACGAGATCGGGTTTGAATGTGGACAAGATTTTTTTCACCTCCATCACCACCGGTACATTCCAGAGACCGACGTATGCTTGAAACCGCAAATCGTATTTCGTAGCGATCCGGCAGATTCGCAATCCCTCATAGTTAAATTCTCCTGCGTACTGCGAGTCTCGGATCGTGGTCAGCACCAGAACTTCATGGCCGCGACGTCGCATCTCCTGTGCCAGACCAAAAGCAATAATTCCGGCGCCCCCAAATGAATCCGGCGGAAAATCATCCTGAAGAATGGCGATTCTCATAGCAGTTCACCGTTCGTTACATAGTGACAGTCCGCGCGATGAGCGATGTACGCCAACACGCGTTCCAACTCCTCCCACATGCCATACTTTTCTATCTCCCATGAGTGACCCCATAGATGAAAAACCTGCCCCCGTTGAAGCGCAACCTCAAACGTTGCCTTGGCGAGCGCTTCCCACGAACGAAATGCCCACCACGACACACCCATGGCGCGAAACGCGGAAGAGCGCTCATGAAACGGATCGAGCAAATGACGCCAATAATACGACTGCGCCCCCATTTTTCGATATGGCATCGGATAGACCTGTACCGTCGTCGGCATCTGAAAAGGATTCTGTGCGTTACTTATGAACCCTTGGATCGTTGTCCGCGCACCATGGAACCCCACGGACCTCACAATCTCTTCTGTCTCAGCATCTTGATAACCCGCCGGATAACAAAACAGGGGGATCTGCTTACCCAGTAATTGCTCAAGCCACTGCTTTGAACCCAAAATCTCGCGCCGTTTTTCCTCGCGTGAACATATTGGCAAATTCGGATGCGATAACGTGTGTGCGCCAATCTCATGACGTTGCGACAACTGCTGAATCACAGCATCGGTCAATCGCGCTACTCGATACGCTTTTGCGATATAAAACGTCCCTCGAATCTCATACTGATCAAGCAACGTCGCAAGCTTTTCGTCGAACGCATCCCCGTCATCCCAACTGGTTGTTACCTTAAGCATAGATTTTCACGCGAACACTTACGTTTTCAGAAAGCACAGACGCTTCATTTTTTTGTCTTCATGGATCGTCTTTTGATACGTCAGTTTTGCACGAATTCTTTCCTCACCATCCGTCCCCTTACGCACGTCGACGATCAGGATTCCGCCCGGTTTAAGAACTCGACAAACTTCGTCAAGATACGTTTCCGCAGGATAATGAAAACACCAAGAAATCAGCGAGATCACAACATCGATGGATGTAGCAGAAAGAAGAATCTTATTGTCCGGAGTCGCTTCTTGCAGATGAATCTTCGTTTCAGGAACGCTGTTCGCCGTAAGCAGATGCTTGGCGGTCTCCAATGAATTATAAAACGATCCACGCTTCTCAAATTTATAGTAAATCGTTTTATCCGTCGCGGTCTTATCAAGCAAATAATTGTCCACGCTATTCTTAAAATGCTGATTGAGCACGACCTCGAAACCCGCCACACCACAACCGATATCAAGCAACGAAGTCATGCTCGACGGAAGAGAAGGAAGGATCTGTGAAAATTCCTCCTGCATATCTTTTGAAAAACTGTCTTTAAATTCTTGCGCGTAGATCGTCGTTAAAAAGTTGACGTTAAGCTTATACAAAAAAGGGATGCGTGCGCTCACAACATCCAGGAAGCGCTTCAGAGGCTTATCATTCAGATAGGCCGTGCGTTGAAAAAAAATATACGGAAGGGCTTCTTGCGGAATAAACATACTCATGGAAGAACGGTAGATGATAGCTGATTATAAAACGTATGTTCGCTTAGACGATAGGGCCTGTCAATGCATCCATCTCGCTTCTGATTGATGGCTTGATGACAATACGTTACTCTGTTTGGGTTATTCTCGCTATCTATCATCCTATGTCAGACGCCGCCTTCTCCATCACAGACACAGCTCAAGAGTATGTCGAGAAACGCTTTCCACGAGCGACCCCAAAAGAACGGCGCAAAATCGTCCTGGACTGGGAACATAAAATACCAAAATCCCTCAAAATGGTCCGCGAAATCGAGCAACGACTCGGATCTCTGTCACATGCTTCTATTCTTGATATCGGATTTGGAAATGGTGGCGTAGGCATCGCCTTCAGCACAACCGGCGCGCAGGTGATGGGAATTGATATTGAGGAAGATCCATTGTGGCAGATGTCGTATACAGCGGTGATCGATTTGTGTGCGTTGGTGGGGGACAATGAGGTGATTGCACAGGCGCAGAAATTGGGACTCAAAACCCTCACAACAATCGCAGATGGTGTTTCCCGCAGGGACCGCAGGGAGCGCGATA
>CAIKOH010000040.1 GCA_903829075.1 Candidatus Uhrbacteria bacterium
AAAACCGTTCCGGCGCCAGCAACTCGCCGTCGTAGGTGCGCGGGTCGGTGAAGCCTATCTCGGTCGAGCAGCGCCGCTCGATTTCGAATTCCATTCGCCAAGCTTTCTGAGGACACGTGGTAGAAATATTCCCATTCTTTTTGTACGACGATGCGTTGCACCTCGCAGCCCATGTCACGCAGGTCTTCTTTTAATGTCTGGCAGATCTCTTGTGTCGTCATCCCTTCTGGTGCGGTTTGAAATAACACGGAGCAGCGCGTTTCTGGACGATAGCATTCGATCCCAAGCACATGGCCGATGCGTTCTGGAACGGCGTTGTCTGCCAGGAAGGCGGTTTTTAAAGCCGTGGACCCTTCGACAAGGGTGGAAATCATGCGATGAGAACAAATCACGCGAAATAGATCCTGCTCTTGTTTGCTAAGATCGAGGTATTCATGTGTATGATTCAGCGGGGTGGTGACGATGAGCTGGTCGAACGTTTCTGTTGTTCCATCGATGCAAATACGCACGCCTTGATGCTCAGGGCGCTCAATCGATGTAATCGTGACGCCGGTTCGCACGTCGAGAGTCGCGGCAACGCGTTCCCAAAGTTCCAGCCATCCACCTGGAAAAAAACAGATCTCATCCCCATGCGTGAATAGAGATTTTAAAAGCGAGGGATCAAGCATGGAAGCCATGATTTTGAGGCTGTATAGGGCCGGGGTTGATTCAAAATAGCCATAGCCTAATCCCGTGATCGCCGGTTGAAACGCTTGTGCGGCGGCCGTGAGTCGATGAGAAGCAAGATAGGTGGTAAACGGTTGAAAGAGCGCAGGATCAATCGTTTTATATCCAGCGTCATACAGATGATGTGCACGTACCGCGTGACGTAGGCCTAAGAGAGAGCGCGCAATATCGAACAGCGAGTAGGAGCGCCGCGCATACGCGATAGGGCTGAGGTACTGACCGTGCGAATAGTAAAAATCTTTTGCCTCAAATGATTGGTAGGGGATTTTGAATTGGTCTGCGAGTTGAGCGATCTCGCTGCTTCGCGAAAACATCATTGATCCGATATCAAAATACGTCCCTCGGTAGACATGGGAAAGTGTTTTGCCGCCAACGCGGTCCTTTTTTTCAAAAACAGTGACCTGAGTGAACCCGCGTTTTTTGAGTTCCATGGCCGCGGTCAATCCAGAAACTCCTGCTCCAATAATGGCGACACGGGTGTTGAGAGGTTGGTTCATGCGAGTAAAGTGTACGTCTCACGGCGAGAGAATTCTAGGTGTCTTCATCCTGTCTTCATGATGAGCCTGTATACTAACAGGGTTATCATTTTTTTCCATGTCTATGAAAAAGTTTTTTCCGTCCCTTGTATTGATCGTGAGTCTGCTTGGATATACGTTTACCTTGCAGGGTGAAGAAGCGATCGCGTTTGCTGCGAGCATTCCTTCTGGCGCGCATGTGTCAACGACGCGTTCTGTAAAAAAAGGGAAGATTTCGAAAAGAAAAATCGTTGTGAAGGCTAAGCATTCAAAGGTTGTTGTGAAAAAAATAGCGAGCTCGACAGGATCTTCGAATACATTGCACGCGCAGGGGATTGTGCGTATCGTAAGCACCTACGGCGCCGATCAAACACTTATCCGTACCACGCGTTTGCGCACCTCTGATGGAAAATTATATCGTTTGGCAGAGACGGTCACTGTGCCGGCAAATGGCGAGATCAGCGTCTCAGTTTATGCTGATAAAACAGGAGCTGTTTACGCGATAGGTCCGAGTACATTTATTGTTCCTGGTCTGCCGAGCGCATTACAGAGCTTGATCACAGGTGTTTCAGACGGTTCTTTTACCCTGTCAGCAACGTCACCTGTCACGAGTGCTCCGGCTGCTACACCTGTTGCGGCACCGGTTCAGACGCTGCCCCCGCCAGCACCGGTAACGCCTCCTGCTCCAACTCCGGCCCCAGTTTCTGCGTTGTATAAAGATGGACAGTTCATCGGAGCAAGCGAGGACGCGTATTATGGAAATGTCCAGGTCAAAGCGATTATTCAAGGGGGAAAAATTTCTGACGTCCAATTTCTTGATTATCCGCAGGATCGCAGCAATTCCATCCGCATCAATACATATGCGATGCCAAATCTGACCTCTGAAGCGATTCAATCCCAGAACCCGAACGTAGATATCGTATCAGGCGCAACAGCAACGAGTCAGGCCTTTCAGCAATCGCTCGCTTCTGCGCTCGCGCAGGCGAAGAATTGAGATTTGATCATTCAAGCCCCTCTTATGACGCAGATACATCGCGTCATAAGAGGGGCTTTTCTTTTTTGTACGCTATTTTAGCGTTCGATCATCACGTCTTTTGCGTCAAAGCGAACTTTTTGCCAGGTCTGCTGTTCGTCTTCTGCTGAACGGAAGCCGGTTGCTAAGATGACGCGCGATTGTACGCCCAGCGATTCGAGACCAAGGATTTCGTCAAACTGTTTTGGGTCAAATCCTTCCATGGGTGTGGCATCGATCTGATTTTCAGCAGCTACAGCAAGCGCGACGCCAAGGGGGATGTAGACCTGTCGAGCGTTCCATTCGCGAAGAGTATCTGCAGATCTGCCCTTGATTGATCCCAAGAGCATCTCGCGGAATCCGGCGAGCGATTCTTGTGGGAGATGGCGCTGCACGGCAATCGATTGAACGTAGGCATCAACATGCGTTTCATCCATGTTCGTCAACGAGCACAGAACGAAAATGTCGGAAGCGTCAGTGAGTTGAGATTGACCATAAGCCGCGGCTTTGAGCTTTTCACGCGTTTCAGGGTTGGTGACATGGATGAATTTCCATGGTTGAAGGCCAAATGAGGAGGGAGCGAGTCGAAGCGCTTCCATGATGATGTGGCGCTGTTCATCAGAAAGTTTTTTTGTGGCGTCGTATTTTTTTGTGGCGTATCTCCACTGAAGATGTTCAAGAGTGTTTGACATAGAGGGGAAGAGTTATTGATAATGAAGTGTCCCATAAACACCTTACCTGAAAGAAAGTGAAAAGCAAACCAGAGGATCCTCCACGCGCATAAACCCTTGCCAGAGGCGCTCTTTTGCTTTACACCTCTGTTATGATGAACCTCTCAAAAGATCCGCTGCATGGAAAAACGCTTCAGGCGATTTTGTTGTATTTAGTGGAACAACATGGCTGGGAAGAGCTGGGACGACGGATCAACATTAATTGTTTTAAAAGCGATCCGAGCATCTCCTCGAGTCTGGTGTTTTTGCGAAAGACCCCTTGGGCACGCGAGAAAGTCGAGAGCTTGTACCTGTTGACGTTGCGTGGAGGCGGGCCAGAAGAGTATGAAGTTGCTCCGTTTGATGTGGGTTTGTGATGTGAAGGCAGCCTTCTTTTCAAGTAGGGTTTTTACCTTTAAGCTGGTGATCTATGGAAGAATCGTTCGTGCGTGCCACGCAACAGATCAAGAACGTGTTGCGAGAGGTCTTGCGGCTTCAGCCCCCCGAGCAAGCTTTGGTGATTTTTGATACGCAGGCGCCACTCGCGCGTCTGCTCACGAGCATCTATCGCGACGCGTTGCCTGAAGGTGTCTTTGTCGATTTTGATTCGCTTTCGTCCGCAGAGGTGATGGATCTGATTCAGGGTCTCAAGCCGCACGACCTGGTTGTTATGGTTCAGTCGACAAATTTTCGCTTGAATGAATTTCGAATTCGTATCGAACTGTTCAAACGCGAACTAAAAACGATTGAGCACCTCCACCTGGAACGCATGGATGCTTCGCAATTTGACACGTACTTTGAATCATTAGCCTACGATCCCGCGTATTATCGAACCTTTGGTCCGAAATTGAAGGCGGATCTGGATCGAGCACAGCGGGTCGTGGTTGAATGTGAAGGAACGGAGCTTATCTATTCTGGAGGACTTGAAGAGGCGAAGGTGAATATCGGTGATTATACTGGTATGAAAAATGTGGGCGGGACGTTTCCTATTGGGGAGGTGTTTACGGAAGCGAAGGAGCTGCGTTTAGTGAACGGGCAAGCCAAAATTTTTGCCTTTGCAGGCGATGATCATCGCGTGCGAATGTTTGAGCCGTTTCTCGTCAACGTCCATGAGGGAATTTTGACCGCAGCAACGGACGCGCCTCCGGAGTTTCAATCCATTTTGGAAAAAATTCGACTCGACGAAGAGGTTTGGGTGCGTGAACTGGGATTTGGCATGAATCCAGCGTTGGATAAACAGCATCCGCTGAATGATATTACGGCGTTTGAACGGCAGAGAGGCGTGCACCTTTCATTGGGCGCGAAACACGGGCTTTATCCAAAACCAGGGCTCAATCGTAAAGACGGAAGGTATCACGTGGACGTGTTCGTAGATGTGAAACGTGTGCTGGTCGATGATGCAGTTGTTTTTCAAAACGGAAGGTACTACGAAACAGGGCTCACGACCTGAACCGTGTGTCCGGCTGTGAGAGATGCTGAAGGATTGCTTGATACAATTCATTGCGACCAGCAGCGGTGGTTGATGAATGCGGAAACACTTCAATACCAGAAAAATCTGCGCGAATTTTGGCGATATTTTTTGTGAGTTCTGTGCGGGATAGTTTATCAACTTTGTTGGCCACAAGAAAAAAAGGGATGAAGCTGTCTTGCAGGTACTCAATTAATTCAAGATCATCTTTAGTTGGGCCAATGCGGCTGTCGATGATCACGATCACGAGTCGAAGCAGGGCCGAGGTGTTCAAAAATCCTTCGATGAGCTCGAAGAGGTTTTCGCGTGCTTGTTTGGAGACCTTGGCAAATCCGTATCCAGGCAGATCTACCAGATGAAATTCACCATCTACATCAAAAAAGTTGATGAGCTTTGTTTGTCCTGGATTCGAGCTCGTGCGCGCTAGATTTTTACTTTTTGTCAACGAATTGATGAGCGAAGACTTGCCCACATTGGATCGACCGAGAAACGCAACCTGAGGCAGGCCCTTCGTCGGCAAGCTGTCGAGATCCGCGTAACTGCGTACAAAGGTAGAATGCATGAAATGAGCTTAGCACAGATCCTTTTTATACCCTACTCAGTCTGTGTGTTTGACCGCTCTTCAATAAACGACTAGCCTGCAAATAATATGAAGCGCATTGCCATTATTGGAGCGGGGATTTCCGGGCTCACCGCCGGACATGAGTTGAAGAAAGTGGGTTTTGACGTCACGGTGTATGAAAAAGAGCCGTTGGTCGGAGGTCGAATGTCGACGCGCGTCAAAGAGGGGTTTCATTTTGATACGGGGGCGGACCATCTCTGCAATTTATATACGCACATGCAAGCGTACTGCCAAGAATTCGATATCGAATGGCAGAAGATGCGTTTTGATACGTATGGAATCGTAAAGCGTCATCGAGTTGTTCCGTTAACGAGTGGTATCGGGTTCATCTCGAAATTGCGCATGGCATGGATGACGAAAACAATGCCACGTGTGGACGAATTGTTTGATTTCAACTCTCTCGTTGATCAGGATGTTGAGCGTGCTTCAACAGTTGCGTTGCGGAATCTTGGGCGCGAGGCAAGTGACTATTACGTGGATGGATTTACAAGTGCGTACCAGTTTCACCGCGCAACTGAATTGAGTTTAGCTCCGTTTCTTGCTGTATTGAATTCGATCCGGCGTGATGGTCCGCTCTGGAATTTGCATCGTACAAAAGGTGGGATGATCGCCTTACCTGAAGCGCTGGCAAAGGGGCTGTGTGTCAAAACGTCGACGCCCATCCAGTCAATTTCTACCACGGCTACGGATGCGACATTAACCTTTCCAGATCAGTCCACGGAAACAGTCGATGCTGTTATCATGACCGCCCCGGCACCTGTCGCGCGTACGCTTTTGAAAAACCCTACACCCGAAACCACAGTGCTCCTTGAACAAACAGCGTTCTCATCAACGATCAGCATCGCGTTTCGTGTGCAAAAAAATCTTGTTCCAAAAAAAGGGGTGACCTGGATTCCATTTGTAGAGAGTCCCATTATTTCTAGTTATTCAAACCAGGCCATGAAAGGGGATGAGTGCATTCAAGGGGATGAGTCGTTGGTCTCTGTCTGGCTTCATGAATCCGCGGCGAAAGAACTGATGCAGAAATCTGAGGCAGAACTTTCTACGGTGATCCGTCATGAATTGTCTCGCGTGACGGATTGGTTGAAGAATCCAAACGCGCTCACGCTGCACGATCTTCAGCGTTGGGAACACGCCATGCCTAAGTTTGATCTTGGACATCAGCGACGTGTCAAAATCTATCTTGATGAGCATCAAGGCAAGAACCGTCTCTACCTGTGCGGCGATTATATGAACGCGCTTTGGACAGAGGGTGCCCTTCGATACGGGCAACGGCTCGCGGCGCGTCTCAAAACTGATCTGGGTAGTGCGTAGGGAGTTCTGCAATGAGTTGTTCGTCCGTGATATCCGGACAAAAATCATCTCCTGTGAGCTGGGTGTACAAGCTCATGCCCGTGTTGGTTGTGCCGTAGACGCCGCCCCAGCCGCTCGTAGCGTTACACCAAAAGAAATTCGCAAAGGGCGTAGTTCCATGCAAGCGACTCTTGAGATAGTTTGGCCACAGCGCAGCGCCGTACGCGTTGCCTTTTGGTGCCATTACAAAATCCTCGTTGGTGGTGGCGGTTCCGATGACTTTGAGCTCGATATGTTGACGCAGATTTGGAATAAATTTCTGTTCAACGATGTCCAGTAATTTTTCCGCGATCTGATGTTTACGTTTGAGGTACTCCGTGTACGAACGCTCTTGAAGTGTTTTTAGTTCTTGATAATCCACCAACGTTTCGACCTCTAAGATCTGTCGGCCTGTTGGTGCCGTACTTGTATCTTTGGTGTGCAGTGTTGGCGTGGATAGGAAGACCCAGGGATGATCAAAATTTCCCGCGAGTTGCTCCTTCCAGGTTTTGTTCATGTTCCACTGTTCCTGGTGCCAGATATTGAAGCTACCGAATCCGTATTTCCGCAAATCAATGTCCTTGAGACCGAGGTAGACGATCAGACCATCACTTAGCATTTTGCGTGCCTCAGCAATCATAGCTTCAATTCCTCTGTGGTTACGGCAAGTGGTCATTCATACAAATCCTAATCGGGCGTTGCTGGTTTTTTAGTT
>CAIKOH010000041.1 GCA_903829075.1 Candidatus Uhrbacteria bacterium
AAAGATGCCGTGGTACATGTGCGATTCATCGATGACGACGAAGGCCAGGTTGCTGAACAGCCTCTTCCACTCAGCGTGGTTGGGGAGCAGGGTTTGATGAGCGCTTGCGAAATGTTGGAGCAGATATCGAGATTGTTGAACCTTCTTGAACGTCATTTTTTTCTATGTCCTCCCCCGAACATTCCTCAGTTTCTTTCTATTGGCTGTGTCTGGTTTTGGCCATCGGTCTTGTGTTGGGCATGGGGATCGACCGCGCGTTGGTCACGAGCAACACGTTTACCTCAAATGATGCATCTGCGAGTGGCACGGTGCGTGTGCTTGGCGTTAATCAATCGGCTCCATCAACGATTGATCAGAAAACCGTTCAGTTCGATTTATTTTGGCAGCTATGGAAGACCTTGAAAGATCGCTACTATCAGCAACCGGTTGAGGACCAGTCTCTTTTTTATGGTTCGATGGCCGGTCTTGCCTCGAGTCTTGGCGATCCTTATACCGTGTATTTTTCCCCGCAACAAGCCAAGAATTTTCAGCAGGTGTTATCAGGTCATTTTGATGGCATTGGTGCTGAGGTGGGGATGAAGGATGGTCAGCTTGTCATCATCGCTCCATTGCCGGATACGCCGGCGAGCAAAGCGGGTCTACTGGCGGGCGATGCGATTTTGAAAATTAACGGCAAGGACGCGAGCAGCTTTTCCGTTGATGATGCGGTGAATTTGATTCGTGGGGATGCAGGAACCAGCGTAACCTTGACGCTCTATCGAATAAATGCGCCAGCGGCGAAGCGTGGTCCGTTTGATGCGACCATGGTGCGCCAACAGATTGAGGTGAAGAGTGTGACCTGGAAGATGACTCAGGATAAGTTAGCGTACATCAAGATCGCGACGTTTGACGCAGATACGGATGCGCTATTTGATCAAGCGGTCACCGAGCTCTTGAAAGATCATCCCAAAGGAGTTATCATCGATCTCAGAGAAGACCCGGGCGGATTTCTTGACGACGCGCTGCATGTCGCAGGGCAGTGGTTGGGAGACGATCCTGTGGTTAAAGAACGTCGTCAAGGAAAAATTATTGACACGTTGAAAGGGGTTGGTCCAGCGCGTTTGCGTGGAATTCCAACGATCGTGTTGGTTGACCAGGGTTCGGCGAGCGCCTCTGAAATTGTGGCTGGTGCGCTTCAGGACGATAAACAGGCAGTACTACTTGGCGAAAAAACATTCGGCAAGGGTTCGGTTCAAGATTATCAAAATTTGAGTGACGGCTCAGGCGTCAAGATTACGGTCGCTGAGTGGTTAACTCCTAACGAGCGCACGATTAACAAAACCGGACTCATCCCCGATGTAATTGTTGATCGTACGCCTGACGATTATGCGGCACAACGCGATCCACAACTCGACCGGGCCGTCGGCATCCTCACCGGGCGCGTCAGCGCTTCCTCGACGAGCAGCACGGCCACATCAACACACCCGGCTACGCCGTGAGCTTTCGGCTGGCGGAATTATTTATCGCCGCCGAGCAGGTATCGTGGAGTTTTTCTTTATCAAGCACGGAAGTGGTCGTTGGACCTTTCCAAAGGGGCACCAAAATTTGGGAGAAGCGTTAGTGGAGACGGCGATTCGAGAAATTAAAGAAGAAACAGGCCTGACCGGTTTGTTTTTTCGTGGATCGATCGGAAAAACTTCGTTTCGTTTTTCTACGCAGGACGCTATGGTCGACAAGACGGTTCAATTTTTCCTGTTTGAAGCTCCAGTAGAGGCAAAGGAAGTTTTGACGGGTGAAGAAGCGATTTGGGAATCCGCCTGGGTTCCACAAAGCGAAGCGCTAGCCTTTTGTGGGTATAGGAATTTGAATGTGCTGCTCGCCCGCGCGATTCGGATGTTGCAGAAACCGTGACAAGCTTTTTTTCATCTTCCGTTCCTGCTACTCTGTTCCAACATGACTATGCGAAATTTTTTGATCATGTTGCTGTGCGTTTCGGGCGTGTTGGCGATGAATGCCATTCCGGTGTTTGCATCTGGGACGTCCACGAGCGGCGTAATGTTTGATGACAGTTCTACAAGTTCTTCAGTTTTGAATACGATTACATGGGTGGTTCCAAGTTCTTCTATTTCAGCGATACAGGTAACGTCTTCTTCAAGCTCCATTTTATCGGCAACGACATCATCGATGGTGACGGCATCCTCTTCGTCGACAATCGGCCTTGCTGCGTCCACGATGGCCTCATCAACATCAACGATTGATGTGTGGCCGCTCTCACGCGTGATGAAAGAGGCGCAACAACGTCTACAGGGTGATTTGAAAGCACATCCATGGTCAGAGTCAGAACGTACGATCGTGCAGAATCAAGATTCCGGATGGCGTACGCTTACGCTTGCGATTTGGAACGCTTCAACGACGGAGTTCGCATTGATGCGCGTGCAAAAGAAGGGTGTGCAGTTGAAATGGCCTTCGGATCAGAATCATCCGCCGATTCGAGTGGTTGAATCTGCAGGAATCGAGTCAATTTTTGCTTCGTCTGATCCGCGTCATGCGTTGGTTGCGGCGATCGTGTATCCGGTTTCAAGTGGGATGAAGACACGTGTGATGCATGTGCTGAGAAACGGAAGCAAGAAGCATAAGCGCACAGTTCGTCAGACTGTAGAAGAGCTCACGCCGACTGTGTACACGCCCTACAGTCCAGATTTGCAGAACGCGGAAACCGTGACGTACGGTCAGCAGGTATTGAATGACGCACTGGCACAGGTACAGAATCGGTTGCGTCAACAACACGTCATTTCTCGCGCGTATCCAGCGCAGTTGCTTGCAGACACGATGGATGCAGGGGTCACGAAATCCCTGTTAGTGATCGAACATCTTGGCTGGCCATCACCGATACAGGAGACGCGGCAGATGTTGAACCGCTTTTTCATTCTCCTCGCGGCAAATCAAGGTCGTGCCTTTGCATTTGATCATGGGTCGTCTGCAGGCGCGCAAGGTCTCGCGCAGTTTATTCCAAGTACCTATGCCTTGCTTACGCGCCGAGATACGACATTGATTCAAAATTTTCAACAAGGAATGCGTGATCTACCCAACACCATCCGCGCCCAAACGCTGTATCTTGATGGGGTGGGGGCGGAGTTACCGTCCCAGATCGTGAGTGCGTCGTCCACGCGCTTACGCGAAGCTTTAGTTGCCGCGTATAACACGGGGAGCATCCGTGTGAAGCGTGCGTTGAATTCGTTTGGTGATTCGTGGGATGTGGGACGAGGAACTGAAAAAAATCGTCTCGCTACGTTGACGCAGCAGCTATCCTATGAGATCAAGAGTCTTCAACGAAAAATAAAACGGACCAGCGTAAAAAAAACTAAGCGAAGTTTACGCGCACAGCTCGCGGTTCTTCAGCAAAAGAAGATTGACGCGAGCGCACAGGGAAATCTTCTGGCCAAAGCAGCTCTTGGAAAAGAAACGGTGCAATATTTGGATAAGTATCGCGTGGTGTATCCGCTGGTGTGTGCTGCACCAACATCTACCGCAACGGGCACGGTGCTTGCGACAACAGGGAATCCGCTTGTGGCGATCGGATCCGTGAGTTCTGTTGGTTCGATTATTCCTTCGGTGACCTCGACGCAATCAGGGGGTCATTCCCTTTGATTCTTTGTACGCGTCTATGTCAAACTTATGGGAGGAAGAACCGGAAGTACAGACGCGTACAAAAAAACAGCGCCCAACCTTCAAGAAAAAATCGGATCGTTCACCTGAATCCAGTAAAACTTGGATTATTCCTTCCTGTCCTGAGCATGCTCAAGCGGGGACGGTATCCTCGATTCACAAGAACGCTCTCCAAGTTTTATTTGATGGGCAGTTTATTGAGACGGTTTTTGCAGAAGAGATTCCTGTTTCTGGATGGAATGATTTTGCAGTTGGTGATCAGGTATGGGTGGTTTTGGGGGCGGAGATGTCGGCTTCGGTGGTGGGAAGGAGAGCGCGAACGAGTTTTGTTGGCCGAACAAAAGGGGATCGAACGCGTCAAACATCTGCCGAGTGGTATGTGTTGGCGGCAAATGTCGATTGCGGTTTAATCACGGTTCCGTTGGAACAGGCGGATGTGCAGGCACCGTTTATTGATCGATACCTTGTGCTTCTTCAAGATGGTGGCGTGCAACCGGTCGTGTGTCTGACCAAGAGCGATCAGTCGACGACGCGGCCAACAAGTTTGGATTTCTATGTAACTCAAGAGATTCCTGTATTTGAAACATCGACGCTATCAGGCGAGGGGATACGCGCATTGAAAGAGTATATTTCAAAAAAAGTGGTGGTGTTTGTGGGACAGAGTGGCGCGGGAAAATCTTCGCTCATGAACGCGATCGATCCATCGCTTGAACTTGCCACGCAGATCGTGAACGCGAAGACCGGTAAGGGAAAGCACACTACAACACGGAGCAATCTGTACCAATGGGCCGAAGGTTCGTTTATCATCGACACGCCCGGTATTCGTTCGCTCGGGGTCGAGGATATTCCAAAAGAAGAGGTGCGTTTTTTATTTCCAGAGTTTTCTGCGCTCAGTACGAACTGCAGGTACCGAAACTGTTCCCATCTGTCTGAACCCGCCTGCGCCGTCAAAAAATCACTTGAGCTCGCGGATGGCGTGATCAAGAGCCGACGATATGAAAGTTATGTGCGGATGATGAAAGAATAAAACAAAACCTGACGATGTGTGCGTCAGGTTTGTCTGCTCATGGCTTGGCGGATGAGGTCGATGATCTGTAGCTGCGTTTGCACGAGATCATGCGTGTGCGGGAGAAGAACGGTGGCGTGATCGCGTGTGCCATCCCCTCCGAATAGGCGCGCGATATCAGCGGCGATGTACGGCAGCTGCGTGCGTAGGGTGAGCTTGACGCCTTCAGGTGAAGAGGTGATGAACGCGAAGACGCGGGCATCGCGCGCTTCTTGAATGAGCCGATCAAACACGCCATCAAGAGTTTCGGACGTCGCGTTGCTACGCAGAAAATCCTCGTTGGTAAGCACGCTCCACACGAGCGGCAAATTCGGATCCTGTTGCAGATGCTCGAGAGCAGCGCCCCATAATTTCAAACTGGCAAGCGAATGCGTGCGTTCAAGTCCGCGAACAATCTCGCCGTGTTTTGCGCCCAATTCCATCAGGCGCGCAGCGAGTGTCAATGTGCGTGGATCAATGTGAACGTCGCGAAAACAGTCTGTCTGTTCAATCAAACCGGTCAGTGTGCAGGTAGCCAAATCCGTTTCCAGGAGACCGGGGTCGGTTCGTTCAATCCACTGCCAGATGACTTGCGAGGTGGAAAGCGCGGTTACATCGATCAAATTCACGTGTCCCCATTGTTCATTGGTCGCACGATGGTCAATGGTGATGATAGGGGTTCGTTGAAAGAGATCGCTCGCGTGCGATGCAAGCGCATGAAGAGTGGCCCGGTCAGGGCAATCAATAGCAATGATGAGATCGTATCGATCATCACCGGATTGAACGCGAATTTCTTCCTGCGACCAAGAACCGTGGGCCGGAACCAGGGTGAGGATCAAATGACCGTCTTTTTCCTGCTGTTCAATGTGTACAGCGCCGGTTGTCGCGAGAGGGACATCGATACGCAACGTGGAAAGGGGACCGAGCTCACGTTGAATGGAAAGAGGGTGTGGAAGAAAAGCTGGAAGTGGCAGAGGCGTGGTCTGTGGAAAAAAAAGATCATATGGTCGCTGCCAACGAGCGAACAATAATCCAAGCGCAACCAACGAAGACTGGCCATCAACACTTGCATGCGGAGGCAGCACCACGAGTGTTCGAGTGGCGTGTTGGATCAGATGCGTTGCTTGTTCGTGAGGAAGGAGAGCCATGGGATACGGGATAAGGAAATAGAATACGATGCGCTGAGAGGCGTGTCAACCTGTGAAGTGTGTGTCAGAAATTATTTTGTTCAATGCCTATTTACTTTTTTAGAGCTACTGTATCCGCTCTTCTCGTTTTTGTGTCCATTTGATACGGTGGTGCGCATCCTGTATGTCTGACCTCTTTGAGTTGCCAAAAGCCTACGATCCCTCGTCTGTTGAAGACGGGTTGTATGCGCGCTGGGAAGCCTCTGGATTTTTTAACCCGGATATGTTGCCAGAGCGCAACCAGCACGGTGAACCCTACGCGATCATGATGCCCCCGCCAAATCGTACGGGGATTTTGCATATGGGCAGCGCGACCATGCTCGCGTTGGAAGATTTGATGATTCGTTTTGAACGCATGCGTGGCAAAAAGACCGTGTGGATTCCAGGAACGGATCACGCGGCAATCGCAACGCAGGTGAAGGTAGAACAGTTGTTGATTAAACAGGGGATGAAGGATCCGCGTCGCGAACTTGGCCGCGAGAAATTTTTGGAACGCGTGGTGGAGTATGCGGATTCGTCTGCGGAGACGATTCGTTTACAGGTTCGCAAGATGGGCTCGTCCTGTGACTGGTCACGTGAATGCTACACCTTTGACGACGCACGCAACCGCGCGGTTAACACGCTCTTCAAGATGATGTATGACGACGGCATCATCGAACGTGGCGAGCGTCTGGTGAACTGGGATCCGCAATTCAAGACCGTGATTTCAGACGATGAGATTGAATGGAAAGAGGAGACCATCCCGTTTTACACCTTCAAGTACGGTCCGTTCGAAATTGGAACAGCTCGTCCGGAAACAAAATTTGGTGATAAGTACGTCGTGGTGCATCCGGAAGATGTGCGTTATGCCGAATTTAAGGACGGGCAGAAAATTGAGCTTGAATGGATCAACGGTCCGATCACGGCGACGGTTATTAAAGATGCGATCATTGATCGTGAATTTGGAACTGGAGCCATGACTATCACGCCTTGGCATGACATGATCGACTATGAGTTAGCGGAACGTCGAGGATTGGATAAGGAGCAGATCATTGATCTTGAAGGAAAATTATTGCCAATTGCGGGCGAAGAATTCGCGGGTTTGTCGATTTTAGAAGCGCGTAAAAAAGTGGTAGAAAAACTTCAAGCAAAAGGACTGATTGTTAACGTAGATGAGAAATATGTCCACCGCGTGGCGATCGCGCAGCGAGGTGGTGAGATGATCGAGCCGCAGATTTTGCGTCAGTGGTTTGTGCGTGTGAATAAAACGTTTGCCGTGCGACAGGACACGCTTGGTAGATGGAAAAAGGGGGAGCAGGTTACCTTGAAAGAGTTGATGCAGGAGGCGGTGCGCTCAGGGCAAACCGTGATCAATCCAGAACGTTTTCATAAAATTTATTTTCATTGGATCGATAATTTGCGTGACTGGTGTATTTCGCGTCAGATTTGGTTCGGACATCGGATTCCGGTTTGGTACCACACCGCATCGTCTGACGAGGTGCAGATGGTGTGTTCGCTTGAATCTCCTGGCGAAGGGTGGGAACAGGATCAGGATACGCTCGACACCTGGTTCTCCTCTGGTTCGTGGACCTTCTCGACTTTGGGTTGGCCGGATCAGACCAGTGATCTGAACACCTTTCATCCAACTGCCGTGTTGGAAACAGGGCATGACATTATTTTCTTTTGGGTGGCCCGCATGATTTTGATGTCGACCTATGCGCTTGGCGAGATTCCGTTCAAAAACGTGTATCTGCATGGACTGGTGCGCGATGAGCAGGGTCGCAAGATCTCCAAGTCTTTGGGGAACAACATTGATCCGCAAGACATGATCGCAAAATATGGAACTGATGCGATTCGTTTGTCGTTGTTGGTTGGATCAGCTCCGGGACAGGACACGCGTTTGTCAGAAGCAAAGATTGAGGGCTTCCGTAATTTTACAAATAAACTTTGGAATATTGCGCGGTTCATGCTGATGCAGTTAGCTGAACCATCGTCGGACAACGGACCAGTCTCGCTTGCCGATGAATGGATTCTTGCACGTCTTCAGCAGACCATCCAAGATGTCACGAAGAAATTTGAAGCCTACGAATTTTCTACAGCCGCAGAATTGTTGCGTGATTTTACCTGGAATGATGTGGCGGATTGGTATTTGGAAATCGCAAAAGTCGAAAAAAATAAACATGCTATTTTGGGACAGCTTTTGCAATCGTTGCTGAAAATGTGGCATCCGTTCATGCCATTTGTCACTGAGGAATTGTGGCAACGCGCGAAGTTTGATGGTCTGCTCATGGTTGCCGAGTGGCCAAGCGCGACTGTTCAGGAGGCTCCTTCGTCTCTTTTTAACTCTCTCCGTCAGCTTGTTACAGACATGCGTCGTTTGCGTCTAGAAAAAAATGTGGACGCGACAAAGAAAGTTATCTTCGCGATTGCGAGCGACGATGCGCGCCAACTTGAGCTTGTTCGTGGACAGTCTGCATGGATGGAACGTTTGACGAATGCGCAAGAACTGCAATTCATTGATACGCTGCCAACGGATTGGCCGACCGTGATCTCTGGAAGCTTGTCCGTTGCCCTTGATCTCTCTGGCGCGATTGACGTTGAGGCGGAGCAGGCGCGTCTTCAAAAAGAGATTGAATCAACACAGGCGTATGTTTCAAGCCTGGAGTCACGTTTGGCGAACCAAGAATTTATTTCAAAAGCTCCAGCAAAGGTGGTTGATGACATGCGTGCCAAGTTGTCTGAGGCGC
This sequence comes from Candidatus Uhrbacteria bacterium, assembly GCA_903829075.1. Classification (GTDB taxonomy): domain Bacteria; phylum Patescibacteriota; class Patescibacteriia; order 2-12-FULL-60-25; family 2-12-FULL-60-25; genus CAIKOH01. The sequence continues at coordinate 8,604 of CAIKOH010000041.1, forward strand.
AGGCGAAGTTGGCACAGCTTGACGGTCGAATCAAGAATGATTAAGCTTGCGGCGCAAAGGAGGTATTGTCCGAGCGAATCTAGGCGATCGAGAACAAGCAGGAGGTTTCTGGATGTTGGATAAGCTCGACTTTCTGAGGCGCCGTCTTTCCCTCGTGTCTGTTTTTGCCATGATCTACGGCAGCGAGGGGTTCAAGGTGCCGATCTTCTCCGGATCGACGACCAGCGTCGTTCCCGTGTTCCGCGAGTCGCGGCGTCGGCCGGATGCGTTTCGTATCTACGCCCACAGCCGCGATCCTTCGCAGCGGTTCGCGGATCGTCGTCGTCGGCACATGTCTCGGCGCGTCCCGCATGGGCATCGCTGCGAGAACGACTGACGGTCTGGTCCCGAGAGGTTCATGAGTGGGTTCTGCCTCGAAGCGTCTCTGCTTCGAGGCTTTCCTTTTTCAGCTCTTGCCATTCACGTCCGCCTTTTCTACTATGAAAAAGCTATGTCACTGCAAACGATGTTGTACGAGTATCTTGGACGTTGCACAGCGCGTGCGTTGCGCCAGGAGCATCCAGTGGTGATCGCGATTACCGGAACTGTTGGAAAATCCACCACAAGAAATGCGATTGCTGCCATATTGAATGCGGATGATCCGGCAGCTCGTGTGCGTGTGCCCACAAAAAATTACAACAATGAATTAGGGCTCCCGCTCACCGTGTTTGATCGTCCTGCGCCGGGCCGATCAATTGCGTTGTGGTTGAAATTGATTTTCTCTGCGCAGTTTGCTGCGTGGGGATGGCGACCGACAGGGATTCGTACGTTTGTATTGGAGATGGGAGCGGACAAGCCAGGCGATCTCGCATATCTCACGCGTATTGCCCCGCCATCAGTGTCAGTCGTGACGGCCATTAGTTCAAGCGAGATGACGTTGACGCCGGTGCATCGAGCAAACTACCCATCGTTACAGGCGTTGATTGATGAAAAATCGACACTCGTTCGAGCGGTTCAATCTGGAGGCACGGTGGTTCTGAACGCAGACGATCCACAGGTGTTTAGCATGCGACATCTGACGCGTGAACATGTAGTAACGTTTGGCGAAAGCGATGGTGCGGATGTTCGCATCCTGTCTGTATCGCCTGTCATGGCTGAGGGTCCGTACGGAAAGGTTCCTCAAGGGATCTCCATTTCACTCGAATGTTTGAACCGACCGTATACGGTGATGATTCCTGACGTGTTTAGCCACACGGTTGGATCATCGGTGGCAGCAGCGTTGGCCGTGGCTGTAGCTTTGGATATGGATCTGACAGCGGTTCAACGGATTCATTCGCTTTTTAAATCTCTGCCTGGACGAGCGCGTATCCTTCCTGGAAGCAATCACACGGTGTTATTTGATGGAACGTACAATGCGTCGCCGCCAGCCGTTGTGTCGAGTATTCGCGATATAGCGGCGCTGCCATTGCTGTCGACGCAACGTCGTGCGGTGTGCGTAGGGGAGATGCGCGAGCTTGGGGATGAGGCCCAGGCTATGCATTGGCGCATCGGCGAAGAGGCTGCTAAATCACATATTGATTTTTTGGTGGCTTGTGGTACGATGGCGCGGTTCGTGGCTGATGGAGCGCGAGCGCATGGGATGTCGGATGATCATATTCATGTATGTGTTGACACGCCAGACGCGATTCCTGTATTGCGCGATTGGATGCAGCCGGGGGATGTGATTTTCTGCAAGGCTTCAGAAGGTCCGTCGCCATCAAATCCACATTGGCGAACGGTCACAGGTGTGCGCATGGAGCGCATTATCAAAGCTTTGATGGCAGAACCACAGCGCGCCGCTGAATTACTGCCACGACAAGAAGCGCGATGGCTGAGTATCGAGTGAGTACAATCGAGGCTCGTTCGTCTAACGGCTAGGACGCTGCCCTCTCACGGCGGTAATAGGGGTTCGATCCCCCTACGAGCTACCAAAATCACCACCTTATTTGGTGGTGATTTTAGTTAGATAACACAAATAACTCTCTCTGTTCGAACCCGCCTCGACATGCTGTCTGCCCGTTGCTACACTCTTGGCAACCGTCTATGACCGCGTTTTCCCGTAGTAAGATGTTAGAATTAGCACAATTATTGACGCAGGAAACGGACAAAATCGCCGCGGATGATCATCCGATTAGCGTGAATGTTGCGCTGACCAAGCTTGCGGTCCTGTACGAAAAAATGCGCAACGCGGTTGATTACAAGGAGGATCACCGTCTGCGTAAAGCCGCGATCATTCGTATTTTAAAACGGCAGGTGGTGTTTGAATCAGATGCGACGGGCATTGCGCAACGTTTAATTCGTGAACTGATTTCTGCCGGATATGCGGCGAACAACGTTTTGCCAGAATCGTTGATTCAACGTGTCGCGCTCGTGATCACCAAGTGGCAGGTCTTGACCGAAGCTGGGGCAGCAAGCGGGGAGCATGGTGCGTGGCTTATCGGCGTGATCGGTGCAGAGATCGAAGAGCTGGTGGATGCGCGTCGTGGCGAACGGCGCTTGAGTCATTTTTTGTTTGAACAGTTGGCGAACCGCATCACCATGCGCGGTATTGATGATGAGCAACGCTGTTTGCAGATTGAGATCGCTTGCCATCGGTTGATGTTAAAAGCGGACGACGAGATTCTTTCTTGGATGTTGTTGCGCACATTTTTACCCGTGTGGACCGAACCGGAAGCCTGGTTGCATGATCCGCGACAGATGGCCGCTGTACTGCCGGCCTGGGAAGAACGTATTCGCCAGGATCTTGCGCATCCATGGCAAGGAAAATTTTTATCCGCGGTGAAACCCTGGGCGGTTTCCATTTTGGTGTTGCGCGATGTTCTCAAGGAGCATCCAGGTCAGGTTGAAAGTTGGTCCGTCCATCCAGAAGCGTTGTGGCCAGAAATTATCAAGGTCACGGATCGCCAGCATGAACTTTCAAAAAAGAAGCTGCGCCGCGGAACCATTCGCGCAATCATCTACCTCTTGTTAACAAAAGTCTTGCTCGCGCTCGCGCTGGAAGTTCCGATCGAGTCATTTTTGTATCATCGTGTTTCAGAGGTGGCTCTTACGGTTAATATTTTATTCCCACCGGTGCTGATGTTGGTTGTTGGATCGTTGATTCAGGTTCCAGGAAAAGAAAATCAGCAGCGGATTCGTCAGTGCGTCGAACAGCTTTTGTCAGAAAGCGGACCCTCAATCACGGATATCAAGACGCCGGTGGAGCGTCGCGGGTTCGGTGATTTTATGTTTGGCGTCCTGTACGCGTTGACGTTTGTCCTGATTTTTGGGGGTTTATTCATGTCGTTACTCTCCTTTGAGTTTACTTGGATCAGTGCCTTGATCTTTTTATTCTTTTTGTGTGTGGTGAGCTTCTTTGCCTTCCGGTTACGACATGCGGCGCGTGAATACATCGTAGTGAATCGTAGAGATACGGTGATGTCGCAGATTTTAGACTTTTTGTCATTGCCGATTCTGCGCGCTGGGCAGTGGCTGTCTGTTTCAATTTCGCGTATCAATATCTTCCTGTTCATCTTTGATTTTATTATTGAAACACCGTACAAGATTTTCTTGGAAGTCTTGGAAGAATGGCTGGCGTATTTGAAAGAGAAGAGAGATGAACTACAATGAACTTGACCCTGTAGCTGTATGAAGCAACGTCCTCACTGGTTGGTTCTGTTCAAGGCCATCACCCTAGGTGTGTGGGTGGCGATATTTGCCGTGGGAACTATTTTGCTGCGTGTTCACCATATCCCCTTAAAAAGTTTTCCACACGTTCTTCATCAAGAGGTGATGTTCCTTGGCCCGTGGGCGCCGGCAGTGATTTTGTTGGCGTATCTTATCTCTGCGATCATTCCGTTACCGACAAGCGCGTTCGCCGTAGCGCTCGGCTCTGTGTACGGCTCCGTGTGGGGAGGTGTGATCGCTTGGTGTGGGTTGAATGCATCGGCGAACCTGAGTTTTTTTCTGGCGCGGACCTTTGGCCAAACGCTTATCATAGATCTTGAACAGGTGTCACCCTGGATCAAAGCGTCAGACGATGCGTTCACGCAAAAAGGATTTTTTTCTATTTTAGTCATGCGTTGTTTATCGTTTCCGTTTGAGGTGGTAAGCCTATTCGCGGGATTATCCAGAATGTCATGGAAATCATTTGCTTCTGCGACGGCTTTTGGGAGTATTCCGGCCGTGATCGCGCTCGTGCTGTTAGCGAACACGAAACATCTGTTGCGTGATGGCGTGATCTTGTTGATCGCTGTTTTGTGTATTGTGGCTGTAGGAGCCATGTGGCAGAAGTGGTTGCAGGAAAAAAAATAGAGACCTCACTCCCTTGTTGAACCTTTCAATTCATGCGAGGATGCTTTTTGTAGATGTATGAACCCTTTTGAACAGACCATTCAATCCACCCGCTCGCGCGCACGCACGGGGGTTTTGACGACACCGCACGGAAAACTGTCCACCCCGTTTTTCATGCCGATTGCCACGCGTGGCGCCGTGAAAACGATCTCTACCTTTGATCTTGATCGTCTTGGGACGCCAATTTTATTGTCGAATACCTACCACTTATGGTTGCGTCCGGGTCTTGATGTCCTGCGCGCACGCGGTGGGCTTCATCATTTTATGGATTGGTCCGGAGCGATCCTGACGGATTCGGGGGGCTTCCAGGTGTTTAGCCTCGAAGGTCTGCGCAAGCTCACGGAGGAGGGCGTAAAATTTCAATCGCACATCGATGGCGCACCATTGTTGTTGACGCCTGAGCTGTGCATGGAGATTCAGCGCACGATCGGCAGTGACATCTGTATGTGTCTTGATGTGTGTACGAAGCTTCCGGCGACGCGTGAAGCGATTCAGGGCGCAGCAGAAATGACAACGCGTTGGGCTGCTCGTTCTCGAATAGCGTTTGATGTACTGCGTGAAAATTCCTTTAACCCGGGCGCGTTGTTGTTCGGTATTGTGCAGGGTGGGGTTGAAAAGGATGTGCGTCGTTCAAGTGCGACAAGTTTGATGGAAATCGGCTTCGAAGGGTACTCGATTGGCGGACTCTCCGTCGGCGAACCATTTGAACAGGCCTGTGATATGTTGGATGAGTTAGATACGATCTTGCCACGTACATCTCCGCGCTATTTTATGGGCGGTGCGCAACCGCATGAAATTCTAGGGTACGTCAAACGTGGGATCGACATGTTTGATTGTGTTTTGCCTACGCGTAATGCTCGCCACGGTCATGTGTATCAATTTGTTCATGATGATCTGACTCGTCCAGATTTTTATCAGGTGGTGCATGTCACAAATGAGCGCTGGAAGCAGTCCGATCAACCTCTCATCGACGAACAGCGCTACGTTGTTGATGTAGAGCTTGCGCGCTACAGTTTTGGATATCTACGCCATCTGTTTAGTGTGCAAGAGATGTTGGGTGCGCGTCTCGCGACCTTGATGAATTTGCGATTTTATTTTGAGTTGATGCGCAGAATTCGCGAGGGAATTGAACAGGGAACGGTGTAACTATGAACCACGCAAAAATAAATCTACAGGTTTCCATTCGCGCGAAGCACCTCAAGGTTACGCCGATTCGTTTGGCGTTGCTGGAGTGTCTTGAGCAGCTACAGAAACCGATCAGTATTCAGGAGCTGGTTGAATTGTTGCCAACCGGTTTGGCGGATCAGGTCACGGTGTATCGTGCGATGCAGTCATTTGTGAAGGCCGGTCTTGCGCGTGAGGTGAACCTGCGTCATGGCCATGTGGATTATGAGTCCGCGTCCTCTTCGGATCACCATCATCTCGTGTGCACATCTTGCGGCCGCGTGGAGGATTTTGAAGAATGTGGGATGGATGAATTGATTCGAGACGTATTAAAAAAACATCCAGAATTTTCGCAGGTGCAGGAACATGCGTTGGAATTATTTGGGACGTGTAAGAGCTGCATGAAGAAATAAAAACATCCCTTGATGAACGATGGATGTTTTTTGTTGACCAGTTTCTACGCGATTTTCAGTATTCTCACCCAGAACACCAGCAAAATAAGCTCGATGAGGAGCATTAGCAAATTCAATCCTTCTGTTGAAGGGTTCATCCAGCCTGCCGCGAGAAGAAAATTGAGACTCAGGAATGCGGCTACGAGGCAGGAAAAGATTCCGACGAGAATAATGATCGATTTGAAGTTCCCGGATGGTCCTGTCGCAAACAGGAGGGCGGTAAGAGCGAGACCGAGCCCGGTCAGGACCTCTCCCCATTGGACGAGAGATCCGAAGGTGCCCGCGTGTGCGGATGCGAAGGTGAGGATTGAATGCACATACCAGTCATGGGGATTTTTTCCTTGAAAGGCCGTCAACGTTTTTGACATCGTGTCCGGAAACGTTCCGGAACGAAGCTTTTCAATGCCTGCGCCTAACCATTCGTAAGCAATGACGAGTTGAATGAGAAGGAGAAACCAGATAGAGGTGACGGTGTTGAGAATGATTTTCATAGGGTCTATAATACGAGCTTATCATGCGCGTACGCTGATGTGCAGCCCGGGTTGATCCTCGCGAATGGACGCGGCCACAGCTTCTAGGTCGATGCGCGCAGATTGAGCCAGGTTTGATACCAGAGTTTTTTCATAGCGGAGATCTTGCAGCGCATAGGATTCTCCGGCGTGAAGTTGTCGGGCGATGGCTTTAAGATCATCGGCGTTGTGGATGGTAGAGTAGACAGTCGTGCGAAATTCGTGGGAGATGTTGCTCGCTTGAATGAGATCAAAGGTTTTACGGCAATTGTTGATGACGTTTTGCTGTCGTAGGCCGATGATGTCACCGTAGTGTTTCCAGGTGTGCTTAATATCCATGGCAAAGAAGTCGACCAGTTTTTCTTTGATTGTCTGTTCGATCAAGCGGGGATGCACGCCGTTCGTGTCGAGCTTGACCCGCAGGCCGAGTGCCCGAATTTTTTTAATGAATTCAATCAGATCGGCCTGCATGGTCGGTTCGCCGCCTGTGATACACACGCCTTCGAGGAAGTTCGCGCGTTTTTTGATGGATTCGAGAACGGTTTGCTCCGAGAGCATACGTGTTGTATCTAGAGGTTTTGCCGGAATAAGTTCTGGGTTGTGGCAATACGCGCAGCGAAATGGGCACCCTTGTGTGAATATGACCGAGCAGATCACGCCAGGGTAATCGATGAGGCTGAGAGGTTGATAGCCGGCGATGAGCATAGTTACGCAGTTACCGTTTCGCGCACAGATGTTTTCGTTGTTTCGATCTGGGCCACGGTTCCAAGGGCGTATTCGGTTCGTTCCTTGTATTCACCTTTTTTGCCCTTGTTCCACTGATCCACTGGACGGAAGTAGCCCACGATGCGCGACCAAACTTCGCACTCGGTCTGACAAGTCGGACAGTTTTTGATCTCCCCGTTGAGATAGCCGTGCTTTGGACAGATGCTGAAAGTTGGGGTCAAGGTAAAATACGGCAGGTGATATCCATACGCGACTTTTTTCACAAATGATGCGCAGGTTTTCCAGTCTTGAACGCGCTCGCCGAGGAACAGATGGAGCACGGTGCCTCCGGTATATTTTGTTTGCAGGCTGTCCTGATGATCGAGCGCGGAGAGCGGGTCATCCGTGTGCGAAACCGGGAGGTGTGTTGAATTAGTGTAGTACGGTTCGCTTTGCGAGCCGGCTTGGATGATGCCTGGGTAGCGCGTTTGATCTTCCTTTGCGAAGCGATAGGTGACGCCTTCGGCTGGCGTGGCCTCAAGGTTGTAGAGGTTCCCGGTCTCTTCTTGGTACGCGAGCAAACGTGCATTCATGAAATCAAGAATTTCTTTGGCGAACGCCGTTCCTTCTTCGGTTGCAAGCGATTGACCCATGAGGTTAAGGCAGGCTTCATTCACACCATTTAAACCGATCGTGGAAAAATGGTTGCGCAAAGAAGGGAGATAGCGCTTCGTGTACGGCAACAGTCCACGATCAATGTTGTTTTGAACCACCTTGCGTTTAATTTCAAGTGATTCCTTGGCGATATCCATCAGCTTTCCAAGACGCGACAGGAACGCCTCTTTTGTTTTTGAGAGATAGCCGATGCGCGGCATGTTGATGGTGACCACGCCGATACTGCCGGTCATTTCTCCTGAGCCGAACAGTCCGCCGCCGCGTGCGCGTAAGACGCGCAGATCGAGCTGCAAGCGACAGCACATGCTGCGCACATCGCTCGGGTTCAGCGATGAGTTGATGAAGTTTTGGAAGTAGGGGATGCCGTATTTAGCGGTCATTTCAAATAACAGTTTGGCATTTTCTGTGTCCCAGCGAAAATCTTTGGTGACGTTGTAGGTGGGAATCGGGAAGGTGAAAACACGTCCTTTGCTATCGCCGTTGGTCATCACTTCGATGAAGGCTTTGTTGACCAGGTCCATTTCATTTTGACACTCGGCATACGTGAATGGCATGTCTTTGCCGGCAATGATCGGATGTTTTTCTTTCAGATCATCCGGACACATCCAGTCAAGAGTGATATTGGTGAACGGTGTTTGCATACCCCAGCGTGACGGAACATTCAGGTTGAACACGAACTGCTGGATGCCTTGGAAAATCTGTTCATAGGTCAACTTATCCTGCTTCACGTAGGGAGCGAGCATGGTGTCAAACGAGGAGAATGCTTGTGCGCCCGCCCATTCATTTTGCAGCGTGCCAAGAAAGTTCACCATCTGTCCAAGCGCGGTCTCAAAATGTTTTGGTGGAGCGGATTCGACCTTTCCTGGGACGCCGTTGAACCCTTCTTCCAAAAGTTGACGCAAGCTCCAGCCAGCACAGTATCCAGAGAACATACCGAGATCATGCAGGTGAAAATCACCTTCGGTGTGTGCTTCGCGAACCTCCTTTGGATAGACAAAGTTGAGCCAGTAGTTGGCCGTGATTTTTCCTGACGTGTTTAGAATCATACCGCCAAGCGAGTAGCCTTGATTGGCATTTTCATTCACACGCCAGTCAGATTGGTTCACGTATTCGCCGATGGTGTGATCCACATCCACCACGATTTTGCTGAGATCGCGAAGCTTGGTGTGATGTTCGCGATAGACGATGTAGCTGCGTGCGGTCTTGAAGTAGCCGGAGGTCATTAAGGAAAATTCCACGATGTCTTGAATCTCTTCAACCGTGACTTCGGGGCGTGTCTTTCCAAGTTTGTTGACGAACATGACGATGGTTTCCGTGATGCGACGAACTTCTGGGGCTGCGAGTTCTTGGGTGGCATCAGCTGCGCGCTGTAAGGCGTTTGCGATGCGTTCTTTTTCAAATGGAACGTGTTCGCCGGTGCGTTTGACGACTTCTGGCATGGAAGCGACGGAGGTGTTGGTGGTCATACGGGGTTCAAGAGCGAAGATCGATCTAAAAAAATAAAAAACTCACATGGGTGAGCTTCGATGAGCTTCGATGGGTATCTGACGGTTACGGGTTTGGGACGATCACGCGATGCGGACACGGGGAGATGAGGCAGAGGAGTTCGTTAAATTTGGTGGCCTGAATCATGTTGAGTTCATGGCAGTTCTTGCATTTCACTTCGATGATTCCTTCCACGAGGAATCCTTTAAAGAATAATTTATGGCAGGACGTACAGCGATACTCTTGCAGGGTACAGGGCATAGCATGTGTGAACTCTCACAACTGTTAGGATATCGTCTGAGAACCGTTGGGGCAAGTCCAAGTATTGTTAAAGATTGTAGAGTTATCCACAAGATCTTGTAGGTGAAATAGGTTTTGGGCACTAGATGTAGTATTTACGTGTTTTAAAGATGGTGAGTGATGGTGATGGATCCGTTTGATTCTTCCGCACCGTTCCGTCATCATATCCGCTATATGCTGAACTACGCGCAAGCGCTATTCCTTGGTCTCGCCCAAGGTGTGTCTGAACTGTTTCCGATTTCGAGTCTTGGCCATAGCGTGTTGATCCCCGCGTTGTTGCATTGGCAGGTGGATCAAACGAATGATGGATTTTTATTGTTTTTGGTGGCCACGCATTTAGCAACGGCGCTTGTCCTGGCGGGATTCTATTGGAAAGAGTGGATGCGAATTCTTCAGGCGATGTGGCGATCGTTTGTGCAGCGGCGGATTGATGCGCAGGATCATCTCGCGCGTCTTGGATGGGCCTTGGTTTTGGGAACCGTTCCAGCGGGATTACTGGGATTGCTTTTTGAAGATGCTTTGAAAAAAACACTCGGAGCGCCACGCATTGTTGCGTTCGCTCTTTTAGTGAATGGATTGATGTTATTTTTTGCTGATCGTCTGCAACGTGGAGGTAAGAAGCGGTCGTCTGATCGGTCTGCTGATTCGACGGTAGTGGTGAGTTGGTGGCAAGCGTTTGTGATCGGTTGTTGGCAATGTCTTGCGCTGCTTCCAGGGTTTTCGCGAACGGGTGCGACTATGACGGGTGGTTTGTCGACCGATTTGACGTACGACGATGCGGCTCATGTTTCGTTCTTGTTAGCAACACCGATTATTCTTGCTGCGTCGGTGTTGAAGCTGCCAGAGCTATTAACGCCTGACTCTGCATCATTCGTTGGACCGATTCTGGTTGGTGCAGTATGTGCGGCATGTGCCGCATGGGTATCGGTTCGTTTTTTAACAAAGTATTTTCAGACAAAGACCTTGAGACCATTTGCGTATTACTGCCTGATCGTGGGAATCGTGTGTAGTGTTTTGTTGCGATAATTTTTTAGGCCGTCATTATCAGCACTATGTCCACATTCTTAAAGGCGTTGCAAAATATCTCCCTGATTCGCGATGTTAAAGAGGTGACGCTTGATGACGAAACGCAGGCGCGCTTATTGACGGCTCCGAATGGGAAAGAGCGCGTCGCATCAGCGATGACCCGTAGCAAAGAGGTTCGTGTGTACAGAATCGTATATACGTCTCACGGGCATGCGGTTATTGGATTCGTGGTTGAGCCGCGCGCGCGAGCCGTGCCGTTTCCCTGTATTATCTATAATCGGGGCGGCTCTGGTGAATTTGGAAAAATCACGACCGAACAATTATTTTTGCATCTGGCGCGCGTGGCTTCGTGGGGATACGTGGTGATTGCTTCACAGTATTCTGGAAACGACGGAGGCGAGGGCAAGGACGAGATGGGAGGTGCGGATCTTGAAGATGTGTTGGTGCTGCAGAAAATTCTCAAAAAAATTCCTCAAGCGGATGCGACTCGTATCGGCATGTACGGAGGCTCTCGTGGTGGCATGATGACGTATCTCTGCCTTGCGCGTGTGAAATGGTTGAAGGCTGCCGTGTCAGTTGCCGGACTGGCGGATCTTTTTCGACAGGAGGAGCTTCGTCCGGACATGAAGAAAAATTTTAAAAACATGTTTGCTGTCAATCGAGAGAGCTTGAAGCGACGGTCAGCTGTTCACTGGGTTAACAAATTTTGCAAGAAGACCCCCGTGCTTCTCCTGCATGGTTCTGCGGATTGGCGCGTGAGTCCTCTTGATTCGTTGGATCTGTCTCGTGAGATGTTGTGTGAAAAAATTCCGCATCGATTGGTGCTATTTGAGGGAGCGGACCATAATCTTTCTGAATTTCGTCCGCAGCGTTTTGAACTTATTCGTCTTTGGATGGAACGGTTCGTCAAAAAAGGAGAGGCGCTTCCGGATTTAAAACTGCACGGGGAGTAATTTACTTTCCCGATGTAAACCACGCGAGGACAAAGGCTCCCACGCCGAGCAAGAATGCGCCGATCCCATGTTTAAGGTGAATGGTGGAGGAGTCGCTCAGATAACCTGGGAGCCACATCGGAAGCGCGTCTGCCGGCGTTCGCCAGTAGACGATGGCAAGAATGATCAGAAGAACACCAACAACCATGCTGATAATGGAAAGAAGGTTTTTTGAAGAAGAGGCAGGCATAGAAAGCGTCAGATGATGTGGTTGAATGATACGGATATGATCGGCTGTTTGAACGTGACCGTCAAGCGGGGTATACTGTGTATAAAATATGCTACTTTTCTTTTTTGCGTTGTTAGCCGGAGCGATTACGGTTGCGGGACCCTGCATCTTGCCGCTCCTGCCCGTTATTCTTGGAACCTCGATTGTGAAGAGTCATCCAGCGAGACCATTGTTCATCATTCTTGGATTTGTACTTTCGTTTGTGGTTTTGGTTTCGGTGTTTGCTTTTTTACGTCAGGTGATTCCGGTGTCTGCGCAGACGATCCGCACCATCGCGATCGTGCTGATTGGATTGTTTGGAGTCACCATGTTGTTTCCGCAGATTCAAGAAGCGATTTTTTCGCGCGTTGGAACAATTATCGGGCGATTCGCGCCACGGGTTGAAGCGGGACAGGGGGGATTGGTCAGTGGATTTATGTTGGGGACGTCGCTTGGATTTGTCTGGACACCCTGTGCTGGTCCGGTACTCGGTTCTATTCTCACGCTGGTCGCGAGTCAGCAAAACATCCCACAGGCACTCGGGCTTCTGGGTGCGTATGCGATTGGTGCGGCCGTTCCTATGTTGGCGATTGCGTATGGTGGGCGGGCAGCGGTTACGCGAGTTCGCGCTCTGTCTCAGCATGCGGTGACGATTCAGCGCGTGTTTGGCGGTCTGATGGTGTTGGTTGCGTTTGGGATGGCTTTTGGGTTAGATGCCTCGATTCAGACGAGTTTGCTTGAGCACGCGCCCTGGTTGTTTCTAAATCGTTTTTTAAATCTATGACCTCTGCGACAAAAATAGGTATCGGTTTTTTTGCGATTATTGTGGTTGTCGCGTTGTGGCTATCGACCCTTGGATCCACTCCAGCCCCTCTCCGTCCAGCGGAAAGCGTTTCAACATCTACTTCAGCAGACGCGACGACCTCTTCAACGCTCCCGGTGTTAAGTGGTGCAGTATCTGATTTTCCGGGGATCGTTCGTTGGTGGAATACGCCAAATAATCAACCGCTAACCGCTAACGGACTTACAGGGAAGGTGGTCTTGGTAGATTTTTGGACCTATTCCTGCATCAACTGTTTGCGTACACTACCGTTTGTTCGTTCGTTGCAATCGCAGTACGCGGATAAGGGGTTGGTGATCATTGGGGTGCACACGCCTGAGTTTGCTTTTGAAGCGGATCCGACGAACGTCGATGCAGCGATCAAGAAATTAGGGTTGACGTATCCGATTGCGCTCGACGCAAACTATCAAACTTGGAATGCGTATCAAAATCAGTACTGGCCGGCAGAATATCTGTTTGATCGTCAGGGACGGTTGCGTCATACGCAATTTGGAGAAGGAGATTATGATGTGACAGAGCAAGCGATCCGTTCTTTGTTGAATGAAGGAACGTCGACGGTCGCTCTTGGAGCTACGGTTCCTGTGCCTGTGATGCCGAATTTTTCTTTGATTGGGACGAATGAAACCTATTTTGGTTTGGCACGTGGACAGGCTTTTGAAAATGCAGGAGGGCCGCATGCGCAGGCGACGCAGTACACAGCAATTCAGCATCCATCAGCGGATCAGTGGACGGCTGGCGGGACATGGAGTTTTCAGAATGAATACGCTGAATCGCTGGCGCAGAACAATGTGTTTCGATTTAATGTGCAGGCGAGTCAAGCGCATCTTGTGCTCTCTTCAAGTGATGGGAAGGACAAAAGAATTGAGATATCGATTGATGGAGAACCGTCGCAAACCCTGACGATCAACGCCCCGACGTTGTATACAGTTGCGCGATTCACGAAACCTGGTCGTCATGAGATCGAGATCAAGATCGATGATGCTGGTGTGCGATTTTATTCAGCAACATTTTCGTAAACGGCGGCGTCTTGACGCACCGACGACAGATTGTTCCGCGTACTATATAGTGCTTCCGAAACTTTTTTCATTTTATCTATTCTATGGATCAACACGCCCCGGCTTCATCGCAACCTTCTTCAACACCGAGCTCTTCTTCAAGCAAAACCTCTTTGACCATTGGAATTATTTTGACGGTTGTGGTGGTTGGAATCATCGCTGAACTTGCGTGGCATGGAACGCCAAGTGCGACGCAGGGTTCCACGGCAAGCACCGGTTCTTATAAAGATGGTTCCTACGATGCGATGGGGACCTATCGGACTCCCGGTGGCCAGGAACAGATTGATGTGAAGGTGACGTTGCAGAACAATCTGATCACTGATGCAACCGTGACGCCAGAAACAACGCATCCGATTTCGCTACGCATGCAGAATACGTTTGCCGCGAATTTCAAGCCGCTCGTGATTGGAAAAAATATTAACGATGTTCAGCTTTCCGCCGTGTCCGGTTCATCCTTGACCCCCATGGGTTTTAACGACGCCTTGAATCAAATCAAACAGCAGGCAAAGATGTAGGTGATGACCACTTTTTCTTTTGAAGCGATTGGGACGCATTGGCAGATCGATATTCAGGATCTGTTGACGATGGATCAGTCGCAGGGATTGCAAGAACGCATTCACGCGCGCATCGAGGAATTCGATCGCGCGTTTTCGCGTTTTCGTGATGATTCATTGGTGATGCGTATGTCGCGGGAAGCCGGAACGTATCCCTTGCCGGCGGACGGCCGGTCAATGTTTGATTTGTATCAACGAATTTATCACGAAACAAATGGTGCGGTGACACCGTTGATTGGCTCGCTGCTCGTCGAAGCCGGATACGACGCAAAATATTCCTTGATTCCTGGAGAGTTGCATCATCCGTCAAAATGGGAAGATATTTTGGACTACAAGTTTCCTTTATTGACCTTGAAGCAACCAGCGCTCTTAGACGTGGGTGCGCTTGGAAAAGGGGAGCTGATCGACATCGTTGGTCGTCTCATTGAGGACGCTGGCTGTCGATCGTTTTGTGTGAATGCCGGTGGTGATATTTTCTATCGATCTGCGACCGATCAGCCACTGCGTGTTGGGCTCGAGCATCCGCAGAATTTTTCGCAGGTGATCGGTGTGGCGGAAGTTCGAAATCAAAGTCTGTGTGGTTCGGCAGGAAATCGACGGGCGTGGGGTGAGTTCCATCACATCATGAACCCGCATACGTTGTCATCACCGAAGCACATCCTTTCCGTCTGGACCGTCGCAGAAACGACGCTGTTGGCTGATGCGATGGCGACCTGTTTATTTTTTGTACCTGCGTCAAAACTCTTGCAACAACATCTATTTGAGTACGTGATTTTGTATCCGGATTTCTCCGTGGAGTATTCAAAGGGGTGGCCGGGGGAGATGTTTGTTAGCGCGTAGATTTTTTGCATTTGAGTGGGGGGATCGCTGTGCAAGAATTGAGAATGGATCCCTTGTTCGCATCTCCGTTGACAGGTCGGCAAACTCCTGGTATTCTTGTCTCGAATTGGACGAACAACTCCTTTTTTGTTTACGAAAAAACCACCCCTATGCCAGCTATCCGAGACATCGCCATCATCGCTCACGTCGACCACGGGAAAACCACCTTGGCTGATTCATTGTTGAAACAATCTGACACCTTCAAGGACGCCGCTTTGCAGGGCGAAACCATTCTCGACATGAACGAACTCGAACGCGAGCGCGGCATTACGATTTTGGCGAAGAACTGCGCGGTCATGTACAACGGTGTCAAAATCAACATCGTCGACACCCCAGGACACGCGGATTTCGGCGGCGAGGTTGAGCGTATCATGAACTTGGTTGATGGTGCGTTGTTGCTCGTCGACGCCAAAGAGGGTCCGATGCCACAGACCCGTTTTGTGTTGAAGAAGGCGATCGAGGCTGGTCATCGCATCATTGTGGTTATCAACAAGATCGATAAACCAGACGCTCGTCCAGATTGGGTGCTTGATCAGACCTTTGATCTGTTTGTCGCGCTCGGCGCTTCTGATGCGCAGACGGATTTTCCGGTGGTGTACGCATCTGCCAAACAAGGCAAGGCTGGTTTGACGACTGATCTCGCGTCCATGACAGACATTCGTCCATTATTTGAAACCATTGTCAAAGAAATTTCTGAACCAAAAGTTGAGGCCGTGGGTCCGTTGCAGGTTTCCGTTGCCAACGTCAGCTACGACAACTACAAGGGCAAGATGGGTCTTGGCCGCGTGGTCCGTGGAACATTTCGTCCGGGTCCCGTTATGTGGATCAACCGTGAAGGAAAACAAACCCCGTCAAAAATTACCAGTTTGATGACGTTTATGGGCATGGGTAAGGTTGAGGTGAGCGAGGCTGTGGCTGGTGACATCGTGACCTTTGGTGGCGTCGCGGATATTACGATCGGTGAAACCATCGCTGACGCGCTTCAGCCAGAGGCGTTGGTGCCAATCACGATCGAAGAGCCAACGGTCAAAATGACCTTTGGGGTGAACGCCTCTCCATTTGGTGGACAGGAAGGTCAGTACACCACCTCACGCAACATTAGCGATCGTTTGACCCGTGAGTTGCAGAACGACGTTGCTCTGCGCGTCGAGACTGCCAGCGGTGAAGGAAGTTTTATCGTGTCTGGTCGTGGAGAATTGCACCTGGCGATTTTGATCGAAAAAATGCGCCGCGATGGATTTGAACTTGAAGTGTCACGTCCTCAGGTCATTTTTAAAACGATTGACGGACAAAAAACAGAGCCGTTTGAAGAAATATCCATTGAATGTCCGGAGGGTGCGAGTGGTGGGGTGATCGAAAAAATGGGACGCCGCAAGGGTGAAATGAAGGACATGCGCGTCGAAAATGGCATCGCCTATCTCGAATTTGTCGGACCAACACGCGGACTCATCGGCTACCGCAACGAATTCATGATGGACACGCGTGGACAGGGGATTATCAACACAATTTTTATTGGCTATCAGCCGTGGCTCGGTGAAATCGAGACAGCTCCGCACGGTTCGCTTATCGCGCACGAGACAGGTGAATCGAACACCTATGGCATGCAGGTCGCGCAAGAACGTGGACAGTTGTTTATCAAGCCGGGCATGAAGGTGTACGAAGGGATGGTGATCGGCCAGAACGCCAAGCCGGAAGATCTGACCGTCAACGTCTGTAAAGAGAAGAAGTTGAGCAACATGCGCTCCAAGGGAGACGGCGTTGCCGAAGGTCTCGACACCCCACGCAGCCTGAGTTTGGAAGAGTGTCTCGAATATCTTGGCGAAGATGAGTTGCTCGAAGTCACGCCAAAAACCCTACGCATCCGCAAACAGTACCTGAAAGAATTTGAACGCAAGCGCCACGGATAAAAAAATAAAAAACATCTCGATCATGTAATCGAGATGTTTTTTATTTTTTTAGACAAACGTTAAATCCCCAGGGTGAGATTCATTGAAGGTCGTGGGGATTCTGCGCCCACTGGGTCAATCGAAAGATCGAGGGTCTGTTTCTGTCCCTGTCGATCAAAATAGGAGAAATTATGATGTTGTAAGACATGTTCGTACACGTCACGAGTGACGCGCACATCTTGGAGGCAGTATTCTTTGAGCTTTTCAATTTGACCTTCTTTCCAAAACTTCACTGCCGCAAGCCCATCGCCGCTTTTGCCCATTCCGAGTGTGGCTGTGGCAACGTCATCAAGTTTGATGCGATGTCCGAGTCTTTTTTCAATCACGTACAGCAGGTCCACCGTCGGCAACTTTGACATGTCTCCCGCATAAGACATTTGCAAGCATGGATAATCAAATCCAAGGAGGTTATACCCAATAATGCGTTCTGCGCGTTCTAAGCGCGGCCATAATTTCGGGAGGTCCTCTTGAAGAAAGGCTTCGAACGTATCAGTTGCATAAAAATAAACACCAACCAAAGACACGTGCAGCAACGTAGGATTATAGGCGCCAACATCTTGGAAAGTGTCGCGTGTTTCAATGTCGAGGACGATTTCATTGCGAGGAGAAGGCATAGCAAAAGCGAGTCTAGCATGAAAACTTCTCTAGGGGTAGCCACAAGAATACGCAGTTGATATCATTAAATCTATAAAGCAATGATGGAGGATTCCTGTATGACTCATCGACTCTGGACAGCCTGTATTCTGTTATTGACGCTTAGCTGTCCATCGGTTTTTCCGTTCGCTGCGAATGCGCAACCGATCTCTATTCCGTTTGCCGTGTTGCAGAGCATCGTTCTTGTCGTGTGCGATTCTCGTCAGGGCTCTGGAACGGTCACGCACGGAGCCGATGGAACCGTGCTCACGAGCGCGCATGTGGTCATGAATAAGGATACGGGGGTGCTCGCCAAGCAGTGCGTGGTTGGATTTGTAGATTCATCGCTGGGAGTGCCGCATATTTTTTATCATGCGACACCACAGCGCTGGATTTTTGATCAGGCAAAGGGTCAGGATTTTGCGTTTTTGCATATTGATGCGCCGCTTGATCCCCAACAGACGCTTCCGATGCCGTTCCCTGAACTTTCGACGAATGAATTTTCTCAGGTCAACGATGCTGTCGACGTTTTTGGGTACTCAGATCAGGATGCAAGCCTTTCGATCCGCAACGGTCGAATCACGGGGTTCTCGGAGGGATTTATTCAAACAAATGTGCAGGTGGCTCCGGGAGATTCTGGCGGAGCAGCGCTTGACCAGCAATTTCATCTTGTTGGTGTGCCCACGCGCGTAGTGAGAATTACCTCCGACGCAGGTGTACAGCAGACCCGGTATGAGTTAGTAGATATTCGATCGGTTATGAACTGGCTTGATCAGATCAGCCCGAATTTAGACGAGGCCTATTTTCATCATGCGGATCTGACCCGCTATCAAGAGCAGGCGGTATTCGTGCAGCACGCGGATTTAGGCTGTGATCAGTTGGTGCGAACGAGAAATCAATCCACCATTTTTTGTTTACTTCCTGGTCCGCAGCGTCTGGTGTTTCCAAATTCAGGAACGTTTTTGTCCTGGTTCCCGGATTTCAATGGCGTTCAGCTCGTGCGTCCGGATGGTCTCGCGGAGTTTCCGATTGCGCGCAATGTCACCTACAAGCCTGGATCACTTATTAAATCCACCTCTACCGCGAAGACGTATCTGGTGACGGATGTATTTGGAACGTTGCGTTGGATTCCGGATGAGGCGACAGCAAGACACTTGTGGGGATCCGGATGGGCGAGTTTGGTCCACGATGTGCCCGATGAATTCTGGAGTAACTATAGCGTGGGACAACCCTTGAATCCTCTAACCTAGTGAGAGTTGTATTTTTTTGACGGGGTGGTATACATGGGCTCATGCAAATTAAGGGAACAGTTGTCCATGGTAAGGAGATGTCGCGTACGTTGGGATATCCAACGGCAAATCTCGCCTACATTTCACCAGAGACCTTGAAGAAAGGGATGTGGGCCTGTGTGGTGCGTTTGGAGAACGACGAACGTGTATTTCGTGGTGTTGCCGTGGTCGGCAAGTGGGATCAGGCGGATGGATATCCGGGGATCGAGGTTCATCTGCTCGACTTTTCAGATGACCTATATGGAAAAACCCTCCTCGTCGAACCACGTGTGTTTTTGCGGGACCTGTTTGCGTTTTCGCAGATGCAGGAACTCGTGAAGCAGATTCAGATAGATGTTCAGCAAACACGAGAGAAGATCGCTCTTCACGAGTAACCCTATGTTCACCGGAATCGTTCAAGGAAAATTCCCTCTTCAGTCTCTTCAGCAAGAGAAGGGATTGTTGCATGCAGAGATCGACATGGGATCGCTCAGCCAAGATCTTAACATTGGTGCTAGTGTCGCGATCGCGGGCGTGTGTTTGACGGTGGTGGAGACCCGCGGTGCTTGCGTACGTTTTGATGTGATACAGGAGACGCTTGATAAGACGACGCTGGGAGGTCTGCGCGTTGGACAGCTCGTCAACGTGGAGCGTTCTGCCCGCGTGGGTGATGAGATCGGGGGTCATCGCGTGTCTGGTCATGTGACGGGGACGGTTACTGTTCGTGAACGCAAGGAAAGCGTGAATAATTGTGTGCTAACGTTCGCATGTGATCCGAGTTGGATGGAGCACCTTCTTCCCAAAGGATTTGTGGCGCTTGATGGCTGTAGTCTGACGATCGTCGATGTGGGATCCGACTGGTTCACTGTCCATCTCATTCCAGAAACTCTGCGGGTCACAACATTCGGTGAGCGGCGGGTGGGTGACAAAATAAACCTCGAATTCGATCCTGAGACACAGGCGATTGTCGCAACTGTGAAGCGCTATCTTGAAACAAAACATTTATGAATTCCAACACATTTCAGCCGCTGAATGGAAAAGGTTTTCGTTTTGCTGTGATCGCTGCGCGTTTTAACGCAGAATTGACCGATGCGATGCTCGCGGATTGCGTGGCGGCTTTACGTGCCTGCGGCGTGACCTCACAGGATGTCGCAACGTATCGTGTGCCGGGTTCATTTGAACTGCCGGTCGCGGCAAAGGTTTGTGTTGACATGGGCCGATTTGACGCCGTGATCTGTCTTGGGGTCATCATCAAAGGAGAGACCACGCATGATCAGTACATCGCGAATTCGGTTGCAAACGCTCTAAACGAGATTGCTGTTCAAGAAAAAACGCCAGTCGTGTTTGGCGTACTGACGACGAATGATCGAGCGCAAGCAGAGGCGCGTGCACTCGGTGGAGAGAAAAAAGGGTATGAAGCCGGCATGTCCGCGGTCGAGATGGCGATCCTCACGCGTGAGATGAAGGGCGTTGTTTGAGAGTGAACAAGGAAGGCTGCACGTACATAAAAAAAGATGATATACTGAGGTTACTATGTGTCGTCCAGAATCGTATGAGTCCTCATTTTATGTACAGCGGGATTTACGCGCGCAAGAACGGCGCTTGCGACAACAGCGAGAAGCGAAGCGTCTGAAAGAACATCTTGACTATAATTTTAAGGGCGCGAACCGTTTGCTGAATGGCTTCATGTATCTAAATAGACGTCCTAATGAATACATCGCAGAACCCGAAGAGATGTTGACGCCAAAACATTTTCGCGAAGTCTACATCGAACCGATTCGTTGGTTTCAGCGGTTTTTGAATGGAGAATTGAAGGCATACGAATTTTCGCACAGCATGCCGCACGATCATCATGGTGACACGATGCGTGGCCTCATCCAATCATTTTTGGACCATCGGTATGATCCAGACTGGTTTTCTGAGCAAGATGTCGTTGCTATTTCGGATTGGGTAGAGCATTTGGTTCGTCGTTTTGATGAATACGAATACGGAGTGAGCGATACGCAGGAGGCGGAAGCGGCTTAATGTTTGCCGGAGAACAGGGGTAAGTCGGTTTTTTCATTTACAATATTTCTGGCCGCAGATTCTCCCGCTAGTCTCCCTGTGGCCCACGAGGCTTGAAGGTTGAAGCCACCGGTAAACCCATCTATATCTAAAACTTCACCGGCGAAAAATAATTCAGGACAACGAGTGGATTCCATGGTACTTGGGTTGACCTCTTGCAAGGAGACTCCGCCAGCGGTGACGAATTCATCGCCCGCCCCACGAGCGATCACGTGAAGAGGGATTGCTTTTAGCCACTGTGCACAACGCAACACGTCGCGTTTGGAAAATTCGCCGGCGTGTTTGTTCAGAGTGAGTTTAAGCTGTGCGCACAAGATTTCTGTAAAAGATTTTGGGATGAATCCGAGCATGGCATTGACGAGATTCTTTTTTGGAGAGGTTGCGATCTGTTTGGTGATCCGCGTTTGAATTTCTTCGATGGATTGGTCGGGAAACAGGTCGATGGAAATTTTGAGTGGTTGGTTTGCGTCGTATGCTTCAAAAGCAACGAGCGAGGACACAGCGAACACAGCTGGACCGCTTACGCCTTTATGGGTGAACAGGAACGGTCCCGTATAGCTTGCGCTGCGTCCATTCTGCATGTGGGCCGTGATGGTTGCGCGTTGAAACGAGAGACCGGAAATTTCCTGTGGCCAGGTTTCGTGTGTGAAAAAAGCATTCAAGCTTGGCGCAAGCGAGGTGATGGTGTGGCCAAGGGCTTGCGCGAACGCGTAGCCATCGCCCGTCGAACCTGTGTGACGATAGGCTTGACCTCCAGTGGTGATGATGAGTCGGTCAACGAGGAGAGGGGAGGATTGGCCTTGAAAATAGAGTTCAAATTTATTCGTTCCTCGCAACGATGATATGCGCACGACATTCGTTCCCAGTAGAACATGCACTGACGGATCGTCTAATATTTCCTCAAATACGCGGACAATATCCTTTCCATCATTTGATTGTGGAAAGACTCGCAGGTCGTCCTCGATTTTTAGTGGCACGCCATGCGCTTCAAACCACGCATAGACTTCAGCGGGTGGAAATTGACGGATGGCAGAATTCAAAAACTTTTCTCCACGTGGGTACCGTGTGAGTACGGTTCGGACATCGGTGATCCCCGTGGTGACGTTGCAGCGTCCACCGCCAGAAATAATTACCTTTTTTCCGAGACCGTTATTTTTTTCAATCAAAAAAATCTCGTGTTCAGGCGAGAGTTCGCGGATGGTCGCCGCAGCCATGAGGCCAGCGGCACCTCCGCCGATAATCGCGATCTTCATGAGGGAAGTTGTAACAGAAAATGAAGCAGACGTCACCCATGCGCCTCTTTCGCCGTCTTCATCTCTAATTCTAAGTGCTCTAATCGATCGTGGCTCGCGAACCATTCGGCCTCGCAATCCATGGATTCTTTTGAAATCTCTTTCAGTCGGCGTGCTTGTTGTGGACCTTGAGTGAGCGGGGAGTTGGCATAGGCTTGGTAGATGGACTGTTGTTCTTTCAGGAGAATTGCCATCTGTTCTTCAAGGCGTTTAAGCGTACGTTTTTCTTTTTGCATGTCTTGATAGACGTCGCTTTGGCAGCGGACATACGGGACGTCACCTTCATTGAGCGATGGGTTATCTGTGGGTGGTGCAAACGTCTCGTGTGTTTTTAATTCGTAGACGTAGATGTCGTATGGATACGGATAACGACGCACCTGGCCGTTCTTGACCTCGAGGATGGTCGTCGCGATCTGTGAGACGAACGTTCGACTATGGCTCACAAACAAAATCGTCCCAGGAAATTCCTCCAGCGCTTCACCCAGAGCTTCAACGGTATCAAAATCAAGATGGTTGGTGGGTTCATCTAAGATCAAGGCATCATATTTTCCAAGACAGATACTGGCGAGGCACAGACGAGCGCGCTCACCGCCGGATAAAATCGAAATCGGTTTTTCAAGATCATCCTTGGTAAATAAAAAGTTTCCTGCCATGCGTAACAGCTCTTCCGGAAGAATTGTTCCAGCGGATTGCGAGAGGTATGCGCCGGCGGTTCCTTGAGTCGGCAGCATCTTTGGAACGTGTTGAGCGTAGTAGGCGATGCGCATCTTGTAGCCCCATTTGTAGGAACCTTCGATGGGCGCGAGTTCGTCGGCGAGCGTCTTGAGTAGTGTTGATTTGCCTTGACCGTTTTCGCCCAGAATCGCGACATGTTCACCGCGCTGAATCTCTGCGTTGACGTTATGCAAGATTGTTTTATCGGCCCCGTAGCCGACAGATAGGTTTTTGCATTCAAGCGCTGTCCCTTTTTTAATTTGTGGTTCAGGGATGTGCATGCGGACGGTCCGCAATGAGTGCGCAATCTCAATCGTTTTAAGACGCTCGATCTGTTTGAGTTTGGATTGCGCTTGTGACGCGAGGGCTGCTTTGTAGCGAAAGCGATCGACGAAGGTTTGTAGATGCTTACGTTGCGCCTGCACTTTTTTATTATAGCGCTGCGCCTCTTCAAGGCACTGTTCCTTGTAGGCGAGATACGCTTCCACATCACCAGGGAAGAGGGTGAGCTTTTGATGTTCGAGTTCAAGGGTGCGTGTGCAGACGTTTTTCAGAAATTCACGATCGTGCGAAACAAGCAGGAGCGCGCCACGATACGCACACAGAACTTCTTCAAGAAGAACAATGGTTTGCAGATCCAGATAGTTGGTTGGTTCGTCAAGGAGAAGAAGATTTGGCTCACGCGCCATCACGCCCGCCAAACGTACGCGCATCTGATAGCCGCCAGACAGCAGGTGAAACGGCGTCGTTAGTCGTTCGTGAACAAGGTCGAACGAAGCTGCAACCTTCGCGCATTCCCAAGATTCTCGTTGCGACACGCGCATCAGGTATTCGAGGACGCATTCGTTCGGTGGAATCACTTCATGCTGTTCAAGGTAGCCAAGTCGCGTAGTTGGATGAAAGACGATCTGTCCGTTATTAAGTTCTTCCTGTCCAAGAATCATTTTTAGCAAGGTTGTTTTGCCGGAACCGTTGGCGCCAATGAGTCCAATTCGCTGTCCTTCAGCAACCGAAACCGTGGCCGCGTCAAAAATGACCCGTGGTCCAAAGGATTTAGAAATGTTTTGCAATTGGAGAACGATGGACATCGTGCGAATGATGACAGAAAAACAGGAAAAATGAAAACACACCTCACGAAGACCGACGGCTTATCGTGTGAGGTGTGTTGAGGGGGAAGGGAGCTACGCGTTCAATGGCGTTGCCGAGGACTCGGGGAGTGAGGCGACCAGGGTTTCGAGGAAGGTTGCCAGAGACGCGCCCTTCTCTTTGGCGCGCCGTTGGTTTTCTTCGTGGGAATGCGGTTCGGTGTCACCATTGGTGTAGAGCGACACAGCGACGACCCGCGGTTGGTAGGTTTCGGTCGTACGAGCCGCGATCACGTCAGCTTCGGGAATCGTGCTCATGCCGATCGCGTGCGCACCGGCGTTTCGCAGTACCCTCTTGTCGGCTTTTCGTCCTTCGAAGCGAGGACCGCGCACTGCGGCGTAGATCCCGGAATGCATCTTGAATCCGGCGCGTTCACCGGCAGACAGGGCCCGACGCTGCAGCTCTTCATTGAGCGTGTCTTCCGGTGAACAGAATTCACCACCGCAGAGCGGAGACGGCATCCAGAGCGTGATGAAGCCGTTGTGCACCATCAGATCCCCGACGTTCCGCTGTTCGGACGAAGGCGTGGCCGGGTCGTTGAGCGCGCCTGCTCCATTGGTCAGAATGAAGGTCGTCACGCCCAGTTCGCAGAACATCTCGATTTGCAGACGTACCGCATTAGAGATCGCTTGACCGCCTTCATTCATGTGCACGCGGCCGTTGAGCAGCATCACCGGTTGATTCGCAAGCATTCCCGTCATCACGCGTCGAGCGTGACCGGGAATTTTCGGAGTGCCTTTGAGCAGGGCTGCGAAAAACGGAAGGCTCTCGAGATCGACCGAACGTTCGTTGACGAGGCTGTTTGTGACGTTGTTCCACCCGGTTCCGAGTACGATGCCGATGCGCGGCGTGTTGATCGGATCGAGAGAGAGTGTCGCTTTCAGGCGGAGCGCGGCGTGCTTGGCGCGGATGCGTGCCTGCGTGACGAGGTCAACATCCTCGTAGTTCCGGATGAGATCCAAATCGATGTCTGTTGCCGTCATATCGCCCTCTGTTTCTTGGGTTGCATCAGGGGCGTTGATGAGTGAACGGACAGAACGTCCGCGCGTTCAAGGAAGACAAGTTTATTTTTACGGAGCGATCTCGTTCCTGCTGAGCTGCGCAAGCATCCTCGAACGCACGAACAACAGCAGCGTAAGGCCTCCGTTGATGAGGGTGAAGGTGATCGGCTGGATGAGTGAGGTGGCCGACCAGCGCGGGAGCGAGATCAGCGACAGGACGCAGGCGACGGTGCCGATTCGCCAGGCTAAGGCGGGTTCGCTGGCAGGATTGCTCCAGACCTTCTTCGCCACAGACCAGGAGCCGACGAAATTTCCACCCGCGCACAACCAGAGACTCCACACGGGATCATGCACGGTTACGAGAAGGGCGGTTGCGATGGCCGCGAGGATTCCGCTGACGAAGTCCGTGAGATCGCGAGCGAGCGAACCGTATCTGAACGAGAGGAGCATCACCATGGAAGAACCGAAGAGCGCGCCGAGGAGTACGTAGTTGATGGCGTGCTCGCGGTACATGCCCACGAAGGTGACCGCATCCATCGTAAACCAGATGGTCCACGAAACCTTGGATGGAATCGTAGGGCGTGTTGCACGCAGAATCGAGTGGATATAGGGGATGAACCCTCCGAGAAACAAGATGCCGGATGCGCACGCGATGGCCGACAGAAGGGTTTTCAAAGTACGATCCTTTCACGACGCAAGATAGGCGAATTTTGAAGAGATGTCAAGGAAGGCGCACGGCGAGATCGTTGAAAAAAGAAATGCGAAAAGGGTTGTATTCTTTCTACAGATTCTGTTATACCTTTTCTTATGTTATTTCCTGCTTTACGCGGTAAAAATTTCGGATATATTCATTTGAACACCGAGGCGCGACACTGGCTGTGCGAACAGAAGTATGCCGAACAGTTAAATCCGTTGCTCGATCCAGAGATTTGTTCGCGATTCATCCAGGATACGCACGTAAAATACGGTTTGGATTTTTCCTATGGTGGTTGGTTAGAGGATCGAAGCGATCTCTGGCGTGGCAAACGAGCAGATGCCGACAGGTTGGTCGTGACATGGGTCCACGCGTTCAACGAAGTGGACTTCATCGAACACGCCGCTGAAGACTGTCCGCTCTTGCAGGCAAGGGTGTGCCCATCAACCTCGTCCCGGGATACGGTGAGGCCTTCGTCACCAAGATGGGAGGTCAGCCGCCGTATCAGTGACGGAGAACGAACAGAAAGAAAACGCTGCGGCTTGATCCATGCCTTCGGTCAAGCCGCTTTTATTTTTTATCGTTTATATTGACAAAGCCTAATTTTCTGCCATACTTCCGAATAGGTCTTTTCACTTCAACAGCGCACTCCACACGAGGTCATCATGTATCCTGTCGCCTGGAAAGAGTTCGTCGATATTTGTCACAGGGCGTTCATCGTCAGCGCGCTGATCTTCTGCGCCTTGGGGGTGAGCATTCCCATCGATCGGTTTCTGGTCAGTGACTGGAATGACAGCAAGGCGCCTCAGTTCAACGCAGAACGTTTGCAGCAATGGCGAGACGATGTTCGAGAGGTTAACCGATACAACGCAGTGCTCACGGCATACCGTGACCGTCGACACGATCAAATCGGATGGCTTCCGAGCGACAACAGAGTCGTCAGCTATGTCTCGTTCGTGATCGACCTTGAAGAAGTGACAACGCCTCAAGCTCGTGAAGCCGCCTATCTTCGTTACCGCCGTATCGGTAGCGTCGACGAGCACGCTTTGACCTTGTTCCAGTACCGAGCCATCACTGACCCGGGTATGGATCTTGGTCAGCGCTTGGAGCGACTCGCTCCTGCGAAAAGCGAGAACGAACTCGTCGATCGAGTCACGAGCGATTTCCTCCGTGGGCAACGTTCACCGCAATCACCCCCTCCTCGTCCTCGGCATGTCGTTGCGCACAACAAGATCACTCCCGAGATCTTCCGCATGCTGCTGATTCTTGCCGTCAGTCTGAGTCAGTTGAGCATGCTGATTTACTTCTTCTGCTACGGCACAAAGAACGTCAACGGAAAGCGACAATGGGCGGTGCCAATCAACGTTGGATCATGGCTCATCATGCTTCTCTATGCTCCAGCTTTTCTGCTTCCGTGGATCGGTCGGCTGCTCTGGTACATCTTGACCCATGCCGTGTTTGTTCCCGTTGCCTGGATCATCGCAAAGTTCGGATGGTTGCTGTTTCAGGCAGACATGATGAGCTTCATGCATTACGCAACCCAACAGGCGCGTGCACGGCGCGACGAGGAGCACCGACGTTTGGAGGAGATCGCGGTTATTGGACAAGACGTGATCGGCTGCCGTTTGGAGCTGGCGCAGGCCAGAAAACGCGCAGAGAGCACCGAGGACACCGTTGCGCGCCACATCCAGCTCCAGAAAATCGACGCGGCAGAAAAACTCCTTGATGCCGTAGCGAAGCAGAAAGGCGCAAGAGCCGCCACCACCGCACGAGCAACAGCAGACAGTTCCAGCGCACGCACTGCGTCGCTCGACGACCTCCTGATCCGGATCGAGGCGCTTCACGAGACAGAGAAGCTGACTCCGATCGAGTAGAGGTGTCCACGAAGAAAAAGAACGGCACGCTGCGGCTTAACCCCTCCCTTGGGTTGAGCCGCTTTTGTTTTATCGATCGTGAATACCTCTGCTGTCTTTGACAAAGAAACAAAAAATATTTAACATCGTGTCACACCAACAACGCGGAGGACGACATGCCCGAACTGATCATGTAGACAAGGTGAACGACTTTTTCTGTCTTCTTGATTGAAGACGATCGGGGAGATTCAAATCCCGATGACCGCTCTTACGGAGCATGTGGATACGAATGATTCGTTCAAGGGCAAGAGGAGCAACGCCCATGGGGATCATCTCGATCTCGATCACGATGATCATCTGCGGAGGGATTTCGCAGGTGGACATCGGAATGATCCAGCGCGACACGTCGTCCGACGGGGAGTGCGGATAGCGCTGTGAGCCAAATTCGTTTCCCCACGGGCGAGGCCTGCGCGGTCGGCGGCGTAGGTGACCATGATACATGGGAGTGGGACTGGCACCGCCTGAGGTAACTCAAACGGGACGTGCGACGGCTCCGGCTTCGCACAGTCTCTACCTCTCGGCGGTGTTTTTAATTGGAATGAATGGATGCGCCGACATTGACAAAAAGACGAACGATGATTAATCGTGCGTTTTTTTCTATACCCAAACGCAAAACAAAAATCCCTCCGATGAAGAAGGGATCTTTGCGTGGTGGGACCGGCGGGGATCGAACCCGCGACCGTTGGCTTAAAAGGCCACTGCTCTACCGACTGAGCTACAGTCCCATGCGAATGACGACAGGATACAGAAGTTTGGCGAAGTGGTCAATTTTTAAGGACTGCACCTGTCGGTTCGCGGTGAGACTGTGGTTGGCTGGATTATGAGCCTGTCCTATACACGAATTGATGAGGTCTACCGAGATCTGCCAAATATGGTATCCTTTTCTTCATATGCTTGATAAAAAATACGCCAAGAAGGTCATGGAAAATCAGTCACAAATCGATAAGGCGCGGCGAGATCTACAGGCTTTTTCCTCACAGATTCTTGGGTCAAGCAAGCGTGCCATTTTTGCATTGCACCGAGACGCACCGCAGGACGCGCGCAAGGAGCTCGATGAAGCAAAGCAGGGGATCAAGCGGGGGAACGAGCTCACAAAGAAGCAGGGGAGACTCACGTTCGAAGGGGCCTGGCGAGCGGCGCAGGAGGAGTACGCAGAGGCGTGCGTGTTTGAGCAGTATGTGAGAACGGGGAGCGTGGGACCAGTGGAGGGGGTGTCCGCAGACCCGGACATCTTTATCGGAGCGATCTCGGATTTATTGGGGGAGATGGTCCGTCTAAGTATTACTCGAGTGGTCGCAGGTGATCGGTCCTTCGTTGCTACAGCGTTTTACGACGCAAGAGAGATCGTCTCTTTCTTATTACAAATGGATTTAACCGGCGGCCTTCGCTCCAAAGTTGACCAAGCAAAACAACACTTACGTAAAATTGAAGAGATGAATTACGACGTACAATTACGGGCAGGGGATAGCCGTAGGTCTGTTGCTTGACGCGTTCGTTCTTGCGTGATGGACTTTTTGCATATGATCGTTCTAAAACAAAAAAAACAAATTGTTGTTGTGGGGCTCGGACAATACCCGAAGGGAAGCGGTGTTGCGGCAGCCTTGTTTTGCGCGAAACGAGGTGATGAGGTAACGGTGTTTGAGCCCTATCCAACACCAGCCATGGAAAAAAACTTCGCGCGTCTTCGAGCTCTGCGCAATGTCGAGCTAACATTGAAAGATGTGCCCAAAGAAAAAATTCTCCAAGCTGACCTGATCGTAAAACATCAACGTCTGCGCATGGATGAACCGGCCATCCGACTCGCAATCAAAACAAAGAAAAAATTTGCGTCGGATATTTCCTTATTTTTAGAACACTGCCCTGCCCGTGTAATCGCCGTCACGGGAACGCGCGGTAAAAGCACGACATCCGCACTGATCGCACATCTGCTAGAGACGGGTCGACCAACCGGTCATGTTTGGCTTGGTGGGAATAATCTCGTCTCTCCGTTGACGTTTGCCTCTAAGGTCAAGGCGGGGGACTGGGTCGTACTTGAGTTGAGTAGCTGGCAGCTTGAGGAGCTTGGCCGCCTCTCACTCTCGCCTGCGATCGCCGTGTGGACGAATCTCATGCCAGACCATCTCAACACATATCCCGACATGGAGGCGTACGCAACTGCCAAGGCGCAGATTTTTCTCCATCAGAAAAAGGATGGGCTTGTATTTCTCCCTTCAAGTCGTTCCTTTGATGCGTGGGCAAAACGCGCGAGGGGACGGGTTGTACGCGTTGGAACAAACGGCGAAGCACGTCGGATCGTTGATGCAAGTCACTGGTCAATACCAGGAGAACACAACGCATTAAACGCCTTCTTTGCCGTGAGCGTCGTGCGCGAACTCGGGATGTCTATCACGGATATAAAAAAAGGACTCGCGACATTTCAGGGACTTCCTGCGCGACAGGAGGTCACGGCAATCATTCGCGGTGTTACCTACGTCAATGATTCTTCCTCCACGACCCCAGAAGCCACTCTCGCCGCGCTGCAAACTTACCGAGACCGACCGATCCATCTGATTTTTGGAGGTTCAGACAAAGCGCTCGTGTTTGACGTGGTCGCAAAAAAAATCAGCCAGCAAAAAATAGAGGTGATTCTTCTACCAGGAACGGCGCACGAAAAAATCGTGAACGCCTTCAAACAAATGGGCGGCGATTTTTCAAGAGGCAATCGATATGCGACAGGCCGTCCGCTTGGCAACTGACCGTGCGAAGAAAGGAGACGTTGTCCTGCTCTCTCCGGGAGCGACCAGTTTTGGTTTGTTTAAAAACGAGTTTGATCGAGCAGACGCATTCGTGCGAGAGGTGAAAAAAATAAAGACGAGGTAATTTGAACATTCGGTAAACTCGTAATGACGGTCGAATAGAGCCATCTTGACGACCAGATTGATTCTTTCCGCAATTCGTGTTAGACTCAGGTCGTCATTATGGAACAACCGGTCCGCACGCCGCCTGTCAAGTACGGAGAAGCGATGGCGCTGTGCACGGAAATTCTAATTTCCATCTTTGTTCCAACAGCCTTGTGCGCACTCGGTGGAAGATGGTTGGATGCGAATTGGCACACGAGTCCCTGGATGACGGTGGTCGGACTGCTCCTAGCCCTCGTGATCACGACAGTGCTCGTGGTACACAAGGCACGACAGTTCAAACTGTAAAATCTATGGTCCCTCTTGCTGCTGAACCCATTGCTTTTCTCGGATCATTTGCCATCACGAACACATTGTTCAACGCAATTTTGGCGTTGATTTTTTTTACCGTCATCGGACTCCTTGTTCGCTCTCACGTGACCTCTGGCGTTCCAAAACGATTTCAAACCGCCATGGAACTGCTGACAGACGGTCTGCTAGAATTTTTTGATCAGGTAACAGGAAGTCGCGAACTGTCAAAAAAATTTCTCCCGTTTGTCGGAACCTGTTTTGTCTTTATCCTCTTCTCCAATTGGTTTGGAATGTTTCCTGGAACCGGTTCTATCGGATTTTGGGTAACGGACGGCTCCACGCGCGATTGGGTTCCGCTCATGCGCGCGGCGACGAGCGATCTGAATTTGACGATCGGTCTTGCCCTGTCGGCAGTAGTCGTGTCGCATCTCGTCGGTCTTCGTTCTCAAGGCACGTGGCGTCACATGAACCGCTTTATTCAGATCCAGGGGATCATAAACGCGATCAAACAGTTAAGCTTGATCGGTCTGTTCGTGGCATTGATTGAATTTGTTGTTGGCATCATTGAGCTGTTCGGTGAATTTGCCAAGATCGCTTCGCTTTCCTTGCGTTTGTTTGGAAATGTGTTCGCGGGCGATGTGTTGCTTAATGTCGTCAGCGGACTCATGGCATGGATCGCTCCGCTGCCCTTCATGAGTCTTGAAGTTATCGTCGGCGTGGTCCAAGCAACCGTGTTTTCCGTACTTGCGCTTGTGTACATGACTATCATGAACACAGCGCCTCCCGGAACCGAAGAAGGAGCACATCACTAAATCAAACTCCGTCATGGCGAGTTCGACGAAGCAATCTGATCGGTCGACCGAACAGACTACCTCATCAGACTCGCCATGACGACAATATATCGTCACGACGAGGATACTACCCCTGTGGGCGCCAGCGACGTTAAACCTTCCCCATCTTTTTCTGTCGACTGTCTCGTCCATCTTATTCTTCTTGTCTCGTTATCCGTATGGATCCACTTTTTGCTCGTCTACTTGTGAAGGGAATGACCATGGCTATCGGCGGTTTCATGCCAGCCTATGCGATCGGTAAAATCGTCGCCAAAGCCATGGAATCGATTGGCCGCAACCCAGAATCTGCCAAGGCGTTGTTCGTTCCGATGTTGCTCGGCGCTGCCTTCGCAGAAGCTATCGCCATTTATTCCTTGTTCGTCGTGTTGACCTTGTAAGATTGTTTATTCGGCGCATCCATCCATTGCTATGACTGACCCCGCCTCCACCAGCGTCTTCACTACGCTTGGCCTCAACCTGCCGCTGTTTATCGCCCAGCTCGTCAACTTTGGGTTGATTTTGCTTGTGGTGTGGCGTTGGGTTTGGCGACCGCTCGTTAAAGCCATGGATGAACGCCAAGAAAAAATTTCAAAAGGGCTGCAGAATGCTGAACAGGCCACAAAAGATCTGCAGGCCCTGACGGTTCGTGAAAGTCAGGTGATCGCAACAGCCGAGCGCTCCGCGACCGACATTATCGAAGCGGCAAAACAAACCGCGGAAAAAGAACGCCGCCAAATCATGAACGAAACTAACCAATCCCTGGAGCGTCAGCTCGTGGAAGCGCGCGAACGTCTCAAGCAGGAACGCGAGGTCGTGCTCACCAGTATCCGACAGGAGGCAGTCGGTCTCATCATGCAAGCGACTGAGCGCGTGCTCGGTTCTGCATTAACAGACAAGCCGTCTCAAGCCCTGATCGAAGAAGCGCTCAAGGATGTGGCAAAACAAACCGTATGAAGCAGACCTCACGCATACTCGCAAGCTGGATGAACGCGCTAGCCGAAGCGGTCTGTCTTGAGAGTGGCGACCAACTCGAACGCATCGTGCGCGAACTTGAGGTGGTTAGTCAGGCCTGTCGTACAACAGCATTACGCGACCAGCTACAAACACTCAACGCGCACGATGCCTACACGCTGATCGAACAGGCTTGGAAGACCTCTCTGTCAGAGCACTCCCTACGCGTGATTCGCCTCCTACTTGATCGACATGCGTTAAACGGTCTGTCCGTTTTTAATCAGCGTCTACGAACCACGTGTGAACGTCACGGTTTTTACCGCGTACGTGTCACAACCTACGAAGCACTACACGCCACAGACCAACAACAACTCATAAAACATCTTGAGCGCGTGCTCCAAGGGAACGTCTTCCTCGAATCAGTCCTGGATCCGCATGTGCTCGGGGGAATGCGCCTTGAGAGTGAACGCTGGTTCTTTGATACAACCGTGCAACAACAGTTGAAACAACTCCGCGAGACCCTGCTCCGACCCGCCACGACATAAACTTTCTCCTCCTATGCCCGCCCCATCCACCAAACACAACGTCACGACCGCACACGAACTCGTCGAATCTTTGCGCGAGCAGCTGCGCTCCTTCAAGCCCACGGCCGACACCACGGAACACGGTGTTGTGCTCGACGTGGCTGATGGCATCGCCTCGGTTTCCGGTCTGCGCAAAGCACGCAGCATGGAAATGCTGTCCTTCGAGAACGGCGCGCGTGGAGTTGCACTGAACCTTGAAGAGGAGCGCATCGGTGTGATGTTGCTAACCGGACCGGAAACCGTTCGCGCGGGTGAACGTGTAACCGCGACAGGGGAGCTTCTGAGTGTTCCTGTGAGCAACAGTTTACTTGGACGTGTCGTGAATGGCCTTGGTATCACAATCGACGGCCGGGGACCCATCAAAGCAGATAAACGCTACCCGGTAGAAAAAATCGCCGCAGGCGTGATGGCGCGTGAACCCGTGACCGTTCCACTGATGACAGGGATTAAAGCCGTGGACGCTATGATCCCGATCGGTCGCGGACAACGCGAGCTGATCATCGGCGACCGTCAGGTAGGGAAGACGGCCATCGCGATTGATACTATTTTAAATCAAAAGGGGAAGGACGTGATCTGTCTGTATGTCGCCATCGGACAGAAGGCTTCCAAGGTCGCGCAGATCGCGGCCAAGCTTCAGGCTGCTGGCGCGATGGACTACAGCATTATCGTGAGTGCAAGCGCAGCTGATCCTGCAGCCCTGCAATTCATCGCTCCCTATGCTGGATGTGCCATGGGAGAATTTTTTATGGATCAAGGCAAGGATGTGTTGGTCGTCTACGATGATCTGTCGAAACATGCCTGGGCGTATCGTGAAGTATCTTTGCTGCTTCGCCGTCCTCCGGGTCGTGAAGCGTATCCAGGTGATGTTTTTTACCTCCACTCACGCTTACTTGAACGTGCAGTGCGCTTGAACAAGGATAATGGCGGTGGTTCATTGACGGCTCTGCCTATCATCGAGACGCAGGCCGGCGATGTGTCTGCCTACATTCCAACGAACGTTATCTCTATTACGGATGGTCAGATTTATCTTGAGAGCGATTTATTTTATCGTGGCGTGCGCCCTGCGTTGAACGTCGGTCTCTCTGTTTCGCGTGTAGGAGGTGCTGCGCAAACCAAGGCGATGAAGAAGGTTGCCGGACAGCTGCGCCTTGACCTCGCACAATTCCGTGAGTTGGAAGCGTTTTCGCAATTTGCGACCGACGTCGACGAAACCACCAAGAAGCAGATCGAACGTGGACGCCGCACCGTCGAAATCTTGAAACAACGCCAGGACAGTCCATTCAGACTCGCGCACCAGGTCGCGACTCTCTACGCCGTCACGCGCGGATATATTGATCAAATTCCTGTGAAGAGTGTTGGAGCGTGGGAAAGTGGTTGGCTGACATTCATCGACACGAAACACGCCGCTCTCGTTCAGGACATTGACACGAAGCGCGTACTTGATGAAGTGATCGAAACCTCCCTAAAGAAGGCGCTGCAAGAATGGAACACAAAATTTGAAGCAACGAAGTAATCCTTATGCCCGCCTCCCCACGTCTCATCCGCAGACGACTCAAATCCACGCGCTCAACGCGCAAGATCATGAAAGCCATGGAACTGGTGGCGGGTTCGAAAATGCGAAAAACCACGCAACAAACTCTGGCCGCCAGACCATTTCACCTCTTGCTTGAACAGATGCGTGAACGCGTCGAACAGGAATCACACCACGCACATGAATTGCTACGTGGACGCCCTGGACCAAAATCTGGACGCTCATTGCTTGTTATCGCCGCCTCTGATCGAGGGTTGTGCGCAGGATTTAACAATCAACTTATCAAGTACTCTCTGGAATTTCTTCGCACACACGAAACTGAACGATTTGATCTGCTGACGATCGGTCGACGTGCCGAGGCAGTTGCACGTCGCAGTGGGAATGAGCTTGTCGCCTCCTTTCCGGCAATTTCAAACGCGCCAAGCTTTGCGCGTGCAAAACCGATCGTTGAATATATTCGTGACGCTTTTTTAAGTGGAAGGGTAGACAGAATCTTTTTCGCCTACACCCATTTCAAAAGCGCCCTCGTTCAACAACCAACAATCATTCAGCTCCTTCCCATCTCCAACGAACAGCTCGCGAAGGACGATCAGACGGAAGAAGAGCAACCGTCACGTACAGGTTTCTACTCGCGCTACTTCAAATCAGAACCGGAATCAGACAGTACCATGATCTTTGAACCGACCTCTGACGCCATTCTCGAAGCTCTGTTGCCACGTCTCGTCGAAACACGAGTCTACACCGCCCTTCTCGAAAGCGCCTCGTCTGAACACAGTGCACGCATGATGGCCATGAGAAGCGCAGGAGATGCCGCCGCTGAAATGGCCGACGATCTCACTTTCACCTTGAATCAAGCGCGACAGTCCGCCATCACCAGAGAGATCTCAGAGATTTCAGCCGGAAAAGCCGCGATCGAATAAACCTCACCCCTTATGACAAAAAACACTTCCGCAAGATCAGATGACAAGGCCAAGGACGGTCAGGTCCTACAAATCATCGGCCCGGTGGTCGACGTGACGTTTGAAGACGGCGTACCAGAACTATACAGCGCTCTGATCGTCGAACGCTCTGAAGGCGGCGAGATCGTACTTGAGGTCGAACAGCATCTGAGCTCAACTAGTGTACGCACGGTCGCCATGTCATCGACAGACGGCCTGATGCGTGGCACGCCCGTTAAAAATACTGGCGCACCGATTTCCGTTCCCGTAGGCAAGGAAACGCTCGGCCGCATGTTTGATGTGACTGGAAAGCCTATTGATGGCGCTGGTGCTATCAAAACAAAAAAGATGTACCCAATTCACCGTGCAGCCCCAAGCTTCGCGGACCAATCAACCACCTCAGAGGTCCTTGAAACAGGAATTAAGGTCATCGACCTCATCTGTCCCTTCTTAAAAGGAGGCAAGGTCGGTTTATTCGGTGGAGCCGGTGTCGGAAAGACGGTCATCGTGATGGAACTGATCCGCAACATCGCCACAGAACATGGAGGCTACTCGGTCTTCGCCGGAGTGGGGGAACGTACACGTGAAGGAAACGCGTTATGGTTGGAAATGAAGGAGTCGGGCGTTATCGACAAAACCGCGCTCGTCTTCGGTCAGATGAATGAACCGCCGGGTGCTCGTGCACGTGTGGCATTGACTGGATTGGCGATGGCTGAATATTTCCGCGATGAAGAACATCAGGACGTCTTGTTGTTTGTCGACA
Organism: Candidatus Uhrbacteria bacterium; assembly: GCA_903829075.1. Taxonomy (GTDB): domain Bacteria; phylum Patescibacteriota; class Patescibacteriia; order 2-12-FULL-60-25; family 2-12-FULL-60-25; genus CAIKOH01. The sequence goes on from CAIKOH010000041.1 coordinate 45,255, forward strand.
ACATTTTTCGCTTCACCCAAGCCGGTTCAGAGGTGTCCGCCTTGCTCGGGCGCATCCCATCAGCCGTAGGATACCAACCAACGCTAGCGACCGAGATGGGCGCCCTGCAAGAACGCATCACGTCCACCAAGGACGGTTCCATCACCTCAGTCCAAGCCGTCTACGTTCCCGCAGACGACCTGACCGATCCAGCACCAGCTACAACCTTCACTCACCTGGACTCAACCGTCGTACTCGCGCGCTCTCTGTCTGAGCTTGGTATTTATCCCGCCGTTGATCCATTGGACTCCAGCTCATCTCTCTTAAATCCATCCGGTGTAGGTGAACGTCATGATCGCATTGCGCGCGGCGTCCAGTTGATCCTTCAGCGCTATAAGGACTTGCAAGACATTATCGCGATCTTGGGTATGGATGAACTGTCCGACGAAGACAAGCTCACCGTCTCTCGCGCCCGCAAGATCCAAAAGTTTCTATCGCAACCCTTCCACGTCGCCGAAGTGTTTACGGGCAATCCGGGGAAGTACGTCCCTCTTGCAGAGACGTTGCGTGGGTTTGAAGAAATCCTTGCGGGTAAACATGATGATAAGCCTGAACAGGCCTTCTATATGAAGGGTGGAATTGATGAGGTGAAGGCCGCCTAACTATGTCCTTCCGTTTTAAACTCGTCACCCCAGACCGCGTCCTATTCGAACAGGAGGTCGAAGCTGTCAGCCTACCTACGCCTGACGGTCAAATTGAGGTTCTGACGCATCATGTGCCACTATCGACACTTCTCGCGACCGGGATCATCCAACTTCACGAGGCGGGTAAGGAGGAAGAGGTCGCCGTATCCGGCGGATTCGTCACCGTAGGGGAAGATGGAACTCTGACCGTCCTTGCGGAGACCGCGGAACGCGGCGAAGAGTTGGATCTGTCCGTCATCCAAGAAGCTAAACAACGCGCCATGGATGTGATGAAGAAAGCTGTGTCCACCGATGATCTCTCATTTGCAATGGCAGCTGCCGCGTTAGAACGAGAGCTCTCGCGCGAAAAACTCGCCCTGAAAAGAAAACATCACGGAAAATAATCCTCTCGACAAAATAAAAGGACCGATCGGCATGATCGGTCCTTTTATTTACAGCTTCGCCACTTTTGAATTTACAATTTTCTTCGTCACTGACCCCACAAATAATCTATACGCCGGCCTATCTTCCTTCTTGTAGAGCATTGGGATACCGAGATGTTCTTTGCAGCCATGACAAATAAGCTGCGGAAGATTTTTGATCGATCCGGACACCCCGTTAGACCCATCGCGTTCAAACATTCGATCGAGATACATGCGCTTCAACAATCCTGGTCCATCTTTTTGGTACAGACAGACACGCTTGCCGCACTTCGTACACACGATCTCCAAAAGTCGCGAGTAACCACCACGTGCTTTTTTGAATGCATCCGAAGTAAATTTGAATTGAGATTTTTTCATAGAAGAAGTGTAGCAGCTTGCCCAACGAAAAAACAATTCGTCCGGTAGATCGGTCCATGGCCATGAAGAATCAAAGAGGAGGGGACCTCCGATAATCTCGAGGCACTTGTCTTTCGTCATTGCGAGTTCGACCAAGTAATCTGACTGGTCGACCGAATCGGTTGATCGATCAAATAAATTGCTTCATCGAACTCGCAATGACGAAGAAAAGCGTAGCCTTGTTTTCTTGTCTAACCGGAAGAGGTGAGTAAGGCGTAGGTCGGTCGCTGAAGTGGTTTGTGGATAACATTATGCGTCGCACAATATACCTTATACGCCACATGAGGGTATTTACATGCAAATCATTCATAAAATACCTCGCTTGAGCTTCTGCTTCCGTGCTTCCCGTCCTTTATCTATGGTGTGTCCGAATCGCCCCGATTCATTAATCATCACGAACTAAAAAATAGTTTCCCTGGTATTCGTGCATCGATCAATTCGTTTTTCGTAGGCGGTATTTTTACATGATCTCGATAGTACGTGTAGGTCTTTATCTGTGACTCGAGATGATCCGCAAAATCAACCTGGAGACGCGTATCGTCTTCGCAACTAATAATGGCTTGTGTACTAGAAGGTCCTACAGGGCTCAACTCGCGATATCCAAGTCCTAGATGACCTAGGATAGCCAATCCACTCAACCAGCGACCCATATCCGGCGTATCTATGTACTGCAAACCCGGAACCAAATCCGTAGAAACATCTTGATGAATAATAGAAGAATCATTGGCGCGCATCAAGCGTTGGCCAAGAATACGTGCCTGCGTATCCTGAATCTCCTGGGGACTTAACAGGTCTGTCACAAACCCTTGCGCATTGATCCAGGCGTATTGTTGATGCGAATGAAAAACAATGTGATTTGCCTGTTCCGTGACATTGAGTCGTAAAATGCCGGTATAGGAGATATCCACAGACACATCATCAAACAAAAACATTTGCTTGAGTTGATCCGCGAGACTTTGTCTATCAACGAACCAGGCGTGACGCGTCGACCACGGTCTCCAAACCGGCCGCTCATCTAGAATCGTGTACGCCGTGCGCGTAACATCAACGGGATCAACTCGTCTCACTCCCCTCACCTCAACCCGGCGAACGTTTAATGCATTGCTAAAAAAAATCAGATACACCCATCCCATCACCGCGCACACCAGCAACAATCGAAACACTAACGCGCGGCGCTTCATCGGTTCTTGAATGCGCGGACGAGAGACTTCGATCCCCCCGCCGTAGCCGCTGTGCGAACTCATGGCACCAGTTTACAGAAAAATGAGCGAGTTGAGAACACGTACCATCAACAATAGATAAAAAACCTGAATAACGCCGAGGACTCTCCCCTGCTCCAAACCTATCCTTTAAAAGGCGGCTGACTATTTTTGCTCTGCTGATTAATTAAGCGCCTACAAGGTCGATCGATCGATTCGACCGATAGGTCAGATTGCTTCGTCGAATTTGCGATGACCAAGAGGTACAGTGAAAAAGTCAGAACACATGTCACCAATTCGCGGACTGTTCGAGTAATTGAATTCGGGATTTGACCCCACAACTTGCGTCGTAAAACGTTTTTACTTGTGCTGTGAAGCACGCTATCCTGTTATTTACCCTATGCAGCACTCCATGCGTCTTCATGTCGGTCCGTTCAGTCGAATTAAGGACGGTTCACAAATTATTGAAGCACGCCTTCTCGATGATAAGCGCCGGCTCCTTGTTGTCGGCGACACACTCCTCTTCTCTCTTGTAACTGACCCATCTCAAACGTTTCTTGCGCGTATCACCAACCTCCTCCCCCATCCGACCTTTCTCGAACTCTACACCTCCCTCTCCCCGACTGAACGCGGTCATCGATCGATTGACGAACTTCTAGAAGAGGTCTGTACACACTACACAAAAAAACAGGAAGCCGAGCTGGGTGTGCTCGGCATCAAGTTGGAACGTTTGTTGTGAGGCTACGCAAGATCATCGATAGGCTTGTCCAGCAGCTGTGTTTGCACGCCAATGGCTTCGCCGGAAATTTTCAACACGTCCTTATCGATCATAGCGAAATCCTTGTTTGCTAAATTGTATTGACT
>CAIKOH010000042.1 GCA_903829075.1 Candidatus Uhrbacteria bacterium
CAACAGCAGAGCAATCCCTTTAAGAACGGCGGTTCTTGGTGACCATTCTTCTTGCAACATTTTACGTAACCGCGAACCACCGATCCAAGCCACAAGCACGATAGCCGCGTACTGCGTCGCTTGCAAGGCGTTGACAATAGCCGCGCTGCCAAACGCTAGGGCCGCATTCACACACAAAAAACCAAAACTTCCCAGCGCTTGACCAAACAACACGAGTTGAACCGGAATTTTTTTGGCGCGTGAATCAGGTAACCGTTTATGAATGAAGACTTTTTTCACCTCCTGCCAGGCTTTGCGATCAACGGCGATCACAAATAATGCAGCGGCCACCCCTCCAAAACGACTTAACACGAACACACTCAAGGCATCCAAACGAAGATACGCTGCTTTCCCACACAAAGACGCAGCAGCAAACACGACCGCCGCAAGACACGCAAACCATAACGTTCGACGGTCCGGACCACGCTTCCCCCGTCCATCAGAGGTCAGCAGCACCGTTGCAAGCACCAATAAACAAAACCCAATCACCTCGTGAAAACGCCAGTCTTCATGCAATAAGATTGTACTACCAAGAAAGGTAAAGATTGGAATCAACGCGCCCACAATCGGCACTACGCGACTTGCCTCACTGCGCTGTAACGCCGTGAAAAATGCCCACAATGCCAACACGAACAGCGCGCCAAAACCAAACATCAACGCATAGGTTGAAAGACTGGCATTCACATGCACAAAGGGCAAGAACAACACACCAAGTCCAGAAATTCCTCCAATCAAAATTACGTACGTGCCTGGACGTTGAAAGGTTTGATGGAGCAGCACCTTGTCGATAATAAACGCCACGCCATTACAGAGATGGCCAAGAACCGCGAGAGGTAACCACCAAGTTGCGAGAGCGTCAAAATTCATAGGGTGATAATCTGTTCAAATTTTGGTGCTTGCGCATGCACACGGTAGCGTTCTGCGATCTGCGAGGCGAGTGCAACACACGCGCCCTCATCACCATGCGTACAATAAACTTGCGATGGCGGCGTTGGCGATGATCCAATCCAGGCAAGAAGTTTGTGCATGTCTGCGTGCGCGCTATAGGCGCCCACACTTTCAACCTGCGCTTTTACCTCGATGTGTTCACTCAACACTTCCACCTGACGCGCACCTTCATACAGTGCGTGACCAAGCGTCCCCTGCGCCTGATATCCCACAATCAAAACCGTGGTCGACGCTTCTCCAAGATAACGAACCAAATGATGCAAGATGCGGCCACCATTCATCATCCCGGCACCGGCGATGATCACCTTTGGTTTAGGTGCTTGGTTAATCAGCTTTGATTCGTCACGTGAATACGTCAAGCGAAGACCAGGGAAATCAAAAATACGATTCTCGCGCGTCACCTCACGGAACGTTTCTTGGTTGTAATACTGCGGATATCTCGCGATCACCTTCGATGTTTCGATCGCCATAGGACTATCGAGGTACACACTGATCGGAGGGACGTGCTGATGTTCAACCAGTGTATGAAGCTCATACAGCAACTGCTGGGTGCGCTCAATTGCGAAGGCAGGAATCAGCAGGACTCCGTTCTGTTCAACCGTTCGTTTCAACAAGGTATGCAGCTTCTCTGTACGCGTGGACTCATCTTCATGAATACGATTTCCGTAGGTCGATTCAATAAATACGATATCTGCTGGGGATAGATTGGCGGTCTCACGCAGGATCGGCACATGCTGATTCCCCATATCTCCCGAGAACACCACGCGCGCGCCACCGCGTTCCACAATTTCGACAAAAGCGCTTCCAAAAATATGTCCTGCTTCGCGAAAACGCACCGTCAAATCTCCGATGACCTTTGATTCGTCATAGTCAAACAGCTGAAAACATCCGATCGTCTTGGTTAAATCTTCGGCCTGGTACAACATTGCTCGCTGATGACGCTTGAAATCTTCACGCATGATGCCAAGCGCGTCATGCAAAACCAATTCGGTCAGATCCCTGGTGGGCGGGGTCAAAAAAATCGGGCCATGAAACCCTCGCGCCACCAACAGAGGCAAACGTCCCGTATGATCAAGGTGCGCGTGTGTCACGATGACCGCATCCACTGTGGATGCGTCAAATGGCCATGCATATTGATTGCTTTCTTCGCAAAAATGACCGCCTTGGAACAGTCCGCAGTCGATCAAAATACGTGTCGTTGATGTTTCAAGAAGATAGCAGGAACCCGTGACCTCTCGCGTTGCACCCAGGCAGGTAATAGTCATATTATATCCAGTAAGATTGTTTGTCTTCACAATCACCTGCGTTTGACCAGTAGCTAAACCTCCGGAAAGACCCCCAAGAATTGGCAACATTACGACATTAGAAGCAGTAGTTGAAAATGAAATCTCCTGAAAAACAGTTTGTGAGATAGTAAATTGAGATGTAACTGATGCCCCAAAACTAATAGCTGGTTCGACTGCGGTAAATATAAACAAAATTGTAATTAAAGCGACAAAAGCTTTCTTGCTTACAATAAAAAAAACTTTAAGGAAATGAACCATATGTAAGTACATAATATCATTTTTTTATTTCAAGATAAAATACCCCATAGGTTCATAAATATTTACAAAATATCGATTGTGGTCACGGGGAGACTCGAACTCCCAAGGATTACTCCATACGCTTCTGAAACGTACGCGTATACCAATTCCGCCACGTGACCAAGTCTTAAAAATTGTTTCTCATCAAATATACCCCAGCTATTTAAAAAGACCAATAGAAGAAAGTATTTTCTATATATTTCTCCTATTTTAATAAACAAAAAAGCGCCGGAGGTAATAAAACCTTCGCGGCGCTCATTTACTCAAGTGAATGAGCTTGTTATTTGCCGAACCAGGGTACTCCCGGTCCGAATGGACTCATCGAATTCCCCATCATAGAATCGATCCACAGGAAGAGAAAGATACCGCTGACAGCCGCGATAAGCAAAATAAGTGCGGACGTTTTCGGGTGACTTTGAATCCACTTCTCCCCCGGGCAATGCCATTTACGATGATTTCCTTTCGAGGATCCAGGATTGGTCCCAACAGCATTTGGCTCAAACAAATGCCAGAAGCTTACGCGACGTGAGGATTTGATCATAACTTGCCTTGGTTAATTGTTTCAGACCACCGATGTGATGATCCGACACTATTGCTCTATTCAGTCTACATCTTACCATACTTAATATCCCCTGTCAATAGCAGAACACACAGTTTACATCTTGGCAAACAAATGACAAAATCAGCCCTCAACATAGTAGTTATTAAATAAAATTCCGTTATCATAACTGAACATTACTAATTACAAATTGGACAAGAAAAAACCACCTTCACTGGTGGTCTTTTCAAAAAATTCTATAGTTAGCGCTCTTTATTTTGTTCCGTTC
>CAIKOH010000043.1 GCA_903829075.1 Candidatus Uhrbacteria bacterium
CGCTCCTTGGATCCAAGCTACGTGGGAGGAACCGTTGGAGTTTTCTCCGGATCGAGATGACTTTTTTGAGAAGGGTGTACGTATTTCCTACGAAGAGGTGGACGCGCAATCTGGTGAGCCTACAACGATTACGAGGTGGATACGTTCCACTAGACTAATTGCCTTTCAAGACGAGTATTTCGCCGAATGCGGAGAACGCATTGAATCGATTGAGCGCTCGGCTCTCTTGCGAAAAATTCAACGCTTCGGCATGGAATCTGTAGGTTTGCCATCAGCTGTGACGGTCAAAGCGTTGAAAGATTTTTTTGCTTCAGAGATATCAGCGTAGACGGTTTTAAAACAGGGGTTCTTATCGGTTATCAAAAAATCGAGCGGAGCGCTGGATTTTTTTGTTTTTTCATTGATGTTATTCGTGCTTTTATTTATGCACAATCAATAACATCAAATATAGTACATGTGGTGCCCATAAAACAGGGGTCGCACGAACAAGAGCCGCCTTCTCCACTCGGGCTGCAAGAACCGTGAGCACTGCAGGGATCGGTATCAGTTGTTGAGGTGTAACAGGCGGCTTCCTCAGGTGTTCCTTGGCACACATTTCCAACATATCCGGCTGCACAGGTGCAGACAAAACTTGTATTATCTGGTGTACACGTTCCATCGTTTTGACAGGTTCCAGGATTGTCAGTGCAATAATTTCGATAGACCGTCATCAAGGTTGAAGTGACCCCGTTTGTATAAGCGCTGAGACGAGATGCAGTTTGATTTGCTGTGATTGTTGTGGTGCCTGTCCCAACAACTGTGCACATACCACCAATGATGCTTGCCGTGGACGTGTTGCTGCTGCTAAAGGTAAAAGAACCTTCTCCTGTTGAAGTCACGGCAAAACTAAACGAACTATCTCCAAGGTATTTGGTGATGGAGGTGAACATCATGTCCGGAGTTGGCCGCGCGTCAACAAATTGGCAGTGATCGCCGTAGTAGCCAGCTTCGCATGAACAGGAGTAGCTGTTTAAAGGCGGGTCAATGCCTGGAAGGGTGCTGATACGCGTACATATTGCTTGAGGCGGAGTGCCGCAGGGGAATGTCGCACACATGTCTTGAGCGATATTACATTGTCCGCCAGTCATGTCATATAAACAGGCGCCACAGGAAACAGTTCCACCGACGCTGTAAGCGCAGGTGGAGGTGGAAGCGGGGTATTCTCCGGGTCCGTCGCATAGACTGCTCGCTAAACAGGTTGAGGAGATGGTGAGTTCGGCGGATGCGGTGCCCGAGGCGTAGATCCCTGAAGCCGCTTGATCGACTGTAAGTGTTGATGTGCCTGAGCCATAAAATGAGACGATACCATCAGTCACTGTGGCAACATCAGGATTGCTGCTGGAAAATATATATGCACCATCGCTTGTCGAGGTGATGTCGCTGTCGCTGATAACTACGCTCGAAGTTCCATCATAGGTCACAGAAATGTCAGGGAAGGTAATGATCGGTGCTGCAGCGTTAACAGTGAGGGTGATACCAGTGGTGATGCCTGAATACACGCCTGAGGCGGCCTGGTGCAATGCGAGAAACGCGATACCGATACCGTGGATTGTAACCGTGTTGCCAGAGACAGTCGCGATATCCGTGTTTCCACTTGAATATGTGATGGTGCCAGGACTTGTTGAGCTGGCAGATAGATCAAAAGGGGCATCACCGTCTGTTTTGGTGATATCGTGAAAGTTGGTGATCGTTGGTCTGGTGGTAGTAGGAGCGTTTCCAACGACGAGCATTGTTCCGGTTGCAGCCGTGTAGTCTCCGTAGGCAGCTTGAGTGATGGCGATAGTAGATGTTCCGAAGGAGACGAACACAAGTTCGTTTGCAACGAGTAGGATAGAAGTTCCGTGTGGGATATAGGTAAGATCACCCGCGCTCGTGGAAGAGACGTAGCTGGAGAGCGGGTACGCCGATCCGATAAGCGGATTGTTTACTATGAGATCAGTTATATGAATGACGGGGATCGTAAGGCAGGTAATATCGATTGATGTTACCGCTCCGCCGCTCACGCTCCCGGAGCCATTTGAAATACTACATGTCTGTCCGGTTGGTTGGGTGACAATTGAAACCGCATAGGCTTGATGATCCAATAGCGAGTTTGCAAATACGAATGCACCGTTTGAACTGACAGTGAGTGTGTCGTGTTCATTATCTTGCAGAACAATAGAGCTGGTAAGATTTGAGATGGAACCGCCAAGCGTAAAACGGTTGGCAAGGGGATTGTTTCCCCCCGTATTTTCAAACAAGAGACTGTTGGCTTGCCCGCAGCGTATATGAATATCTGTCACGTTGTTTCCGTGAATGACACCGGTGACATCGACCTGTGTTTGCTCTGCTGAGGCAGAGCAGTGTTCTCCTGTTGGCGTTTGTTTGAGGGTGATTTCATATGATTGGCCATCTGCCAGCGCTGTCGGAAAGGTAAAAAAGGCGCGTTCTCCCGGGTGTATCGTGATAAAATCTGCGTGATTATTTTCTATGACAATCGTATCCGAAATTCCCGTGGCCGAACCGCTAATTGTGTAGGTGCGTTGGTTACTCGACGATGGGCTTATTGCGAGAGCGTTCGTTGTTGTAGGTTCAGAAAGAGCTGAGGTTGTAGAACTTGGGGCATGATTGAGTAGTCCATTAATAAAATTTCGTGTGGTGATAAAAAAATTTCCTGTTCCTTGAGTGAGCCCAAGTGGGGTCAGGATAGCGGAAGCATGCGCGTTTTGAAATGCGATCAAAGCAGCTTTTGTCCCCGGACCAAAGTGCGTTGTTTCATACCCAGGAGCTCCAGGGCCATGTGCTGCAATTTGAAAGTTTTTTTCATTTAAGTACTGTTGGAGTTCTTTCACATCGGGGCCGCTGGATCTGAGCTTGAGATCTCGAGTAAAAGGCTGAAAGGCGGACGCGTTGGCATGATGAATGAGCAAAGCTCCACTTAGGAAGACGCCAGCAATGATAAAAAAATTTCGTTTCATAACAGTGCTGGAAAAAAGCTCGATGCAGGAATGATTGATGCATTCTTTCAAATAGTATCATTTCGCAAAACAAAAATCCACCACGAATTTCGGTGGTGGATTTTTTTCCTCCTCTCTCCTCAGATGAGAAGAAAGAAGGAAGCGGCGGTGTGCGTCAGGGCACCGCGAAGAGAAGCGAGTAAGAATTCTTGTTGACGCGGCAGAGGTTTTTGGTCTACATCCCTCGTGGCGCAAACGCCAGGATGAACAGGGTTGTGAGCAGACTCAGGCTGAGGGAGACGATGACCCAGCGAGGACATGTGACGTAGAGCCATGTCTGAGGCGGTTCTCTGAATGTGCGCGGCATCTCGTGGCGGGTTCCGGCGCTCGAGGTGATTGAAGGATCGTTCGCCTCCAGCACCAAGGCGCTCTTCGTATCTTCCCTGATTATCGCTCCAAGAGGCAATGTTTCCTCGTGAATCCTGCTGATTGTCTCGCTTTCTCTAGGAAAACCTGCGCTTGACGGAAAGAAGGCGCCAGGACTTTCGGATCGATGTTCAGGTTTGTTGGACATGACCGACTCCTTCCTGATATCGAATATAGGGAGAATCAGGAACGCATCACTATGACATGTTTTACGTTTTATGTCAATCAGGGGTGACCAGAAACCCTGAAATTTAAGATCACGAGAAGCAAGCGATAAGGTATTCGATCGTCAATCTATGGTAACTTGCAACGCCGCGTGATCGGATACTTCTTCTGGTAAGACCTTGAAATTAGTGACCTTGATGGTTGGGCTCACGAAGACGTAGTCTGCGTATCGCTCAGGTTTTGTATAGTACGATGTCCGTGTTGATGTGATCCCGTATTCTTTGATCAGGTTTTTTAACCCCGCGCGTTCGAAGGCTTGAATGCTTTGAGTGTCTGGGAGCAAATTAAAATCTCCGCATAGAACTTGTTCGCCTGGAAGCGTGTGAATGAAATCGAGAATTTTTTGGGACTGCTCTAATCGTTTTTCAGTATCTGTTTTTCCGCGGCCGTTCCATAAACCATGAAAATTGATGATGGTGAAAGGGACGTCGTCGGTCTTCAAGGTTATGCATTGGATGGGACGGGCGTGATCTCCAATATCGTGTTGAGACACAAATCCTTTTTCTTGGTAGACGTAGTGTTCGACTTCTTGTTGAACGCTTACTTCTTTTCTGATGAATGTCAGCAGGCCAAAATTGTTTCCGAGTTGTGGACAAAAGTATGGGCGGTGTTTTGGGAGGATATCCGCAATTTCTTGGAGGCCATGTGTCATGATTTGCGAGGAATCAATTTTCCATCCGCCGGCGAGATGTCCCTCGAAGTGATCGTGCGGAGCAGACCAGATTTCTTGCAAGCAAAATAGATCGGTCGTGGGTCCATAGAGTCTGAAAAAGTTTAGGAGACGTTCTTTTCCCGCGCGGCCACCCCAGGTGTTCAGCGTGATGATGTTCATGCAGGGGAATGTAGACCGAACGTTTTTTGATGGCAAGCTCCTCATCTGATATCATATGCGCATTCATGTCTCATCGGCCGGTTACGGCACGTCCGCCTTCGGACGAGCGCATCATCGAGCGACGTATTTGGTCGGTTGGAGCGTTATTTTTTTTGGGAGGAATGGTGTTGGTTGCAAGATTTTTTCAGTTGCAGGTGTTGGAGCACAAGGTGTATCAACTCCTCGCATCTGATGAACATGTGGTTGCATCAGCACTGATTCCTCGTCGTGGAACGATTTCTTTTCGTGATGCGCGTAATCAGACGTTGGAGCCGGTAGCTCTGGATCGCGAACAGTGGACGGTGACGGTGAACCCACGTCAGGTGAAAAACGTGTCAGAGGAGGCGCAGGGGTTGGCGAGCGCGTTGCAGCTAGCGGAGCCAGCAGTTGAACAGATGCTGCAGACCACGAGCAGCAGGTATTTAGTCCTCGCAAAAGACGTACCGCTCACAGCCGTTGATACGATCAGTCAGGCGCGTTGGCCGGGTGTCAGCGTTGAAAAACAGTTGGTGCGTGATTATCCGGCTCCAGGTTTGGGCGGACAGGTACTGGGATTCGTCAGTCAGCAAGATGTTCGCAAACGCGAAGGGATCTATGGTGTTGAGGGGTTTTACAATCAGGTCTTGGCTGGACAGGCTGGCCATGTGGTGGCTGAGAAAGACGCGTACGGTCGTCAGCTCGCGTTTGGTTCCACGTCTCTGCAGCAAGCGGTGAACGGTTCTGATCTGGTACTGACCCTTGATCCAACGATTCAGTACACTGTCTGTCAGACGATTAAACAGGCGGTTCAACATTTTGAAGCTGTCCGCGGTACGATTATTGTTATGGATCCGCAAACCGGTGCCATGTATGCGATGTGTTCTGCTCCAGATTTTGAGCCGGCGGATTACGGAAATGTCTCAGATGTTTCCGTCTATAATAATTTGGCCACTCTTGGTGTGTATGAACCGGGCTCGATTTTTAAGGCCGTGACTATGGGTGCGGGTATTGATACGGGGAAGATCACCCCACAGTCAACATTCGTTGACACAGGCTCCACGCAGATCGATGGGTTCACCGTGCACGACTCAGATCATAAGGCACACGGATTGCAAACCATGACACAGGTGTTGGATGAATCGCTGAACCTGGGAACGATTTTTGTGGAACGTCAGGTAGGTCGTGAGGCGTTCCGTGAATTTATTTTACGTTTCGGTTTTGGGCAGAAGATGGATATCGATATCGATAGCGAAGCGCATGGCGATGTGACGGCCTTAAATCGCAAAGGGGAGATTTTTACCGCGACAACCTCCTTTGGGCAAGGAATCTCTGTCACGCCGTTGCAGATGGCGGTCGCGTACGCCGCTTTCGCGAACGGGGGATTTTTGGTGAAACCACATCTCGTATCTGACATTATTCGTCCAGATGGCATCGACGAAAAGCAGATCGCTCCAGCTCCACATCGCATCATGGACAGTCGCACTGCACAGCTCGTGACCGCCATGATGATTGATGTGGTAGAGCACGGCCACGGCAAACACGCCGGCGTGCCTGGATACTATGTCGCAGGAAAAACCGGCACTGCGCAGATTCCAGATCCAAAAAATGGCGGCTACCTCACCTCAAAAGATGGTACCATCGGCACCTTCGCCGGATTCGCGCCTGCCACGCATCCTAAATTCGTCATGCTCGTTCGTCTTGATCGCCCAGCCAACGTGAACTTTGCCGAATCCTCCGCAGCACCGGTGTTTGGTCAACTCGCCAATTTTTTGTTGAATTACTTTCAGATTCCTCCTGAACGACCGATCGCACCGAATGCCGTGCCAACGAGTTTTATGCCGGTGGCAAGTTCGACAAAGCCTTAATACTCAGATATATCGTTTAAGCATCGTTTTAAGTATCAATATTGACATCCTTTCCGTTGTCCCTTATACTCCCATCAAACAAACGCATCCTGAGACAGGCGGGTCTGCTCTGCAGAATAATTGACCAAACGTCACCCCCTTGAGGATTCGTGCACGCGCGAGGGCTGTTCGTCTTTTTGACGGATAGTCTGATGTGTCGTCCACAATCCGCAGGACTCGTTCCTGCGTTTTGTTTTTCAAAGGTCGTGAGTGTGGGTTTATTCCTTAGTCAATGTGTATGGCAAAAACACGCGCACAAAAAACAGTCGAGCTTGAGGCCTTGGTCAAGGCGTTTCAAGAGGGCAAGGCAGCGGCGTTCACCAACTACACGGGCATGTCTGTGGCCGCGATTACCAAATTGCGTAAGCAGATGTATGCGTCTCAGGTCACGTACATTGTGGCAAAAAAGACCTTGCTCGGATTGGCAGCAAAACAGGCGGGCTACGAAATCAATTTTCGAACCTTGCCGGGCATGGTCGGCGTCGCCTTTGGCACGCAGGACGAAATGGCTCCAGCCAAGATCGTGGGTGACGCGGGAAAAGATATGCCGATCAAGTTGGTCGGTGGCATCTTTGAAGGGAAGGTCGTTGATCAAGCGTTCGTGATCGCGCTCGCCAAATTGCCGAGCCGCACGCAGTTGTTGGGTCAGTTGTTGAATGTCATGAACGGTCCGATGAGCGGCTTTGCTCGTGTCATCAACGCCCGTCGCGAGAAGATGGAAACGGCTCCTGCAGCAAATTAATTTATCTAGTATATATACTATGTCCGACGAAGTGAAAGTCGAAGTGCCGGAGAAGTTCAAAGATCTCGTGGCCTCGATCGAAAAGATGAGTGTGATGGAATTGGCTGATTTGGTCAAAATTTTGGAAGGCAAATTTGGCGTGTCCGCTGCCGCCCCAGTCATGATGGCTGCTGGTCCAGCTGCTGCCGCTGAAGAGAAGAGCTCGTTCAACGTGGAGCTGTCTGACGTTGGCGGCAACAAGATTGGTGTCATCAAAGCTGTGCGTGAAATCACGGGCTTGGGCTTGAAGGAAGCCAAGGACATCGTTGATAGCGCCCCAAAAATGATTAAAGAAGGTGTTTCCAAGGCAGAAGCCGAGGAAATGAAGAAAAAGATCGAAGAAGCCGGTGGCAAAGTCAACTTGAAATAAGCTCAAGAGGACAAAGCATCGTTTATCCCCCAGGAATTTCCTGGGGGATTTGTTTTGCCCAAGCTCTGGTGTTTTTTTCAAGGCAGGACTACAGTAAAGGTATATGAACGCTCTCTTTCCACCTATTCAGCAGCAGGATGGGGACTACTCGCCAGAAGAGTTGCTGCAAGAACAGAAAAAAGAGGTACATCCAGCGCATTATTACGGGGATATTGTGCGTAAACTGTTTCTTATAGCGGGGGTGATGATGATTGTTGGATACCCCTTTTTTCGAGATTTAATCGATGTGCCGACCGTGTTTGCTGTCGGCTTGATGGTCGCGATCGGGTTGTTTGCGGGTATTCAGACCTGGCGTCATCCCTGGACAGGGGTTTGGAACACGGCAATTTCCGTGGTTGCAGTCTGCATGTTTGAATATAAAGCTGCTCTATTTTATCTCTCGGTGAACTACAGTTTGCACCCGGTCTACTTCTGGACGAATGAGGCCCTGGCATTAATCTTTTTCTTTGCCATCTATTTTAGTGTGAAGACATCGCTAGAAACCGTGATCAAAAAGTTGATGTAAAACGGTTCAGGATTTCTTGATACATGCTTGACAGAACGGCGTTTTTGCGCTATCTTCTTTTTTCATGTTGCCGCAGAGGTAACCTCTGAAACAAGGGATTAGGCATGTCGAAAGAACGCCGTTCATCGAACTTTGGTATCGTGGTCGCCATGCTGCTCGTGGGTTTTTTGGTGGGCACGATCATCTTGGGGATGGTGTGTCCTCCCTGGGTCGTGCGGATCGTGGCCGTGATCGGTTCGTTGGTTCTCATCGCCATCGCAGCTACCGCGCGCAAACGCCCCTAGCCGCACACACCCGTCTCCCGAGGAAGTTGGTCCACAGCTTCCTCTTCAACAAAGAACACCCTCTTAAATAAGAGGGTGTTCTTTGTTGAATTTTTTTTCGCGAATTGCTTGTCTAGGATCAGCACGTCCTCTACAATTTGTGCAGTATGAAAAATATGATCAAGCTCGTAGGAGGATGGGGCGGGATGATCGGGATTATCGGTGGAGCAATTGGACTCGTGATTGGATTTTCGGCGATCGTTTCAAGCGGCGCTCTCTCATCGTCAGGCGGAGTTATGGCGGTGGGCGGGATGGCTGTTGTGATCCTGTTTTTTCTGGGTACATTCTGGACATTTTTGATTGGACCAGGTCTTCAAGCTCAGCGTTTAGATAAGATCGGAGAATTAGCTGACGCGAAAATTATCAGCTTGCAAGAAAATGGTTCTTCATTGGCCATGAATGGAGCGATCCCAAAAGCGGGGGTAAATCTAACGCTTGAAGTTCATCCAAAAACCAGACCTGTTTATACAGCGGTCACAACGACGTATATTTCCATGTTTGAGATGCAAAAATACCAGCCAGGAAATATGCTCAAGGTAAAGTTTGATCCGGCTGCGCCTCAAAAAATTCTCATTCTTGAAACCACAGCTCCTACGCAAGAGTACTCCGCAACTGTACAAAACGCTTCGCCCGCGCCCACGCATGAACAGATCGAAGCGGACATGAACGCAGTTGCCGCTGAACAGCAACGATTGTTTCAAGTAGGCACGGAGGCGCCAGCCACGATCAAAGAGTCGGTGGAGACCAAGGTGACTGTCAACGGTGATAATCCGGTTCTAGTTTTGACCTTGCATGTTGAGCCCGCCTCTGGTCCGGCGTTTGATGCGAGTAACGTCAAAATCGTTACCGCGCGCACTTCTCTTGCAAAATTTCAAGTTGGAAACAAGGTTTTGGCAAAGTATGATCCGCAGGATCTGACAAAGGTCACGGTGTTTCGCTCAAGCGTGTCGTAAAAACACGAAAAGAAGACAGAGCTCTTCATAGGCCTGTCTTTTTTTGCTCATTTATCCCTTCATTGTTACGCTGCTGCTCTATGCAAACATCATGGTACCCAGAGGACTCGGTTATGATGGGGATGACGGCCGAAGGAGTTGTCAAGCTCTGTGACGATGGGTTGCGAGAGGCGACGCGACTTGCGGATGGAATTCGAGCAAAGAAAAGCGCCAACGATACAGAGCTGACATGGGACGCGACCTTTGGCGCCTTTGATCGTTTGAATTTTGCCTTGCAAGAATCCGCGTTGGTACCGCAGTTAATGGGATTGTGCCATCCGGATGCGACCGTGCGAGCAGCGGCACTGACCTGTGAGCCGCGCGTCGATGCTTTTTCTTCGGCGCTATATGTCGATGATGAAATCGCTTTAGTCTTGCGGCGCGCAGCATTGGTTCTTGGTTCAGTGTCTCATCCGCGTAGACGTTTTATCGAACATGTCTTGCGTGATTATCGACGGAACGGCCTCGAGCTTCCAGTTGAAAAGCGCGCGCAGTTACAAGCGTTGAATGAAACGTTAACCGAACTCGGACAAGCGTTTGAGAAAAATTTAGCCAACGCTACACTCTCGATCGAGGTTGATCCTGCTTCGTTGGAAGGATTGCCTGAAGGGTATGTTTCTAACCATCCAGTCGGATCAAATGGAAAGATCCGTATCACTACGGACACGCCAGATTCCGTGCCGTTCATCCGTTACTCGTCTGATCGTGTGTCTGCGCGCGAACTCTCGCGCCTTGCGAACACGCGTGCGCGAGCCGAGAATAAGCCCATCCTCGAACAGATCTTGAAGTTGCGGCATGAAAAGGCGTTGTTGCTTGGATATGCGACGTGGGCAGACTATGTTCTTGAACCGCGCATGGCAAAGTCACCCGCTACGGTTCGTTCGTTTCTTGAGCGACTCCACAAGGGGCTAGCCCCGCGCCGTGCAGAAGAATTCAAGGTTTTTTATGATGAAGCGGCAGCTCAAGGCTTGCTTGATGCGAATGGCGGAGTGATTGTGAGTGATACGTTATATCTTGATAACATTCTTCGCGAAAAGAAATTCCAACTTGATTCACAGGCGCTGAGTGAATATTTTGAAGTACGTACGGTGCAGCAGGGGATCATGACAATCGCGGCGAAGTTGTATGGAATCACGTTTGTGCCGATTGTATCAAAGGCATGGTATGAGGATGTTGAAGTTTATGATGTACGCGATGCTGATGGAACGGTGCTTGCACGCGTGTACCTTGATCTGTTTCCACGAGAAGGAAAATATAAGCATGCCGCGGTGTTTACGCTGAGACAGACGTCTCGATCCAGCGGTGAACGAATTGCTCCGCGTGCTGCGTTGGTGTGTAATTTTCCAAAACCGGGTATTGCACCGGCCTTACTTGATCATGATCAGGTGACAACCTTTTTTCATGAGTTCGGTCATTTGTTGCACGACATCTTGAGTCGGTCTGAGTTGGCGAGTTTTGCTGGAACGAGTGTGGCGCGTGACTTTGTTGAAGCTCCCTCACAGATGTTTGAGGAGTGGGCATGGAATCGCGAAAGCCTTGATGTGTTCGCGAAACAGCATCAGACCGGTGAGTTAATTCCAGAAGCGATGTATCAGTCATTGATTGCGTCGCGTACGTTTGGTGAGGCGCTGTTTACAGATCGTCAACTCTATCTCGCCACGCTTGATCAGGTGTATCACACGCATCTGCCTGGTTTTGACACATCTGTTGTTGCTGAAGAACTTTTTTCCTCCTTTAGTCCATTTGTCCGTCTTCCAGATATTTGTTTTGAAGCGACCTTCGGCCATCTCATCGGCTATGACGCCGCGTATTATGGATATCAGTGGGCATTGGTGCTCGCTTTCGACATCCGTTCGCGTTTTATCCAGGAAGGAATCATGAATCCGTCCACCGCCGCTTCTTACCGTTCAAGCATTCTCGAACCTGGCGGGAGCGAAGAAGAATCCGATCTCGTGCAGCATTTTTTAGGACGTCCGTCCAACGAAAAAGCGTATCTTGACTATTTAGGGATCGAATAAAAAATCGTTTACTCGATCAAATCTCTGCAGTGAAAATCGAAATCCCTCCCCGGTAGCGCGGGGAGGGATGTGGTTCAGTGGGTCGGTTGAGGTGGAAGTGTGACCGGGGCGATGGAGTGGCCGAGGACCTGTCCGCACCAGCTCTCGATGTAGACGCGTCCTTGGGTGCGCGAAAGGGCGATTACCTCGGGCTCTTCGCGGATGAAGAGTCGTGCGACATCGGTCGCTTCTGGAATGGGATGGTCCTGTCCAGGAGCAAAAAGAGTCTCCCATTCTTCGAGAGCAGACAACGCATGTTCATCACTGCGATGGGTGGAGGGATGCCATGCTGATTCGAGAAACTCGCACCACTGACGCGGACGATGTAGACGTTGCCATGCTTCCATGGCGAGCATCGCACTACGTACGATGAGCGCGGTGGGTCGTGGTGCTGTCCAGGCCGCGGTGGATGCGGAACTGTCTTCTCCGTAGATCTCGAGCCGCTCCAGATACTCACGTCCTCGGACGAGCTGCTCTTCGAAGGCGTGGATCGCGAGCGGATCAGCGGAGAAGTTTGCGAGCTCTCGTTGCGCGTGCTCAAGACTCGCGAGCAAGATGGCGTCCGCCGCTCCCCACGGGAGATCTGCGGCGTAGGAGCGATATAGGCGCACCGCTTCTTCCGTGCCACCGAGGCCGAGTTGCGCAAGTCGGTCGGCGATGGGATGTGTCGTGTTGTGTTCGTCGTGCGAGTCGTGATCACGACAGATACGTGCCGCTGTCTCGACGGCCTGGCGCTGAACACGTTCATCCATCGGATCCGGAGGATCGAAGTGACAGGCTTCGAGACGCGGCGCGACCGTCATCGTGGTCGGACACTCGGCAAGGACCTCATCGGAATGCATCCTTGACGACGTTTCTGCACCGATCAGTTGCGCTGCATTCAAACAGCGTAGGTGTTCGGATGGAAGATCGGCTTGGTGTTGGTGCAAGAAGTCGATCGTGAGGGCGGCGCGAGTAAAGTTCGCGTTCAGCAGATCCCAGTAGCTTAGATCTTCGGCGCAGCGCCGACGTTGACGTGGGTCAGGCAGAACCTGCATCAGCTGGAAGATGTGGTTGTATTCGGTTTGCGAAAGCTCACCGCGCGCAGACGCGAGCTGCAACTGCATCTCGTGACAGTTGGCAAAGTTGTGTGCCGACCGTGCCGGCGATGATGCGGCCTCTCCCTGTGCCGAGCTGATGGAAGGCGCTAGTAGTGATACGCACGCGAGCAGCAGGCAAACAAACCAACGGAATCGAACTTGCATGGGAAATGACATGGTCCCTCTCTTTCCCCAAAGATTGTTCAAGCATCCTTGGTGTGACCATCTCAGCATTTTTTGAAACACATTGCAACCCCCTTAGCCCGATGAGGAATAAAACTTGAATGAAAATACGTTTTTTCTTTATAGATAGCATTTATTGTAAGCTAATGGTTGACAAAATCTCGTTTTTGTGATATAGTATTTAACTAATCAAGTTAGCCGAATTCGTGGTCAGGGCTTCGAGAAGGAACTTGAAGCCATGCCCAAGAACGGGCAGGAGCAAGAGGAGTATCGTCGATGAAGAATAGCCGTTTCGCCTTTGTTTGTGCCCGTCTGTTCACCCTGAGGAAGTTTGAGTCAACGGCTTCCTCCTCGTCATTCCACGTTGATCTTGATCGACGTTGGATGACGGCAATCTCGCCGTGATCGGAGAAGGTGGCCAAGTTGAGCCGTATTCTGAAAGACTTTGTGAGACATGGAGTCTGCTTAATTGCTGCCGTCTGTGCCATCTTGGTATGGAGGATGATTGCGCAGGCGATCGGTTTGCAGCACGACGTCGGTAGCGTTTTTGCCTTAACATCAACATTTGATCTGGCTGAGATAGCGATCGCGGTCGTCGTGTCGAGATGGGTTACATTCCTGCTTTGAAGATTGGGACCAGTCCTGAGTATCGACTAACGTCACACGGTCCACGTCCATAAGCTGTTGCTTCAACAGCCAGTCACTCAACACGGGAGAGGTTCACCATGCGCAACATTCTCAGTTTTGTTGTTTTCGGTCTCGTCCTCGGTTGTGCGACGTCGCGCAGCATGACCGTCGGTGTCAGCCGCAGCGTGACGGACGCTTCCTCGGCAACGCGACCCGATCAGGGACAGACCTACGAGCGCATCGAGGAGCTCAACCTGAGGCTCGCGATGCTGAGCGGTTCCTTGCGGGCATGGCCGGCAGCGGGGGCACGAGACCTTCGACCGGTTTATCTTATGAACGGTCGGTCAACGCACGCTTCGGCCACGCTGGTTTCTGAGGTCATGAGCCTTCAGGATCAGCTGGATACGCTCGTGCGTCGCTACGCAATGCAGCGCGCAGGCGCCATCGTCTGCAGTGACCGAATGAGGGGGAGCCTTCCGTTCAACGGTCTGCCGTCTTTCCGAGACGTTGCCCGTTACGACGTGATGTGTCGCGTGATCTCCCCGTCCGGACAGACAATGGTGGTGGCACCGATCATCACGACGGATTTTGATGCGCCGGAGGTCTACCCGCTTCCGGCCCTTCCGCCCGTCCTCGGTCCGACGCCGCACCCCGACCCCGTCGCCGGGCGTTGGTACATCAACGACAATCCCGGCTGAACGTAGATCTGTTCCTTCAACCCTAACCCTCGATCGCAAGACGACAACATCTCGTCGCCTGCGGTCGGGGTGTTTGCTATGTATGAAAAACACAAAACACACCGTGTATCTGGTGTGTCCTGTCCTGGTAGCGGGGGTGGGATTCGAACCCACGACCTCGGGCTTATGAGTCCCACGCTCTAACCAACTGAGCTACCCCGCCGTGGCCACAGTATACCGATACTCAATGGTTTTGGCAAGATCCGGAAGTTGTTCACAGGTGGTTGTTTTTTTGCTTGCGAGGTGCTATGATGCATCCTGATTTTATGTTTCTCGTCACTCATGCGGCCATTGGCGCGTTAGTCGGTGAATTATTTCCTAACCACCCCTATCTCGCTTTTGTTCTTGGTTTTTGTTCTCATTTGTTGACGGATATCATCCCGCACGGTGATACGAAGATTTACAAGGGATACATCGCCGGTTCTAAGGTTAAGCGGGCGATCGCGTATGTCATGTTAGACGGGGTGATTACGGTATTTTTTATCCTGACGTTGTTTAACACCCACGTCTATGATCATCGATTTGCGGTGTCGATGGGCGTGGCAGGCGGGGTGTTGCCAGATTTGTTGGTTGCGATGTATGAGATTTTTCACGTGAAAGCCTTGAAATGGTTTCACAAATTTCATTTCTTTTTTCACAATATGATCAGCGGTAAACACGATCTGCCGTTTCCTGTGGGATTTGCGATGCAATTATTATTGCTTGTTCCGTTGTTGGGACGGTTGCTGAGAGGGGCGTTTTAAGAAAGACTGTCCTGACACAGCGCCGCGATTCCAAGGGCGGTTCCATCAAAGCTTGAAAGTGGTTGGATACGGATGCCAGAAATATCCCGTTGAATGATTGTCATCAATCCATCACGGGTGACGCCGCCATCGATGAACAGGGTTTTTGGAGGCGTGGGAAGTTGTCGGATAAGTTGATCAGCATCAAGAGCGAGTCGCCGTAAGAAGGCGTCTCGTTTTTTTGGATGTGCGAGCAGTGATTCAAGCTCTCTGCCTCCGCGTTGGATCTTTGCTTCGAGGATGAAGGTGCGTCCGCGTGGATGCGGAGCAATGGTGGTGGAAAAATTTTGTTGAAGCTGAAATGACGGCAAGGATTGCGTGATGAACGTTCCGGTGCCGTAGGTGACTTTTGTCACTTTTGTCGACCGATCTGACGTCGCATGGAGCGCCGCATAAAAACTCGCCTGCTGGTCTCCGCAGACAGCTAAGATCGGGATCGATCGACCGAGAATACGTTCGGATAAGCGACCAAACGCTGCGCGCGAAGGGAGTATGCGCGGTAGGATGCTCGACGGAATGTCGAACAGGCGCAGGAGCTCATTATCCCATGAATGGGTGTGTATGTTGCAGAGAAGTGTGCGGGCTGCATTTGTTTCATCGGTGAGATGCTGATGATCATCGGTCAGATTCCACAGAAGCCAACTATCAACCGTTCCAAATCGGAGACGGTGTTGTTCGAGAAGTATTCGTGTTGATGGAACGTGGTCCAGCATCCAGTGCGTCTTTGACGCAGAAAAGTAGGGCGCGATGGTCAGACCTGTTTGTTGTTGGACAAACGCCCGCTGTTTTTTTGTGAACGCGTCGCACCAACGTTGCGTGCGACTGTCCTGCCACACGATTGCGGGATAGACCGGCTTGCCTGTCCTTGCATCCCAGAGAATCGTGGTCTCGCGTTGATTCGCGATTCCGATTCCGAGGCAGTCTCTTACGTCCAGGTGACCGTGTTTGACGGCATTGTGTAGGACGGTAAGACTTCTCTTTAGAAGTTCTTGAGGGTTCTGTTCAACCCATCCGCGTTTTGGGTGGCGCAATGTCAGTGTTTCAGAGATGCGTGCGAGTTGGGCGAGCTGTTTGTCAAACGCAATGGCTTTGACGCCGGTTGTGCCAACGTCGAGTACGAGGAAGAAAGGAGATTGAATCATATCTATCGTCGCACGTCGCACTCACAAGGGTGGGCGTTTAGAGCTTTTCAAATAATTCTTTGTTGTTTTTTCCTTGATTCTGCATCACTATTTTTTTCAAAGTCAAAAGAATGGGTAGGCCGTTCGTTTTTCTTGAGAGAAGCTTTAGGAGCGAGGGAAATGAAACCGACCCTTCGCTTTTGATAGTCATCCGTCCGTCCGCGATGAGCGATTGACCGTTTTGTCGGTTGCGTGAAGAGGCGCTGAACGCGGTCGCGAGATAATCTCCGGTGCCAGCGATCGAATCAAGAATCCCCGGATCATCCGTTACGCGCGACAAAATGAGCCGCATTTCGTGTAGGCTTTGACAGGCGAGTCGTCCTTTTTGGTTATTGCCCCACTCTAAACCGTCGGCGATGCCCATGGCGAGCGCGTACACATTCTTGATGACGCTGGCTTGGCACACAGCGTGTGGATCATCGTGCAATTCGCATCGAAGAACGCTTCCTTCGAATAAGTTGGCGACCCGTTGCCTCACGGAACGTTGTCTTGAAGAGACGACGGCACTGGCGTGCTTATTGTGAAGAATTTCTTCTGCCAACATCGGTCCAAGGAGCATCGCGAAGGGCTGTCGTGGCAACACGTCACGGATTAGTTGATCTGCGGTGAAGCAACTCCGCTGTTCGAGTCCTTTGGAAATGGAAACGAGAATCGTTTTTGATGAAATGCACGGCGCGATCATGTTCAATGCACTTCGCAACGTCCATGAAGGAACGCACAAAAAAACCACGTCAGCTCGTGGAAGAATCTCGTCGCAAGATTTTTGATGCGGAACCTTGCTCGTGTCTGCGTCCCACAGATCAAACGTGTGATGACCAGCCTGTCGTAGTAAATGTGCGATAGCTTGTCCAATATTTCCTGCCCCGATGATCACAACGTGCGGTGAATCAATAGACGTAGACGACATAGATAGTTGCATGGTAGCAAACCGTTTTCGTCAGTGCGAGTTATGCCAGCTCACTCAACATTTCATCTAATTCTTGCACCGTCGAAATTCGGACGAGTTTTGATCGCAGATTCTTCAAATCCACATTGACCAATTGATCGACGTTGTTGGTTTTAAAATACCAGGGCAAGTGTTTGCGAAGTTTCACGAGTCCACGTTCACCGTAGTGAAAAACTTGGAGACGTGCGTGTTCATGAATAGTCGCTACAAGCTCCGTGAGTGGAATGGATGTGGGCTCGATCGATTGGTCAATGGATGTTCCGTCCGTCGAGACGGAGCGGAGTCCTTGTGTGAGTTGTTGCGCGAACCAGGGATTTCCCAACATGCCACGGCCGATCAATACGCCGTCCGCGCTCGACTCTTCGAGTGCTCTTTTCGCGTTTTCAAGGCTAACAATATCACCATTTACAAGAAATGGTGTGCGTGGAACCTGCGCGCGAGCTTCGCCGATGCGTCGCCAGTTTGCGATGCCGCTGTATCCTTGTTCTTTGGTGCGACCATGCATGGAAATCAGATCCGCACCCGCATCTTCAATCACTTTTACAAATTCAAGACAATCTGTGTCCTTCGTCCACCCAAGACGCGTTTTCACGCTTACAGGAACGGATACCGCCGCTTTCATCGCCTTAATAATGGCGGATGCACGTTCGGGCTCTTTGATAAGTGAGGCGCCGTTAAAATTTGAAACAAGGTTGTAAACCGGGCAACCCATGTTAATGTCAATTGCATCTGGATGAAAACGTTCTTCGATAATACGAGCGGCTTCTGCCATGACCTCTGGATTGCTGCCAAAAATTTGTTGAACCAACGGTCGTTCACGTTCATCGAATTGCGCCATCTTCAACGTCTTCTCATTGAGACGAACCACGGCCTCAGAGGATACCATCTCGCGAAACATCAGCGGCGTGCCTTTTTCTTTGCAAATCAAACAAAATGGAAGATCACTCATGTCAGCCATGGGTGCGAGAGCGACGATGGGTCGCGGGAGAGATTTCCAATTCAACATGAAAGCGAGGATACCGCGTATTCGTCTTTTGATCAAGGTTGAGACTTTTCTTCATCCAGCGTACGATGGCCGATATGTCGAATACATTTCGTCTCGCCTCAGACTATCAGCCTTCCGGTGACCAACCGGAAGCGATTCGCGATCTCGTCGAGGGCGTGAAGCAGGGGGATCGATTCCAGACATTGTTGGGTGCTACGGGTACGGGAAAGACGTTTACGATTGCAAACGTGATTCAACAGGTGCAGAAACCGACGTTGGTTATTGCGCATAATAAGACGCTTGCAGCGCAGCTGTGCAATGAGTTCCGCCAATTTTTTCCTGACAATGCGGTCGAATATTTCGTGTCGTACTACGATTACTATCAACCGGAGGCGTACATCGCGCGCAGTGATACGTACATTGAAAAAGAAGCCATGATCAACGAGGAGATTGATCGTCTTCGTCACGCAGCGACTCAAGCGTTGTTGACGCGCAAGGATGTGATCATCGTGTCATCTGTGTCCTGTATTTATGGGTTGGGCGCGCCGGAAGCGTATGAAAAAATTATTCTGCATCTGAAGATTGGTGATAGCGTTGAACGTACGCAGGCGATGACGCGTTTAGTCGACATGCAGTTCACGCGCACGCCACTCGATCTTCAACGCGGACAATTTCGTGCACGCGGCGAGGTATTGGAATTGATGCCGGCAAATGAAGAGGTGATCTATCGCATCGAAGCGCCGCACGGATTCGTTGAACGCATCATGAAACTGGATCCAGTGACAAAAAACGTGATAAACGAACAGGAGGAGGTGTGGGTGTTTCCGGCGAAACATTTTATCACCATGGGCCCTGAACGCGAGCGTGCGATTAAATTAATCAGACAGGAATTGAAGGATCGTCTTGAGGTGTTTGAGCGCGAGGGAAAATTGTTAGAAGCAGAACGTCTTGATCGTCGCACAAAATATGATCTTGAAATGATTGAGAACGTTGGCTATTGCAACGGTATCGAAAATTATTCACAACCGTTGTCTGGTCGTCCACCGGGAGAGGCGCCCGACACGCTGTTCTCCTATTTTCCAAAGGATATGTTGGTGGTGATCGATGAATCGCATGTGACCATTCCGCAGCTGGGCGGCATGTCTTTGGGGGATCGTGCGCGTAAGCAGACCTTAATTGAATATGGATTTCGTTTGCCGTCCGCGGCTGATAACCGCCCATTAACGTTCGATGAGGTATTGACGCGACTCCCGCAAGCAATCTTCGTGTCTGCAACACCAAGTCTATTTGAGCTGCAGAATTCGGCGCGCGTCGCTGAACAGATTATTCGACCGACCGGTTTGGTCGATCCAGAGATTCTTGTGAGGCCGATCACGCCGATCGGTTCTGGACCAGGCCAGATTGATGATCTGCTTGAACGTGTCCTTCCCGTCATCAAGCGAGGTGAACGTGTCTTGGTGACCACGTTAACCAAGAAGATGGCAGAAGATCTGACAGAATTTCTCAAAGAACGTGGGTGCAAAGCCCGCTATCTCCATAGCGATATCGATACGGTTGAGCGTTTACAAATCCTGTCAGAGTTTCGTCGAGGGATGTATGACATCGTGGTGGGTGTCAATCTATTGCGCGAAGGATTGGATCTGCCGGAAGTTTCGCTGGTCGCGATTTTGGATGCGGATAAGGAAGGGTTCTTGCGCTCAGAAACGTCATTGATTCAGACGATCGGTCGCGCCGCGCGTAACGTCAACGGACAGGTCGTGCTCTATGCGGACAACATGACCGGTTCGATGCAGCGCGCGATGCGTGAGACAGAGCGTCGTCGTGCGAAACAACTTGCCTATAACGTTGCCCAGGGCATCACGCCGCAAACGATCATTAAGGCGCAACAGGATCTGCGTGCGATGCTTGGACTGTCCATGAAGGATGAAAAAGACGTGAAGGAAATTTTGAAATTGGAACTGAGTGCGGACACGCACGATTTACAAGTTGTCAAGCGTCAAAAAGAAAAAGAGATAGAATTCGTTATGGATGTATATTTGAGTATGGTACTCAGA
>CAIKOH010000044.1 GCA_903829075.1 Candidatus Uhrbacteria bacterium
CATCAACAAGCTGGATCAAAAAAATCCTCTCTCACGCATACGCAAAATTTTACTTCGAACTTCCACTCAGTGCGCAAAGAGAATGCGCTGGTCACGCCGTGGCTGCTCACATGTTATCAACAAGGGTGTGTTTAGATTGTGTATATATTTGTCTAGATTAATATAGACAAATATATACACAATCTTTAAACGATGCCGCATAAAGGAGGTTGCTCTCGTGGATCTCGGCACGTATGCTATTTGGGATTCTATGCACGTCATCACTGACTTTCATCTTCATTCAAAATGGTCGCGTGCTTGTTCGCAGCAGCTGACACTACCTCATATCGCGAAAGCATGTGAACGGAAGGGGATTCAGTTCGTTGGAACGTCTGATTTTACGCATCCGGCTTGGTATGCAGATATTCAGAATCAGCTCGTTGAGATCTCACCAGGCACCTTTTCCTTAAAAGATGGGTCGTCATCAACGCGTTTTCTTCTCTCGACCGAGGTTTCGTGCATTTACAAGCGTGATGGCAAGGTTCGACGCGTACACCATCTTATCTTACTGTCTTCGCTTGAGGCGCTGGCTCGCTTTATTAAGGAGCTGGATGCGCGAAAAATCAACATCAAAAGCGATGGGCGACCAATCATGGGACTTGATTCACAGGAACTTCTGAAAATCATGCTTGCGGTGGATGATCACGGAATGCTCATTCCCGCGCATGCATGGACGCCTTGGTTCGCGGTTTTTGGATCACAATCCGGATTCGATAGTCTTGAGGCGTGTTTCGGGGAGCTCGCGTCGAACATTTTTGCGATTGAAACCGGTTTATCATCAGATCCGTCTATGAATGCGCGCCTTAGCGCCCTGGACAACATTTTTCTTGTTTCAAACTCAGACGCCCATTCATTAGATAAGCTTGGGCGCGAAGCGAACGTATTTGAGATGCCGGAGCCATCCTATCTTGAGCTTGAACGAATTTTGAAACATCATGATCGAAAAGCATTCGTTGAAACCATCGAATTCTTCCCGGAGGAGGGGAAATACCATGCAGATGGACATCGCGCATGCGATTTTTGGTGCATGCCATCGCAATCAAAACGTCTGCATAACCTGTGTCCAAAATGCGGAAAACCTTTGACGATCGGTGTATTGCATCGCGTGGATGCGATCGCGGACCGGGATGAGGAGGCGGCGCGCGCGTACGCGGCACCGTTTCGATCGATCGTCCCGCTTGCAGAGGTGATTGCGGATACGTTAGGCGTGAAACCTCCATCCAAAAAAGTTCAGATCGAGCTCGATCGATTGCTTGAGGATGGGCGCAACGAATTCCGTGTCCTGCTTGATCTTCCTGAATCAGAACTTACACGCATCACAAGCCCAGAAATCGTCGAGGCGATTCTCCATATGCGACGCGGCGAAGTTGCTATTCGTCCTGGATATGATGGAGAATTTGGAAAAATTTCTTTTCACAGCGTGAAGCAACAACCCAAACAAACAAAGATGTTTTAGCCTTAGACGGTGATCACCGGTACCCCCGATATATTGAACGCGTCCTTGTAAAGAACGTGTGGTACAAAATGATATCGTAACGGCCGCTCACCTTTCGCTATCATGTCTTTATAATAGTCCTTTGTTGCTTGTGGCAACGTCGATAGATTGGCGACAAGAACAGGAGCATAGGGGATAAAATCGTCACTCTTTTTCTCTGAATCGATTTGCGAATAGAGATATACAACGGCCTTCTCCACATGAATAAGCTCCGCCTCTATCTGAAAGCAGGTCATGGTAAAATCCGGATTACGCCCCGCATCGATAAGCGCCTGTTTTACCTCTTTTGGATGTACGGCGGAGAAATGCAGAACGTCGTTCCATAAACAATTAAGAATAGGAATTCGTTGCTGTGTGATATGTTCACGCCCGACATACTTCTGCGATTCTTTTGTGTATAAGTAAGGATACCGCTCTTTCAGTTGATTCAAGGGATATAAAATGTCACCCTGCATGTCCTCGGGAACCAGGTGGTAGAGATAGCTCATAGAAACAACTGCTGAATCAAAGTTCAAATTAAAACATTAAAAAAATCACTCAACAATTTCTTCGCGCTCTCCATCGATCACGATCACCTGTCCGTCTGCGAGCGTCTTGAAGGGGATTTTTTCGCGCTGGAAAAATTCAACCACAGTATCAATCGCGGAGGATTCATCGTGCGCGGATCGATAATGTGGGGCGATGGAGTAGGGGATAAGGTCGAGACCGCTCAGGATCGGGGCGAGATCATACGTTGCGCGAACAGCACCTAGATCATCAACGAAATCCAGTCCTCGCAAATCTGGCGAGAGCACACAGATCCCTGCGCTCCAACCCGCGTAGACAAGACGATCTTCGGCCAACAAATTTTTTATCACTACGTCGAACCCACTGTCGTGCATAATCCGTCGCAACACAAACACATTACCTCCTGTCACCATCACACCATCAAATGTTACAAGTTTCTTACTCAACACGTCTGGTTGATGAATATAGTCCCTCAAATCGATCTCCTCAACAACAAGTCCGGTATCCGTCAGCAGTTTAGAATAACGTGCCCGTCGCTCTACTCGTTCATCTATCGTCTTAGTATCATACGCATTAAAAATCATCGCAATACGCTTTTGATTACCCAACAACGCATGGAGTCTTGAGGGGATGTTTCCAATTCCGTGAGAAGAAAGATACAAACGCATATCCCGCACACCCTACCGTCTCAGCGCTATAAAATCCATCTTCTCACAGCAAGCGCCGTTCAAAAAATGCATAAATAAAATCAGCTGACCATGCGTTGACTGGTTCAGCTGATCTCCTCCTCTGAAACGATTTTAACGTTTCGATTTCTTTGACTTCGCTTTCTTGGCAGCTGGCTTGCGCACAACTTTCTTGGCTTTCTTCTTGGCAGGCATATGGCACCACCTTTCTAGAAAAACTTTTGATACGATCAGAACGTTTAGAAAACAGTTCCGTCGCTCACAAAAATTTTATTGGGATATCACTCGCAGTCATTTGATAAAAATTTCTACGACGAGTGGGTGACGCTGCGCTCATCGCGCAACGAACGCAACACAAGTATACCACGTTGGAAAAAAAATACTGCAACCACGTGCACAGAAAAGTTTGTCAAGAGGGATACATATGCATGTCAAGAGGGGAGATGTGGAAAAAAATTTTAAACTTTTTATCTTTTCTTCCTCCTTTCTTTTTTTCTCAATTCTCGTTAAGGTGTACGCACTCTTGTATGTCTATCTCATCCGTGGAAAAACGTCGCGCGCTTGTCACACTCTTTCTTGTGAATTTGGCGCTGATCTTTTTTGTTTGGTGGCAAGGTTCATCAAGCCTCCTGCTTCAGCAAAATCCTGGAAGCGTGTTGATCGCGCTTGGCCGCATCACGGGTTTGCTTGCGGAATATTTGCTGCTCCTACAACTTATTTTGATCGGTCGCATTCGTGTTATTGAAACTGCATTCGCTTTTGATCGCATGAACCAGCTGCATCGCTGGATCGGAACGTATCTCGTCCTTCTGCTCGTACTACATCCGATCCTGCTGGTGTTGGGATATGCGCAGGCCAATCAACTAGGGCTAGCGGCTCAATTCGTTCAATTTTTAACGGGCTGGGAAGGGGTGTTTCTTGGGTTTATTGGCCTTATTTTCTTCGTCATTCTTACCGTTCTTTCACTCCCGATCATTCGTCAAAAACTTCGTTATGAAACTTGGCACGCGACACATCTTGGCATGTATCTCGCGATCGCGCTCATCTTTGACCATCAAGTTCAGAGCGGCGACGTAACGCGGGGCAGCGCCTTCGCGTATTGGTTCGCGCTCAACTTCCTCGTCTTTGGACTCGTGCTTGTGTACCGCGTGTTGCGTCCGCTGTGGCTGTATCGCAGGCATCGTTTTGTGATCGAACGCGTCGTACAAGAAACGCCAGAGGTCACCTCTGTCTACATCACGGGTCGCGATATGCGGTCGTTTCATTTCAACGCCGGACAATTTGCGGAAATGCTGTTTTGGCAAAAAGGATTACGTTCGTGGCATCCCTTTTCTTTTTCTGCGCCGTACAATGGAACCTCGTTGCGTTTCTCGATGAAACAACTTGGAGACTTCACGAATCATTCGCCAGAGTTACAACCCGGAACACCGGTGCTGATCGACGGACCGCTCGGATTATTTATCGGTGGAGAAGCCACTCATAAAAAATTTTTATTGATCGCTGGTGGCATTGGCGTAACACCAATTCGCTCGCTCATGGAAGAACTTCTTGCGCAAGAAAAAAACGTCATCTGTTTGTATGCATGCAGAGATCGTTCACACGTTGTATTCCATGACGAACTTCAACAACTCGTCGATGCCGCACAAGAACGAGCGCTGTATCACGTATTCCTGTCCGCAACAGACACAGCAACTATCCGCGAACCATTTCATCTCGGACGCGTGACACGGGAGGCGCTCACAACAAGCGTTCCAGATATCGCTGAGCGCGACGTGTATATCTGTGGGCCTTGGGTCATGGTGGAAGGCGTGATCAACGATTGTCTCGCGCTTGGCGTAAAAAAATCAGCCATTCATTTTGAAAAATTTCAATTTTAAATCTACTTATCCACTTGACATAAGCGCCGAAACGTGGGATGGAGTAGAAAGGTGAATCATTCGCCTTTGATCAAGGAGGTATCGCATGCGCACACCTTTGCCGATTAATCTCAAGCATCTGTCGCTCATGATCGCGCTCTTCTTCTCGTGCTTCATGTATGTGTCTCGTGGCAGCGCAATCAATTCTCATGATCTGAACGCGCGTTCACAGCAAGGATACAATCGCACCCAACAACCATCTCGATGAATGAGAAGAGCGTGCTTCTTCGATCCTTCCACCGACGCGACTGTGCGTCGGTGTTTTGCTTTGTGTTTATAAAAATAATTCGACACTCTTCCTCAAACTCCATTCCGTGTTACCATATCCATCATATGCTTCACTTCCAAAAACGTTTTGCAGGAATTGCGCTGGTGAGTCTCTTGTTTGGAGCCGGCTGTTCTTCACCAACACCCAGCGGATCATCTGCGACGGCAACACCTCCAGCCGTCGCACCAACGAGCGCCGTCGCTTCAGATTGTGCGTTTGGATTTTTTCCCTTCAAACAAGGATATGAAATCACCTATCAAACTAGCGGCGGGGGACTTCCAACGCATACACTCGATGAACGCGTGACCGCTCTTCACGATAATCAGGCTGATATTGCGATGCAAAGCGATGGCCGCCCGATCTCAGATCAACACTATCGCTGCGATCACGGCCACGTGCAGGCGCTGTCCTACCTTGACCCTTCATTTCTTCGCAGCGGAGAGAACGTCAAAGCCACAACCGACAGCGTCACCGGAGACTGGCTGCCTAGCGATATGACACGCATCGGTGCGACCTCTGATATGGACGCGCGTGGGGCCATCTCCCTCAATTTGAGTGGCATGGAGCATCCAACAACCATTCCGTTCACAGTGCACATGCACCGCACGATCGTTGATCAAGAGGATGTCACGGTTCCAGCCGGAACATATCACGCCACAAAGATACAGGTGATGACCACCCTGACCACCGGGGCATCCGGTGCAGCGCCACCATTTGAAAACACGGAATGGTGGGTGAACAATGTAGGCCTCGTCAAATCTGTGATGCAGGGCGGACCCTCTGGCGCGTTCCAGGAAGAGGCGACGCGCATCGTGATTCCGTCGTAATAAGCAACCGATTCTCAACCAAGCATGCCAACAAAACGAGCAACAAAAAAACCCCCTCTTAAGAGAGCTCTGCCGTCTCGACAGATCATCGAAGAAAAACCTCGTCGATCAACACGACGCTTGTCTTGGGTAGTTTTTGCGTTCGCACTTGGCATCCTTATCGGTGGCTGGTTATTTGTCGATGTGCAGCCGCGATCGTTTCTTGCAATACGTTCTTGCGACAACTGTCTTGCCCCGAACGATCTCGCCGGATTATTCGCGGCAGTTGGTCTCGCGCATATCGGAACCTGGACGCCATTCGTCATCCGTCAAACCCCGTATACGGTCGTGATCCGCAACCCATTTCCTGATACGCGCGTTGATTACGTTGTGTTGCCAAAAAAAGACATCAAGGATGTCGGCCATCTTTCGCGTGATGATCAGGCCTATCTCGTTGATGCCTTCGCTGTCATGTCAGACCTGATTCGCGAACACCATCTTGTCACCTATCAGGTCCTCACCAATGGCCCAGGTTGGCAAAAAATGACCTACCTCCACTTTCATCTGATGGCGTGGGATGGCGATTAAAGTTCGGTCATCCATCTCCTCACAACCTCTATCGCTTCCTCGTGCGTTGAGATCTCTCCTGCATCGCGCAGCACCTCGATTTGGCTGATCACCCTACCAAACGAAGGTCCTGGCGCAAGTCCAAGCGCAACCAGATCACGACCCTGGACCAGGTCTCTACGCGGAGCAACGTCAAGCTGTTCCGCCTGAACCGCCTGCGCAAAGAGCGTCCCGGCCTCATACGGAGCCGTCTGAACACCCGGCACCCCGCGTCCACGAAAATCCGCCTCCGATACCGTAAGCAACACACGCCAGGACGTGGGCGCGATGCGTCTCAATAATTTTCGTACGCTATTCGTGTATATCTTTTGATCAATCTTTCCACCACGCATCTGAAAAAAGAACATGCCTGGCTTAAGATGCTGCATCGCACAGACAACCGCGACCTGTTCAATCGCAGCGCTGAAGGTCCAACGCGAAAAAAGCTGCCTCGTTGGTTCTTCGCCCGCCTCTTCATGTCCAATCGAACGGATTCGGGGTACGCCGTCTTTTTCTCCCATCTCCGTGGTGGCTGGCTTACCAAGGTCATGACACAACGCACCCAACAGACCCTGCAAACACTCCTCCTCATTCAATCCACGTTCAGGCTGCTGAATTAATCGTGCGGCCTGATCAAGTACCATCATACTGTGAATCCATACGTCGCCTTCTGGATGCCACTCCGGTTCTTGGGGCACGCCAATCAACGCGTGAAGCTCTGGGTAATTGCGTTCGATGATGCCGAGATCGCGCATGAGTTCAAATCCAATCGATGGACGAGACGATTTCGAGACCAGTTTTTTTATCTCTTCGGTGATACGTTCTTTCGATAACGCGTCCAAGTCGCCGCGCTCAACCATCTCGCGCATCAACTGAAAACTCCTCTCTTCAATACGAAACGCAAAACGCGCCGCAAACTGAACCGCACGATACACGCGCAACGAATCATCTTGGAACGTCCGTTCGTCCACAACACGCAGCACGCGACGACCCAAATCATACACGCCATCAAAAAAATCAAACAACTCGCCCGTCAGCGGATCCGCGTAAAGCGCGTTCACCGTAAAATCCCGACGACGCGCCGCCTCCTCGATCGTCATCCACGGATCGCTCTCCACTACAAATCCCGTGTGGCCGCGTCCCATTTTTGATTCACGTCGCGGGATCGACACATCAAGCTCAGCCCCATCACCAAGACGCACCTTCAAAATACCAAAGGAACGGCCAACCGTGTTCACGCGATCAAAAAACAGCTGCTCGAGCAACGATTCGAGTCGCTCCGGCGCAACGCCGTACACCTCGACATCGACATCTTTTGAACGAACACCAAGCAGCGCATCACGCACAAACCCACCTACAAGTAAGACTCGAGATTCGATCAGGGCCGCCGTTGGATCAGGAGGAAGCTCACGAACTCGTCGTGCTAGAAGCTCTACCGCGTTCAATAGGTGTTGATCCTGATTTTGCAAATCGACAACCTGTTTCATGTACGCACGCTATCACGCTTCCTGCAGACGTTCAAACATCACACGTTTCAACTCCTCCAGCCCCTCCCCCGTACGCGTTGACACAAACACCGGATGAAAAGCTGCGTAACGTTTTTGCAACGTTAGGCGTGGCACACGTTTCACGCCATCAATTTTATTAAAGACGTATAACTTTGGGTGGTCGGTGAGTTCAAGCTGCGTCAAAATTTGCTCTACTTCCTGAATTTTTTCTGCACGAAACACGTCCGTCACATCAATCACATGAAGAATCAGATCCGCTTGAACCGTTTCTTCCAGCGTTGAACGAAAGGCATCGACGAGCTCGGGTGGCAAATCCTGAATAAAACCGATCGTGTCAGACAGGAGCGCTTCGCGACCAACAGGATCACCCGGCAACCACACCTTTCCCACTCGCGTATCGAGCGTCGCAAACAATTCGTTCGCGACATACGCGCCTTTGTGCGTCAGCGCGTTCAACAAGGAGGATTTTCCCGCGTTGGTGTATCCGACAATCGACACGGTCTGCAATCCAACGCGCGTTCGTCGCTCGCGATGCAAGCGACGCGTCTGCGCACAGGCCGCAAGCTGTTTTTTGAGTTGGCGTTCTTGATTCGAAAGATGACGCCGCATCATTTCGATATTCGTTTCACCTCCACCGCGCGTCCCAATGCCACCAGCCTGCTGCATCATCTCCGAACCCATTCCAAAAATCCGCGGCCCCATGTGACGAATCGCTGCAAGACGAATCTGCAGCTTCGCTTCAACCGTTTGCGCGTGCTTAGAAAAAATATGCAGGATCAAATCCAAACGATCCCACACCTGAATCAGTTTCTTTTCTCGCTCTCTTCCTTCCGGCATCGGAGTCTTGCGCGCATATTCTTCTACCTCAAACACCTGCTTTGGTTTCAAAGCGTTGTTCAAAATAATAATGTCGACATCCTGTTCGCGCGCAAGCAACGCAACCTCCTCAAGCTTTCCTTTACCGACATACGTTTGATAATCCGGCGTGCGCCGCTTTTGAATGATGCGCACAATCGCCATGCCGCCATAGGTGTTGGTGAGCGCCTCCAGCTCGGTGATACGACGCTTCGCGATGCGCAAAGGGGTGTTCGGGGGGATGACATCAACCAAGATGACACGGGGGATAGACATGCAAAGAGGGTAGCAGAAAAATCTGACGCCTAACACAGCACAGCCAAAGAATCGTTCTTAGACAGTTTTTTACTGATTTAGCTGTCGATTCACGATGTAAGGTCTCCCTTGACAAAAATGGTCTTTTATGCTATCCTACTCTTTCATTTCGAAGCCAGAGCGGTTCTGGTGGTTGAGATGATATCTTCCACAAGGA
The DNA here is from genome assembly GCA_903829075.1 of Candidatus Uhrbacteria bacterium. Taxonomy (GTDB): domain Bacteria; phylum Patescibacteriota; class Patescibacteriia; order 2-12-FULL-60-25; family 2-12-FULL-60-25; genus CAIKOH01. Next base: position 9,159 of record CAIKOH010000044.1, read on the forward strand.
GCAAGACGTTGAACATCCCCGAGGCGACTTCGCATGTCAATCAACTGGTTCCCGGGGCGATCGACCACGTCTTCGTGACGTGCATCTTTCGCTCCCCGGCGACCCTCGTGAGCGCGCTCGGGGCGATCGGGGCGGTGCTCACGGTCGGGGAGGACAATCTCCCCATCAAGGAGACCCTCCGCCGCGACGTGAGCGGCCGGCCGCTCCACCCGCCGTCGCCCAACAAGAGGGCCACCCCCTCCGGATGGGCCAACGCCAACATGGCGGCGCTCCTGGAGGACCTGACCGAGCACGGCCTCGCGCTGTACGAGGTGCGGGCCTTCAACCACGTGGTCACCAACCGGCGGACGAACACGCAGGAGACCCAGGTCAAGCTGCGGCTCCGCTTCACGCGCGAGCCGCCGCCGGAACAGAGCGCGAAGTTCTGCCGCGACTTCTACGCGGCCATGACAGCGTTCTTCCAGAACATGGCTCACGCGGGGCTCGTGACCGCGTGGGAAAACAAGCTCTCCCGGTTCGGGACCGGCGGGGAAGAGCTCGACCCCCCGATGCACCATCCCCTGAAGGGACCGGCCATTCGGATGACGATGCTTTCGATCGACATCTGGTCCCTCGAGGACCGCTGTCCGCCGCAGCGCGACCTCCGTTTCACGCGCGACGGCCAATTCTGCTGCGTGGAACGGGCATCGAACCAGCAGAAGCGTCGTCCCGCCGTGATCGCGACGAGGCCCGCCGAAGAAACCCGGACCGTCGAGCCCACTCGAGCGTCCGCGGTCGAGGCGCCCGAGTTCACCCTCCCGCTGTGCGTACGGAGCGTCCGCGACATCGTCCAGGCGTTCCGTGATCGCACTTCGGCACACGATGACCCCTTCGGCCTCGACGAAGAAATCTGCGCGTAGCCACTGCGCCCACCACCTCTCTCCCACCCCTGACGCCTGAACCTCATCGCGTCAGAAGAGCCCCCGTTTGCACAACTTGCAACCGGGGGCTGTCTGTTTTTTACGTCATTTTATTTTTTCCATCTCTTCCCAATTTTTTCCTTGCTTCACTTCCACGGTAAGCGGCACACCAATGTCTGCGACATGCTCCATAGCGTCATGTGCAAATTTCGCGAGCGATTCAAGCGCATCCTCTTGGACTTCGAAGACCAATTCATCGTGCACCTGTAGCAGGAGCTGTGCGCTCGGACATGCACGAGACAGTCCACGATCGACCTCGATCGTCGCGAGCTTCATGAGGTCTGCTTCGGTTCCTTGCACCGGCATGTTGATCGCCATACGTTCCGCTTGCGCGCGCACGACGTGCATCGGTGAATTGATCTCCGGGAGCGGACGTCGTCGACCAAACAGTGTTTCAACGTATCCGCGTTCGCGAACCGAGGCCTTTGTTTCATCCATGTAGGTTTTTACCCCCTCATACGCGGCAAAATACGCGGCAATAAATTCACGCGCCTCCTCAAAAGAAATACCGGCGGTGACACCAAGCGCTTGCGGCCCCTGTCCAAAAATCAATCCAAAATTAATCGTTTTTGCAATCGTGCGCTGTTTTTTCGTGACCTCATTCAACGGTACGTTCCACATCGCAGCGGCGGTGGCGATATGAATATCTAATCCATCACGAAACGCTTGCAACATACGCTCGTCATGCGCGAGAACAGCCACGACACGTAGCTCGATCTGCGAATAATCGCAGGACACGAGGCGATTACCTGGCGAGGCGATGAAAGCGCGGCGAATCTTTTTTCCCAGCTCGCTCTTAATAGGAATATTCTGCAAATTTGGATCTGAGGAGGACAGGCGCCCGGTCGCGGCCACGGCCTGATTAAAGGTCGTATGCACGCGCCCTTCCTTATCCGCAAGCGTTGGGAGCACCTCGACATAGGTCGACAACATCTTCGCGACCTCGCGATGTTCTTCGATTAATTCGATAATCGGATGCTGTCCGCGCAGCTTGTCGAGCTCCTGTGAAGCCGTTGATAGACCGGTCTTGCCCTTGCGAATGCCTTTACTCGACAACTTGAGATCTTGAAACAGAACTTCCGCGAGCTGGCTCGGCGAGGCTGGGTTGAAATCGCGGCCGACCATTGCGCGCATGGTTTCTTCAATCGCTTTTTTCTGGGTGTGAATTTCTTCAGACAGACTTTTTAAGTACGGAATATCGATACGCACGCCTGCGCGCTCCATACGATAGAGGACCGGGATAAGCGGCAGCTCAAAACGCGTTAGCACCACATCCAAGCTGTCCTCGTGCAACTTCGCACGCAGAATCGGCAACAATTCGGCGATCACCTGCGCGCTCACAACCGCATCCAGAACTCCTTCTGGAACCGTTCCCAACCAACGAAACGCCAACGCTGACAGCTCATGCGAACGCTCGTTCGCGGCCAACACATATGAGGCCAACATCGTATCAAAATCCCAACGGGGGACGGTCAGTCCAAGCTTTTCCAGCTGCCCCATGGTCATTTTTCCATCATGTGCGATGAGTGATGCGACTGTGTCCAACTTTTTTTGAAGAAGCGCCTTAATTTCATTTTTTTGAAGGACGTGCGTAGGAAACGATGTGATCTGATCTGTCGTGCACAAAACAAGTCCTTCAACCTGACCAGCAAATAATGAACCTTCCACGCCACTTGAAACACAAACGATCAGCTCTTGCGCAGAGGTAATCGCGTCAAGAATTTTTTTGGCTTGCGCGACTGTGCTGCAAACAAGCGGTTCTGTTTTTTGTACCGCGGCCGCTCGTTCAGACCTCCCCTTGCTAGAGGAGATCGCGAAAACCTCTGAACGATCGACCGACGAGCTGCCCGCCTCCATCCTCTTCACCAACGACTGAAGTCCCTGCGTACGCAAAAAAGCGATGAACGTGTCGCGATCTGGGGGCGAGACCCCGTTCGTTTGCGTCACCGACCAAGAAATCGGTGCGTCTGTCACGATACGTACCAAGTTTTTGATCTCTGGTAGCTCCGTTTCTGCTGCCAGGAGTTTTTGTCTGGTTGACGGCGCAATAGCCGAACCTGAATCGTGCGCCGCTCGCAAAACTCCCTCGATCGTTTCAAAGCGCTGCAATAAATCCGTCGCTGTTTTCTCGCCAATGCCCTTTACCCCGGGGATATTATCCGATGGATCACCGCGCATCGTTTTATAATCGACCCACTGGCGCGGAGACAACCCGTATTCCTGTTTCATGCTCTGCTCGTCATACCGAATCATGTCGGTCACGCCTTTACGAAAAGCCAAAACGTTCACCCCGGGTTCGATCAGCTGCAACGCATCGCGATCACTCGTCACAATCGTCACTTCAAAACCACGCGCTCGCTCACGTGTCGCGATCGTACCGATCAGGTCGTCTGCTTCAAACCCAGGCAACAATACAGACGACACACCAAGCAACTCAAGGCCCTGCTGAATCCACGGAATCTGCGCGTACAGCTCGTCTGCCTGTTTTTCGCGCTGAGCTTTATACGCGGCAAACGCCTTATGACGAAAGGTTGGCTCCGGCGTATCCCAACAGGCCACAAACGCGTCCGGCTTCTCATCCGTAATCAATTTCATCGCCACCATCAAGGTGCCATACAGCGCATTCACGATCTGTCCTTGCGGATTCGTGAGCGGCGGAAGCGCGTGCCACGCTCGATGAAGCAAAGCGTTCGCATCTAAGATAAACAGGTGTTTGGATGACATGCTGCTAGCGTAGCACATCGACCAAAAAAGGGTCACGAACACAACAAAAACACCGACCAGTTGGTCGGTGTAGAAACGGTTCTTCTTAGGTTCGCTGAGACCTGGAAACGATCCGCACACGCACGAACAGAAAAGCATATCCGCGAAACGTCCGACCGCGCCGCACGGTCATAAACGTGCGCGTCTTGGCATCACCAGCGAGCATCGCCAGATACGTCTCGTTCCCACACCTGACCTGTGAACCACCGGCAACAATCCGCACAGAGCGCTGCAAGTCAGGATGTGCACAGCTAAAATCAAACGCTTCGTGATGCGTCGCCGGACGATACCCAAAACGAAAGGCGGCGTCCGTGAGCTGATCCATCGAGAGATCTCGATCACACGGGCACACCCAAAACACCTTACGACCCGTCAGACCGTCAGGATCGCCGGGCATCGGAATCAGCATCCAGCCCCGATGCGCGAACAGCCAACTCGCTGAATCGAACAACCGTCCGTTCAAATCCGCGAACCGCGGCAACGCCACCCCACACACATTTGCCCGATAGTGATTCGGCGGCAAAACCGCGGCCCGTTCTTTCCGAAACAGTCCGGACTGCTCCGGGCGCCCACTCCGCACACGTCCCGCAACAGCGCTCGAAACCCGCGGGGGACACGGCAGCGTCACCCGTTCATCATCAGAAACAGATTCTTCGATCGCCTCAACCTCATTCGAACCCAAATACACCCACTCTTGATCGGCCTGCTTCGCTTCCTGCATGACGCACCTCGTTCTTTTTATTCGAACAGCTTTTTTCCTTCTTGTCAATGTGGACAAGTTGCAAATAAAAAAATACCGGCTCCATAAAAGAGCCGGTATTTTTTCTGTTTATGCTCGAATCGGCATCACAATATATTGAAACCCCTCCTCATCCTGTGCAGGACGAACCACGAGCGGATTCATCGAGTCGATCAGGTGGATTGTGACCTGTTCGGTTCCCATGGCAGCCAACCCATCATTCATGTACTTGTAATTGATCGTGACCTGCTGATCTTGAAACGTTCCCTGCACCGAAAGCGTCGTTGAGTGCGAACCCACTCCGGTGTCCGCGGAGGAAATTTTAAGCTGGCCATCCGCACTTAGCGCGAGGTGCACATCGAACAACCCCTGACGTGCAAACAACGAGGCGGCACGAATCGCTTTCGCGAGATCAGCGCGACGAACCTGGATCACGGCCTTGAACTGAGTGGGGATAATCTGTCGATAGTCTGGAAATGATCCTTCAATCAAGCGCGAGACCAGTTCAACGTTTCCAAAGGTCACCACGAGCTGACTCTCGGTCACCGCCCATTCAACCAAGGTCTGGCTTGTCATTTCATCCTTGTAACCAGACAAGATGCGGCCAACTTCGAGCAGCGTGCGCGCAGGAACGATTAAACGCGCTTCGGTATCAACGCTTCCTGGAGCAAGGGTGAGCGTGCGTTCCGAGAGGCGATACGAATCCGTTGCGGCCATGACCAATTTCCCAACACCGACCTGCCCATGGAACGTGCACGAGACGCCGGAAAGCTCTGGACGAGCGTCAGACGCGGACACAGCAAACGCTACCTGTCCGATCGCTTGTCGCAGGGCGTCTGCATCCAGATGATACGCCGCGCCCTTAGCAAGCTTTGGAATCAAGGGAAACTCTGAGGCCGGCATGGTTTTGATTGAGGTGACGTTTCCATCCGCCCGCACCTCAAGCGCATCTTGCGTAAATACGAGCTCGACTTTTCCCGCTGGTAAGAGCGAGACGTAATCCAACAACAGTTTCGCTGGAGCCGCGCACTCTCCGTCCGCCTCAACCCGTCCACGCACCAGTACGGATACGGCGATCTCAAGATTCGTGCTGGAGAGCTTGAGGTTTCCGCCCTCAGTCTTTAACAGGACGTGGCTCAGGATCGGCAGGTTCTGATTTTTCCCCGTGATGTGCCCGACCATGGCGAGTCCTTGCATCAGATTTTCTTGTGTACAGGCGAACGTCATAGGTTATTAGGTTTAGGTTAAAAATAGTAGACAGAAGTAACAGTAGGGGGTGTGGATGGAGTGGACAAGTCAGGGGAAGCGAGATTTGGCGCGGGTTCAACGATCCTTTTTCATCCACCGTCTCTGTGTACGCTCTGTGTGCGAGGTGAGGATAGAATCCTGCGACCAGATTCTATCCCTGTTTTGTGCGCATCCTGTGCCCACGGTTGTGCGCAACTTGTCCCCGGGGACAGTGGGTGGAAAGCTCGTGCACAAGGTGTGGAACGTTTGTGGATGATTCGTCGTTTCTAATGTGCGGCTGCGCTTGAGTAGAGTTTTTCCCGAATCACGGACAGATCGCGTTTGATCTGCTCATCGTCTTTGAGCATGTCAGTGATTTTTTGGCAGGCGTGCATCGCTGTGGTGTGGTCGCGGCTGCCCAGATGGTCGCCAATCGAGGGAAAGGAGCACTTGGTCTCTTCGCGCAACAAGAACATGGCGATCTGTCGTGGCAGCGCATAGCGCCGTTCACGGCTTTTGCCCAGCATGTCATCCAAAGAGATCTCGTAGTAGGCAATGACGGTTTCGATCAACAGCTTTGGGCTGATGCTACGCTTGGTGAACGCGGGCGCAAAAGTTTGCAGGAGCGGTTGGATGGTGGCCGCGCTTGGCAGGAGGTTCTTGAACTGATGGTAGGCGACGATTTTGTTGAGCGCGCCCTCGAGTTCGCGAACGTTGGATTGAATCGCGCCAGCTACCATGTGGAGGAGTTCGGTGTTGAGCGCGTAATTTTTTTCGCGTGTTTTCGATTGGAGGATGGCGACGCGCGTCTCAAAGTCCGGTTTGGTGACATCTGCGATCATGCCCCACTCAAAGCGCGAGAGCAGACGGCTTTCCAGGCCTTGAATGTCTTTTGGTGAGCGGTCTGAGGCAAGGATGATCTGTTTATTGTTTTGATGTAAGGCGTTGAAGGTGTGGAAGAATTCTTCTTGTGTGCCCTCTTTTCCGGTTAGAAACTGCACATCATCCATGATCAGTACGTCGATGGTGCGATAGAGTTGTTTGAATTCCGCGCCGCGACCGCTACGCACATGCTGAATGAATTCGTTGGTGAATCGTTCGCAGGTGACGTAGCGCAGCTTGGTGTTTGGGCTGTTTTTGTGAATGTGGTGGCCGATCGCTTGCAGAAGATGGGTCTTGCCCATCCCAACGCCGCCGTAGATAAAGAGGGGATTGTAGACCGTTCCGGGTTTGGCAGCGACCGCTTGGCTGGCTGCGTGCGCTAATTCATTGCTTTTGCCGACCACGAAGCTCTCAAAGAGGTAGCGCGGGTTCAAACCAAGGTCATTTGTGCTCGCCGAGGTCGTTTCCTGTTCGGTAGGAGCCGCCGCCTCCTCTAAAGGAAACGGTGTTTCTGGTAATAGGTGTTCAAGGGGCAGCACGGTCGTGTTTTTTGCTTCAACGCGATACGTTACCTCGCGCACGCCCTGGTTGGTGGCGGTTCGCAGTGCCTTGACAATGGCATCATGGTATTTTTTCTCCAACCATGATTTGGTGAAGGTGTTCGGCACGGAGACCACGACCTTCCCGTTTTCAAAAGAGCTGATAAAGGTGTTCTTGAACCAGGTGGTAAAGTTCGCTTTTGAGAGGGTGAGCTCGAGTTCACCGAGGGCGGCTTGCCAAATCGCTTGATAGTTCATAGACAGAGAAGCAAGGGGATGCGAAGAAGGGCGTTTTGCATGGGTATGAGTGCAAAAGAATTCAGGGAGAGAGCAACTTTTCTGTGTTGATAGTTTCAACTGCGTGTGGATATGTCAAACGTGTGTATAAAATGTGGATATCTTCGTCGTCGTGCAAAACATCTCTTGCTGCGGAACTCGGTTAGCGCTTCAGACGGTCCTCGCCGCGAGATGTTTTGCACGACGACGAAGACGAAGAAGCGTGGAGAAACTTACGAGAATAAGGATAATAACTATGTCGATAAAAAAGAAGGCAGAATTCGTTGCGCGGTGGGTGGTGTTGAGAGGTATTCGCGTGTATCAAAAAACGCTATCCCCAGACACGGGCTGGGTTAAGCGTTTTTTTCATGGACCGGTGTGTCGTTTTTATCCTACCTGTTCAGAATATGCGGTGTTGTCGATTGAACGGTTTGGTGTGTGGCAGGGAAGCGGTTTGGCCTGGAAGCGCCTAATCAAGTGTCACCCCTGGAATGCAGGGGGTGTTGATGACGTTCCTTCGACAATTGTGCCCGACGTGGTTTCACATGCGACGGACGGGGAATGACCGGGTGTTTACCGTGAATCGCTCGTGAATGCGGCCAGAACGTCCTCCTCAGCTAAAGGAATTCGAACGCGCTTGTCCCGCGAGGCGCGCCCGCTTTCAAGGGTGATTTCGTAACGCTTGAGACCTAATCGCGCCGCGAGAAAGTCGATGAGCGCCTCATTTGCTTTACTGTCCACAGGTGGAGCCGCGATTTTTATTTTAAGCGTTTTCCCTTGCCAGCCAATAACCTGGTTTGATTTTGCACCCGGGGTGACGTGGATCGTGAGGAGCATAGAGGAATTACGTCGCTGCAAATGATCCGGCCTGAATTCCCCACAGGGTTTGATATTTTCCTGTGCGTTTCAACAATTCGTCGTGGCTGCCCGTGTCTGTGACGTGTCCGTGTTCGACAACAACGATGCGATCCATCTGACGAATCGTGGAAAGTCGGTGAGCGATCACGATCGAGGTACGTTTTTGCATGAGCTCTCGCAACGCGTCCTGAATAAGCGCTTCAGATTCTGAATCAAGGCTTGAAGTCGCTTCATCAAGCACGAGAATCGGCGCGTTCTTCAGAATGGCGCGCGCGATGGCGACGCGTTGACGTTCTCCGCCAGACAATTTGATGCCACGTTCACCAACCAAGGTGTTGTATCCATCCGGCAATGCCGCAATGAAGTCATGGCAATGCGCTTTTTTTGCCGCCGCGACGACCTGTGCCTCGCTGGCATCAGGACGACCGTACAAAATATTCTCCCGCAAACTCCGATGGAACAGCACCGCTTCCTGAGGAACGAAGGCGATCGCATCCCGCAAACTATCCTGTTTGATCTGTCCAATGGACTGGTCGTCGATCAGGATGTCACCGTTTGTCAGATTATATAAACGCAACAAGAGCTTTACGATGGTGGATTTACCTGCACCAGACGGTCCGACCAGCGCAATTTTTTCTCCAGGCGCGATGGTGAGGCTGAAATTTTGCAAGATCGGTCGCTGATGGTATTGAAATGAGACTTCGCGGAATTCCACGCCGCCTTTTTTTACAGTGAGGGCCTTGGCGCGCGGTACATCGGCGATGTCTGGAGACGCGTTCAGCACGTCGATCATTTCTTGCGCGTCGATCACGGCTTCATAACAGTTACGAGTTACCATTCCGATGTTGCTGAGACGTGAGAATAGGCTGAGTAAATAACTTTGTAGCAAAACAAAATCTCCGACGGTTAGTTGTTTGTTGTGCCAGAGAAAAACCGCGCCGATCATCACCACCAGCTCTGTGATGAGATTCAGAAGGTTCTGCAAGGCATTGCCGCCGACACTGTACAACCAACTTTTTTGACAGATCTTGCGCCACTCTTCATGGATGCGTCCGACGTAGTTCAGTTCGCGATCTTTGGCATGAAAGAGCGTGACATTTAAGTGATTTGATAGGACATCAGCGAGCGCACCGCTGGTTTCTGAACCTTTTCTGGCGCGTTCGCGGTTCAGTTCTATTTTTGTGCGCGTGATGTATACGTTGACGATGCTAAAGCATACAACCCAGACCAGAGCGACTGCGCCGATGATGAGGCTGCGCACGAATAAAACGCCGACGATACAAATAACGTCTATCAGAATGGGCAAAATGTTCCAGGAGATGTTTTCTATGATGGTCTTATATCCATCTGAAAAACGATGTACCTGTTTGACGAGCGAACCGGTGAACGTGTCGCTAAAAAAGCGGACTGAGTGGTCGAGCAGGTGTCGCAACGCCAAATGCTCCGCCTCAACGACTACGCGTGGCTCAAATAACGCGACGAACGTGCCATTGACGCGGGCAAGCGCCCAACCCACAGCGCGGCACGCAACGGCCAGCAGAATCAAGACAACGAGCAGGTGTACGGAGGCATTGCCGGTGACCAGTGCATTGATGAAGTGTTTATAAAATAATGGAATGACGATGCTGAATACTTCAGATAGCGACATGGTTAGCATGACGCCAGAAAACATCCACGGATGTCGCTTGCTTAGCATCCAGTAGGTGCCGAGAACGGTGTGCTTTTGAAGGGGTGAAGATGCGCGTGAAGACATGCGCCCAGTATAGTCGATTTTTCTCTCCGAGAATACTCGAACGGGTGGACAAAAAAGAGCGTTGAATGAAACGCTCGTTTATGCGTGAAATATGTGTAATTGTTTCAGATCTTCCGCAACGCCTTCGGGATCTGTTTCCAGATAGAGGTTCATGTGGGCGAGCGCCGGATGGTTCACGATTGCCTTGAATCCTGTGAGACCGATGAACCCTTTTCCAAGATGTTCGTGTCGATCTTTTCGCTCGCCGAGATCGACTTTGGAGTCGTTGCAATGACTTATTTTGAGTTTTGATAGGCCGACAATGCGATCAAATTCCGCGAAGGTCGCGTCAACGGCCTGAGGCGTTCGCAGATCGTATCCGCTGGCAAAGGCGTGGGCTGTGTCAAAGCAGATGCCGAGTTCTGGATGGTCTACGCCAGCCAGAAGGGCGGCAAGGTGTTCAAATTTTGAACCAATGACCATACCCGCACCTGCGGAAATTTCAATTAGAAGTTTGGTTGAGCCATTATATCCATCAAGCACGTTCTTAATGCCATCGATCACAAACCGTTCGGCTTCAGTCTCACCCACCTCGCGCGCGCTTCCAGGATGAAACATGACGTAGGCCGCGCCGAGCAGGGTGCCGCGTTCCAGCTCTTCGCGGATGAGGCGCGCAGAATTTTTACGTGTGCGTTCTTCGTTGCTCGCGAAATTAATATAGTAGGGCGCATGGATGACCCATTGTTGGAGGCTGTGTTCAGCGCAGGATCGTTGAAAGGTTTCAGCGATCTCTGGCGTGATGACAGGCGCGGGGCCGCCCTGCGGAGAACGTGAAAAAAATTGAAACACCTCGCACCCCAGAGCGGCGGCGTTGAGCGGGGCTTTGACGAGGCCACCGGCGATGGAAATATGAGCACCGAAGAACATAGATACCAGTGTAATCAGTGACGCGGTTTGTGGCAATGTGCCCGCACCCTGTATGATGCATGCATTATTCCCGACATTTTTTATGAAACGCTTCCTTCCATCCATCGTTCTTCTTTCGGCGCTGTGGTTTGCTCCGTTCACGGTCTGTGCTCAAACCACGACAACGGATCCATTCGCTACGACCGATGCCACGACAACAGCGAACACGGTTCAGGCGCCGCTGGTTGACGAGATCTCACAAGACAAAGCCCCCACCTCCTGGACGTTGGCGGCGTTCAACAAGCTGCTAGCCATGCGACCGCTCATAGTTCATGACGGTCTCCCAGAGACGACTGTGAAGAGTGCGAATCTCCATCTCTATAATAGAGACTATGCTATTTGGACGACACTCGACGTAAGTTTGCCGATTGTTCCAGGGCATGATCCGGACACGTTTATGACAACAAACGTCAGTGTTTCAATCACGCGCGTGAATGATCGCCGTGGACATGATATCTATGATCGCCAGAGTTTTTTTGAGGAACCGGGCAACGCAGATCTCTCGGGGACATCCCCGGTTTCCTCGTCTCCGCAAGCAGCGAAGTACATCACGGCTGATCGACGAGTGCATACGAAAGATCAAAACGGGACAGTCGACATCGCGAGCATCCGTGGGGCGGTGAATATCCACGTCCCGCTTGAGGTACGTACCATCCAGTTTGATCGCGCAGACGCCGGCAAAGATCTTCAGCAGCTTGGTTTGCATGCGAAACTTGTCGAGGTGAAGCGTTTAGAAGGTGATGAGGCAAACCATGAAAGTGTGGAGCTCACGTATAGCGGATCGAGCGACACGCTGCTTAAGGTTATGGCTTTTAACGCAGCTGGTCGGCCGCTCTCATTGGCGGAGACTACGACCTCCTGGGACCGCTCTTCGAGCGCGCCAACGGATATCATCTATGCCTACGCTGGTCATGTGAAAACGATTAAATTATTTGTGGCCAAAAAATTTGTCAACAAAAGCCTCCCGTTCACCTTAAGGATTCCGCGAGGCTAAGGACGGCTGCTTGACAGGGCAGCTTGTTCCTGGTAAAGGTTTGTTGTTGGTTCGTTCACCCGTCTTAAGGAGGAGTTCGTGAGCAGGCAAACCGAGACCCTTGTCTTCGTGGTTGCAGCGTTATTCGCCGCGCGCCATGGAGTGGCGATGATCAGAGGCAAATTTCATGAGGCGCGTACGCCGCAATACAAGGAGCGCGTACTGCGTTTCTTGCTTGCTCGCAACGGGTCGTGTCATCTGTCGGATCTGGCTCAGGAGATGGGTCTTCCGGAGTGGGTGTTACGTTCCTGTCTGTTCGAGATGGAGGAGCACGACGAGCTGATTACGACCTACCCGGCGCGTGATAGGAAGACGCGCATCGTCCAGTGGACGGTCCACGGGATAGCGTTGCTAGAAGGAAGGCCTAATGCTCTGAAGCTTCAGGCGTAGGTTCGCGAATCGATCTGCCCCGGGCCGTTCTCTCTACGGCCTGGGGTGTTTCTTTAGGCGGTGCATTGTGTCTTCAGCCAGTCCAAGGTCTTGCGGTTGCGTAGACGAATGGAAACGTATTCGCGATATTCTGGGGAGATCACGCGTTCACGCGTTTCGTGATCTTCGGGTTTGATCTGTTCGAGGATGCGATCAATTTCCGTATCCGTCTCTTTTTCATCCAGGGTGATGTTTTGTTGTTTGGTGAACGCTTTGATCAAAATCGCAGCTCGAATGCGGCGTAAAGCCTGCGGAATGAAATCGAGTTTCAGATCATCTGAGGTTTTCTTGATGGAGGACAGGTACTCGTCCCATTTCATACCCTGTTCTTCGACCCCTTCATGCAGCTCTTCGGTCATGCGCGCAACCTCTTGGTTGATGAGGAGCTCGGGCATTTCACTGAAGCTGGAAGCATCGACCAATTTTTCAAGCAATTCAATTTCCATAGCTTGGCGCTGTTTTTCTTGCAACTCAAGCTTCATGTTTTCGGTTAATTTTTCACGCAGCTGAACGAGACTCTCTAAGCCAGCGGCTTTTGCAAATTCGTCATTTAACTCAGGGAGTTGGAGTTCGCGAACTTCGGTGGCTTTTGCGTGAAATTCGATGTCCTGTCCGGAAAGATGTTTCTGGTAATGTTCGGTAGGAAATTTCAGGACAAACGTGCGCTCATCACCGGCTTTCATGCCAACAAGTTCTTTGGTGAGGCCTGGGATGTAGTGATCTTCGCTCAACAGAACGCGAAATCCAAGACCGGTGCCGCCTTCGATAGCGACATGATCTTTCTGCATTTCAAGATCAATAACCACAAGGTCATCGAGAGTTGCGGCACGTTCAACCACCGCTTCTTGGCGACGCATGGTGCGCATTTCGGTGAGCGCTTTGTCCACCTCTTCTGGCTGCACGATCAGATCTTTTTTTGAAATGTGACAGGCGGAGAGATCTGGCATGGTTGTGACCGTAGGTTCAACCGGAGCGATGACCGTAAATTTAATGTCTTGGCCAGGGGTGAGCTGGTCTACGTTGATGGCAGGGGAGCCGATCGTGTCGATGTTCTGTGCGAGAATAGTTTTCACATAGAGCGCGCGCACCAAGCGTTCGAGAGCGGCTTCTAGGATGCGCATTTCGCCATGGACGCGCTTCACATCATCATAGCTGGCCTTGCCCGGACGAAATCCTGGCAATGGACGGGAAACAGTGAGCTCACGAGCCGCCTCTTCTAGATAGGGTTTCGCTTCCTCTTGCGTGACCACAAACGTGATCTTCACTTCAGACTTTGGTTCACGGGTGACGTTGATTTGAGGCATAAGGATGACTGGATGATAGAGAAAAAAAGGAAAAGCGTCAATGCCGAGGGGGAGCGGCGCATCCCATTGCTTCTTCCCCTCGTTTTCAGTAGGATGCGCCTACTATGTCCTTCCAAGTCGGGATCGTTGGTTTGCCCAACGTCGGCAAGTCCACCCTGTTTTCTGCGATTACCAAGAAACAGGTGGATTGCGCGAATTACCCTTTTTGTACCATTGACCCAAATGTGGGTGTGGTTGAGGTCCCGGACGAACGCCTGCAGAAGCTTGCCGCGGCGAGCAAGAGTGTCAAAATCGTTCCAACCGTGATTGAATTTGTTGATATTGCTGGTTTGGTCAAGGGTGCGGCTGAGGGCCAAGGTCTGGGCAATAAATTTTTAGCCCACATTCGCGAGGCGGATGCGATCGCGCAGGTCGTGCGCGCGTTTGAGGATTCGAATGTGCTGCATGTCGACGGTTCTGTCGACCCTGTCCGTGACGCGGACACCATTAATACGGAGCTCGCACTCGCAGATCTCGATGTTGTCACCAAGCGCATCTCAGGACTTGAGCGCCAGCTGAAATCCGGTTCAAACAAACAGGCCGAGGCTGAGCTCGCAACCGTGCGCAAAGCTCTGGAAGAATTGAATCATGGAACCATGCTGCGTTCCGGAACGTGGACGGATGAGGAGCGGGTGGTGTTGAAGGGGTTGAGCCTGCTCACCTTTAAGCCGATGTTGTACGTAGTAAATATTAACGAGCAACAGTGGCAAGATGGTTCGTGGCAAGAACGTACGGCAACACTTCAGGGGCGCTGCGTACCGATCTGTGTGAAGCTTGAGGCCGAACTCGCGTCCATGTCAAACGAGGAACAGAGCGAATACCTGGCGACGCTGGGAAAAGCGCAATCTGGTTTGGCGGAATTAATTCAAGCTTCGTATGAAGCGCTTGGTTTGATCACTTTTTTGACGAGTGGCCCTGAGGAGTCGCGCGCGTGGACGGTTCGTCGCGGAGCAAAAGCGCCTGAGGCCGCGGGTCGAATCCATTCGGATTTTGAAACGCATTTCATTCGCGTAGAGGTCACTCCGTGGCAGGATTTTGTCGCTTTTGGCGAGGTTGCTTGTCGTGCGAAAGCCTTGACGCGGGTTGAAGGAAAGGACTACGTGATGCAGGATGGAGACACCTGTTATTTCAGAGTTGATGCCTAATTTGTTTCTATGTCCTCACAAAAAGTTCGCAAAGTTATTATCCCTGTCGCTGGCCTTGGCACGCGTTTTTTGCCTGCGACTAAAGCCATGCCGAAGGAGATGTTGCCGATTATCGACAAGCCTGTCATTCAATATGTGGTGGAAGAGGCGGTGGCTTCCGGCATCACCGATATTATTTTGGTGACGAGTCACACTAAACGCGCCGTGGAAGATCATTTCGACGAAAATCAATCGCTGGAAGATTGGTTGAAAAAACAGGGCAAAACAGATCTCATAGAACAGCTACAGCGTTTGAGTAAGCTCGCGAATTTTATTTACGTGCGACAAAAAGGGCCGTATGGCAACGCCACACCTGTGCTGAACGCGGCGCATTTAATCAACGATGAACCGTTTGCCGTGGTGTTTGGTGACGATGTGTACACGGGTGCGATTCCGCGTATGAAGCAGATGATCGACGTGTATGAGAAATATCGTAATCCGGTTTTAGGGGTGATTCGTGTGGAGAAAAACGAGGTGAACCGCTACGGCATCGTAGACACGGCTGCCCAGGTTGAACCGCGGGTGTATCAGTGTCGTGATGTGGTGGAAAAACCCTCGCCGGAGAGCACGCCCTCGTGTCTGGCCTCAGCCGCCGGATATATTTTGACCCCAGATATTTTTGAAGAAATTCAAAATCTAAAACCCGGACACGGCGGTGAGTACGTTACGCTTGATGCGGTCCGCAGTTTAATGAAAAAGCGCCCGGTCTACGCCTGTGAAATTGAGGGCGAGTATCATGACACGGGATCAAAGCTTGGATGGTTGCGCGCGAATTTGAAGATGTCTCTTGAACGAGATGATTTGAAGGACGATGTGCGAAAAATGTTGAAGGAGTTGTGATGAGGGGCTTATAAAAAGTTTTTATACCCCGTGAGCTTGCTACGGGGTGGTTTTTTATCGCTTTTCTTTTTCATGCTATACTTTGTCTGCATGAAATCTTTTTTTCAGAGAGTTCTTTCATTGACGGCGTTGATCGGCGCTCTTTCTTTGACCGGCGCTGGATGTACCAAGGCGCTTGATCCTGCGACAATGAAGGCTTCGCAGCCTGTTTCGTTGACGATGTGGGGGACGATCGATGACGGTACCGTTTATGGTGGTGTCATCAGCGATTATCGTCGCGCGCATCCCAATGTGCAGATCAGTTATCAGCGCATCGCACTGGCCGATTACGAGCAGACGCTGCTTGAAGCTGAGGCCGAAGATCGCGGACCAGACATTTTTTTAATCAACCACGAATGGACGGGGAAGTATATGCCGCGGATCACACCTATGCCCAGCGTCACCAACGTGGCGTACTCGGTGATGACAGGTGGTTTACGGCCGCAGCAGACCTGGCAGATTCAAACAGATCCGGGAATTTCAATGCTGAGCTATAAAAACGATTACGCGGATGCAGTGCTGCAGGACACAATTCGTACTGTCAGCGTGACCTCGGCTTCAGGGCACACCTCTTCACAGCCGCATATCATGGGAATTCCCGTGAGTTTGGATACGATGGCGATGTTTGTGAACAAGGATTTGTTGAACACGGCCGGTATCCCGCAGGCACCGGCGACCTGGGGAGATTTTCAAACAGATGTAAAAAAACTAGTGAAACTTGATGCAACGGGTACGATTATGCAGGCCGCGGCCGGGATCGGTACGGCGGAAAACGTCGATCGTTCCGTGGATTTACTGACAGTACTAATGATGCAAAACGGAACGGTCATGGCTTCCCCTGATGGGATGCCCGCGTTTCATTTAGTTCCACCCGAGCTTCAAGGGCAGCGTACGGAGCCGCCTTCGTATCAAGCACTTCAGTTTTATACCGACTTCGCCAATCCAGCAAAGGACGTGTACACCTGGAATAAGCAGCAGCCAGATGCGTTAGATGAATTCATTGCCGGCAAGAGCGCCTTCTTCTTTGGGTATTCGTATGATCTGCCCGTGATTCGTGCGCGCGCGCCGCAGCTGAACCTTTCGATTGCGGCTCTGCCTCAGATTCAAGGGAATCCGGTGCGCAATATTGCGAACTATTGGTATTGGGTTGTGGCAAAGAAAAGTCAGAATCAGGATGTCTCATGGAATTTCTTAAACTTTTTAGCTCAGCCTGCAGAAACGCAAAAAATATTGAATGTGGTAAAACGTCCCTCTGCGCGCAAGAGCCTGCTCGCTTCACAGGCGAATGATGAGGACGTGAGCGTGTTTGCTTCGCAAGTGTTGACCGCGGCAACCTGGTATCAAGGATCTGATGCCCGAACCATGGAGGCGGCGTTAAGCGGATTGATCAATAATTCGCTTGCGGGTACCCCCGTGGATCAAGCCATGCGTTTTGCTGTTGATACGGTTGCGCAAACGATCCATCCATAGATAGTTTTACGAGAAGTTATCCACATTTCGTGAGATTGGAGAGACGGGTAGCGGGAACGGTCCATGGTTTGCCGTTTACATCGGTGCTAGACTAGAGTTGTTGTTTTATGTTTGATCTTTTTTCTCTCCGCGCACGTTTCTCTCCAGGGCTGTTTCTTTTTTTGAGCTGCGCGGGTTTGTTGTTGGCGGCTTCTCCGGCTGCAGCGGGCAGCTGTTCCTATACGTGTCATGACGGCACCGTGGCTCCGGGAACAGTCACTTGTACTGGAACGGATGTGAGTTCGTGCACTGTAGCCGATGGGACGACGGCTTGTGGCACAGAACGGTATACAGCGGCGGATTTTTCCACGCATGCACCAACCTGTGTCGCGACCCCAGGCGCCGCATCTTCGGGAATGTGTAGCTACACCTGTGCCAATGGGGGCTACGCATTTGGAGTAACCTGTTCAGATGTGAGTGCCTGTACAGATGCTGATGGAACGAGGGTCTGCGGAACAAATGGATACACCGCAGGATCGAGCCATCCGGAATGTGCTTCGGGTACGGGATCTGGAACGGCTTCCATGGCTGGATTAGGAAGCACGTCGGGTGCGACGGCTTCGAGTACACCGCCGGCAAGCGGAGCACAGTTTCATCTTCCCGGGTGTGCTGGAAGTGGAAACTGCAGTATTAACGACATTATCAACACGGGTGTAAGTTTTGCGAATTTTTTGATTGGTCTTTCGGGCGCCGTATTTTTTGCGGTGTTTGTTCTTGCGGGGGTGCAGTATGTGTTTTTTGCTTACGACTCAAAGAAAGCAGGGGAAGCAAAAACCATGATGACTACGGCATGCGTCGGGATGCTGATCATCGTGTGCTCATCTTTGATCATGCGTTTTGTGAAGCAGACGATTGTATACGGGGGGACAACACCCGGTGATTTATGTTCTGCGCAGATGGGGGTGAATTTTTCCTGCCAAGACACCACGGGATGGACCACGGCCGACAAAAGCGGATGCGTTCCGAGCCACCCTCCTTACTTGTGCCCAAGTTCTGCCGGATATAGTGCCGCAACTCGTTGTTGCCCGGTTGGTGGGACGGGTGTGACCACGCCAGCGAGCGGATCCTCTGCCGGTGGATCTTCAAGTGGATCCTCTGGTGGATCATCGGGCGGAGGTTCTACGGGCGGTTCAGGTGGAGGGGGTGGAGGTTCAACTGGTTCGACGTCAGCCCCTTCATCGGGTGCGTCTGGATCAGCGGCGACCTCTTGTAGTTGCGTGTGTACGGATCACGCGGATCCTGCGACACCGGTGACCGGCACCGCGGATCTGACGGCGCAAGATGCGTGTACGGCGCATTGCACTGCGCACGGTGGTATTGCGACGGGAACAAGCTGTGGAACGTCTGCGGCTGCGGGCACAACACCTCCTCCTCCAGATGGAGGCGTTGTTACGCCTCGGTCATCTGGTGGTGGTACTAGCACATCAGGAACCTGCGTGTGTTATTATCCGACCACGGCGAGCGATATTACTGGGGCACGTGCAGCCTGTGTTGATCCATATTCCACCCCAGAATCAGTGCCAGCCGGTTTCGCGGGAGGTCCTGATCCGGCAACATTTATCTGTGCTCAAGCGGCGATTCCGGTGACGTCTGCGGGAGTGGTCACGGGTGGTATCTGTGATACCGCCTGTCCGCCATCAGGCACGGTTACGGTGCCGGGTATTTCAACACCCGTGCCAGTTCTCAGTCAATTTATTCCTGCAAGTTCCTAAGTTTGTATGTCACGTTTTCTTTTTAAAAAAGGACGCTGGTTTTCAGCGAAGAATGGGGCGGCGCGTTCATGTGTGGTGAGCGCGCTGGGAGCGATTATTGGCGCCTCATTTCTTTTTGCGTTTGGATCGGCGGCGTTAGCGGATGATTGTACCTGTATCCTTTCCGATGGAAGTACGGCGGGAAGATATGTGGATGCTTGTGGGGCAGCTTGTACCACGGCCTGCACCGCAGCTGCTACAGCGGCCTCTTCGCCTGCCACAACCGTGACGGTAACGAGCTCGTCCTGCACCACGGCAAGCGGCGGCGCCTCATTGCCTACCTATGCAGCGGCTGGCAGCGGACCTGGTACGTGCGAATTTGTGTGCAATCCAGCTTCTGGACCGAGCGCAAGTGCGCCGCAAGGATTTTATGGAAATTGTAGTACGGCTAGTGATTGTCGAGCGGATTGGGGAACGACTATTTGTAGCGATCCATCCATCGGTGCGAGTTGGACGAGCGCGGGAACATCGGACTGTTTGGTGCCTGTAACGGGTTCTGGTTCCGGTACATGTGTCTATACCTGTGGTGATGGCGCGTCTGGAGCTGGGAGTATTCACTGTACGGCCGCAGGCACGGAGTGTACGGCAGCGGATGGAAGAGCGGCCTGCGCCCCATCAACATGGGCCGGGACATCAGCCTGCGAGGCGAGTGCGGGAGCGAGTGCTGCGGCACCCGCGCCTACGCATCACGCGGCTGCGTCTGGAGCAGGATCAGCCCCCGCAGCTCCAGGAGGAGGTGCGGGTGGAGCGCCTGCTTCGGGATCAGCTCCGGCTTCTGGTTCCGCTTCAACAGGAGGGGGTACGTCAGGTGCTGCCGGTAATGCGTCGCCTCCATCAGCGACCTTAAACAATCCGCTTCATACAACAGATTTGAATACTCTGATCGCGCGCGTATTGCGAGCGTTGACTGGTGTTGTCGGTTCAGTAGCATTGTTGTGGTTTGTGTGGGGCGGGATTATCTGGATGACCGCCGGTGAAAGCAAGCGCCTGGATGAAGCAAAGAGCGTGATCACAAACGCAGCGATGGGCCTGGCGATTATTTTCTTAGCGTACATGATGGCGAGTCTATTTTTAACGGCACTGCACCCGTAGAGGTGCAGGTGGGTGAAAAAAAGTCGTTGAATGCAAAAAAACTATGAGTCATTTTCCCCCCAGAGTGTTTACCAGAAGGAATTTTTTTCGAGGAGGAAGCGTCCTCGCACTTTTGCTGTCGATGAGCTTGTGGTACGCGCCATCCATTGCCTTTGCGAGTTGCGCCTGCAGCTGTACGGTCATGACAGGTACTCGCATAACAAGTAGAACTACAACTCTTGACTGGCAAAGCTGTTCCATAGACGACGATTGCACGGTTCCTTGTACAACGGCCTGTCACGGATCTGGCCCCACGTCATCGCTCGGTTCAGCTACCTGCTCAAACGGTCCGCACCCACTTGGATCGTCAAGAACGTGCGCCTGTCAATGTGGAGATTTGCCTGCGAGACCATTGCGAGGATCAACCTGTGAATCGAATGCGGATTGTACGGGGCTCTGCTCGTCATGTTCCGACGGTTTAGGGAGATTGACGCTCTGTGTGACCCCAGCGGAACTCTCTGCGATGCAGTCGGGTGGGTCGTCTGGCGCTGGTGGGCTCACGACCGCACCGCCGCCCACATCGGCGACCCCGACCGCTGCCACACCTCCGCCGAACGTTCCTCTTCAAACGCCAATCGATCCACTCAATGGTGAATCGTTTCAAAAAATGATCGGGAATGTTATTCGTTTTTCTTTTGGAATTGTTGGAGCATTATTTTTTGGCATGTTTGTGTATGGTGGTGTGGTGTGGATGATCGGTGCGGAGGACGCAAAGAGCGCTACCGCTGTACGCAAGACCATTCAAAATGCGGTCATCGGTTTATTTATTGTGCTCATGTCATTTGCGTTGGTGAATTTTCTTCTGTCGAGTCTTAGTGGAATTACCGGAGGGGGCGCAGGCTCTTCTTCAGCGCCAAGTACGACGACGTCTCCACCAGCGAGCTAGTTTTTAAAAAAGTTACACACAGACGACGATTGACACGCATACCGCGTGAAATGTGAGTGTGGTACACTGCGTTTGTTCGTGACGATATTATGGTTCGATCTTTTACGTTGAAAGGAGGTGACATAACATGACCTTACACATGAAACGGGCGATAACCTGGTGTGCTTCGCTTGCTCTTCTGAGCATGACGATGTTGCCGACCCTTGCGTCAGCTCAAACGGCCCCAACCCCTCCATTGACGACAAACGACCTTGGGGTGAATGCAGTTGCACAAAGTGGATTGGTGTTGCAAGGCGGAGACGTTCGACAAACAGCGGCGCGTATCATCAATGTTGCCTTAGGATTCTTAGGCATCATCGCGGTAGTGATCGTATTGGTAGGTGGTTTCAAATACATGCTTTCTGGTGGTAGTGAAGAAAAGACAGCTGAAGCGCGTAATTTGATCTTCTCAGGCATCATTGGCTTGGCCATCATCTTGTCTGCGTGGGCGATCACGAGTTTCGTTATCACGAGTTTGATCAGTGCCACCTCAACTCCGACGAGTTAATCTTCGATCACATGTCTTCACCTGTTTCACGTTTTGTGTACGCATGTCTGGGGCTGGCAACATTGCTGGTTCCGGTTTCTGCGTTCGCGCAACTGACCGCCATTCAACAAGGGGTGAACAGTACGGCTCAACAGGCCGGGTTCGCGACCGATAGTTGTAATGGTGTTGGGTGTTTGTACGGTATCATCGGCGTAGCGATTAACGTCGCCTTGGGTTTCTCTGGCGTTCTCTTGCTCGGCATTCTCGTCTATGCAGGATTCAAGTGGATGACGTCAGATGGCGAGAAGGGCGCCAGTGAAGCGCGCGGCATGATTAAAAATGCCATCGGCGGATTAATTCTGCTTGCCTCGGCCTATGCGATCAGCACCTTTGTGATGTCGCAGCTTGGAACGTTGGTGAGCGGAGGAGGTGCGGGGGCGGGAACGACGAGTTCGGGAGCGGCTGGATCATGTACCCCGGGTACATCAGGATGTACAGCGGCCACCCCTCCGACGGGTTCTGGCACGTGTTATTGCGTGACGGGTTCCGTAACGCCGGCTACCCCTCCTGCCACTGCTGGTACCTGCGCATCTGGATCGCCAACAACGGACCCAGGACATGGTAGCGATTGTGTTCGACCGGCTGCTTCGAGCGATCTTTCGGGCGTAGCAACCTCTCTCCCATCGAGCTGTTCGACCTCAGCCGATTGTATGCGTCCATCGTCGATATGTACCTCGCTCTATTGTTCGGGAGGATCGTCGTGATGGTGGGGGATGAGAGAAAATCTTTTTGGAATAATTTATTTTGCGTATGAAAAAACTAAATCGAATATTGGCGCAAGTAGGAGTGACGGTAGCGGTTCTATCCGCGCCTTTGGCAGCCATGGCAACTCTTCCGAGCCCATTTGCTCCAGGAGGATCGGGAGCCACGGCTTTAAATGGCGTGGGAGGCGCTGCCTTTGGTTCGACAGCATGTACAGGATCAGCCTGTTTGTACAGCATTATTGGTAACGTGATTAACGTTGCCTTGAGCTTCATGGGCGTGGTCGTGTTGTTTTACTTCTTGTGGGCAGGTTGGAAGTGGATGACGTCAGACGGCGAAAAAGGCGCCGGCGAAGCACGTGTCATGATGAGAAACGCCGTCATTGGTTTGATCATCATTGTTGCCTCGTATAGCATTTCTAGTTTCGTGATGGCCCAATTGGTCGCGGTCACTACCGGAACTCCAGCTCCGTAATTATTCGCTGCGCAGCGAAGCAAAACACTCTGTATCAACAGGGTGTTTTGTTATTGAAAAGCGCCTCACTCGTTATGAACGGGTGAGGCGCCGGTAAGGGGAAGGAAGAAAAGGAGCGATCAGTCGTCGCGACAGGTGTCTCCCATCAGAGGGAAGTTCGACCCTGGCCGCAACCCTAGCGGGAAGATATGTGTCCCGTATGTCCCCGTTCCACGTACGGGCTGGTGCAGGTTTTGCCAGGTCGTGTGGACGATCGTCCCTCGGAAGAGGGGGATCGTGACATGGATGACGTTCCCGCAGGGGATTCCATCCGGACACGCCGGTGGAATGACCTGCTCGACCACCCCGTTCTCCATCAGCAGGGTGATGGGCCTCCCATCCGCGTTCGGGTGGGAGTTTTGGTTTCCGACGGACACCTTGAAGGCGCACGTCGTACCGTACACCTCGAGCTCGGCCATCATGGCGCCGCGTGCCGATGGATCGTCGCTGGCGTTGACGCCGATGTCGTTCGATCGAACGAACGGCCTCCGCCAGGTCGACGAAGGAGCGACGATGTTCGAGGCGACCGGCTGCGGCATCGGTGCCGGGGGCGGCGCATACTGCGGCATCGGCTGCGGCGCGCTCGAAACGGGCCCGTAGCCGCCGCCACCCCACATGTTCTGCCCACCGTACATGCCGGTCGGCAAGCACCCGAGCGTCAGGACGATCGCGGCCAGAAGGCAAAGGAGAACCTTGTTCATCGATGATGCCTCCGGTCACGCCGTGCGTGGCGGTTGTGGTGATGAGCGGTGTTACGTGTGTGGTGCGTGCCACTGAGCGTGCGCACCATCCTCTGGAAGCTGCGTTCCAGTGATGAAGCCGGTCGATGGATTGGGTCCGGTGTCTCCGCGACCGCAGGGGGAGTGTTGGTGCCGCTTGGACCGTTGTTGTCTTCCGCGGCACGACGACGCTGCTCCTCCGCGTACATGCCATCCACATCGCAGACGCTGTTCGCGCCTCCGTTGTAGATGCTGTCGCGATCATGTTCGCACTGCTGTTGCAGCCGTTGCGCTGCTGTCAGCTGCGGAGCTGGCGTTGCGACCCGTGGGTGCGCGGCCGCGTAGGCCCGCTCCTCTTCGTCCAGGTCGTCGTCGCTGTTCGCGACTGGAGCGTGTGCCGGTTCGACCGTGCGCGCCGTGTTGGGGGTCGAGTACGGAGCCGGCAGCGGCAGAACGACGCTGCCCTGCTGGTACGGCGACATGCACGCCACCAGCAAAGACATCGCGAAGAAGAAAACCACGCCGTTGATGTTCATCGCTGATTTCCTTCCTCAGAACGGTCCGACGCTCCGCGCGCCGGAGGTGAACGGGTTGTTCGGATCGGGTCGCGTCGCGGTCGGCTGTCGTGTGTTG
Organism: Candidatus Uhrbacteria bacterium; assembly: GCA_903829075.1. Classification (GTDB taxonomy): domain Bacteria; phylum Patescibacteriota; class Patescibacteriia; order 2-12-FULL-60-25; family 2-12-FULL-60-25; genus CAIKOH01. The sequence continues at coordinate 33,398 of CAIKOH010000044.1, forward strand.
CCGTGGTTGGTGGCCGCGGGCGGGGTGTTGACCCTGACCGGGTTGTCCGCCAGCGATCGCGCGAAGATCCGGAGATTCCGTTCCTCCGCCGTGAGCGGTTGCCGAGGCATCTGCTCGCCGCGTTCTTCCGCGAGCGCCAGGTTGTGGCAAAACGCCACCTCCTCGATCGTCGGATTACCCGGCCTTACGAGCTCGGCGACATCGCCGTGAGCCCTCATGACGTGGTCCTGGGTTTGCCAGCGTACCGTCGTCGTGTGATCCAGCGGCTGTTCCGCGGTCACTGTGAGTGGCTGCCTTTCGACAACGCTCCCGGTGATGCGCGTGACGCAGAGACCTTCGGATGTCTGGATCCTCTGTCGCCGCGCTTCGGCCTCCTCGGCCGTCTCTTCGTGGCCACTGGTGGCGGTCGCGGTGGCGACGGGCGAGGTCGGCGTGGTCGGGGCGGGTGTCTGCTGAGCGGCACAGGCCGCCAGCGCGATGGAGACGACGACCAGAAGGCTTCGGTGAAAGTTCATGATGGACACTCCTTGACGGTTGCCTGTGTCGAAACGATCACAGGACGTTAAAATATAGCATAAAACTTGGCTTTTGTCAAGGGGGATGCCTTGTTAAGTCAATCTTGACATTTTAGGTATTATCTGTTAAAGTTATCTGTCTTTCTCTATTCATAACAGGATAGGGAGAGGGTCTTTGACATTTCGAGACGGGGTAACACATTCAACACCTTCGGGTGAGAAAGGAGGCCGCGATGGAACTTGATTTGGTGACGCTCTTGCTGCGCGGAGGTACCGTCGCGGGCGTGAGTGCGCTTGCGAAGTGGCTTCAAGAGAATCTCAATGCGAACGAAGTCGAGCGCATGGACAGTAAAGAGCTCGTCGTGCGCCTGCAGGATCTTCTGGAGGACGGACTCAACGGACTTGACCGAATCAATCCCAGTCTTCGTCTCGGCATGTTGGCTGTCGTGGGCGAATTGGCTGATCAGGTCTTTCCGGATGAGGAAGATGCTGTCGCCTGTAACATGCTCAAGGATGCCCTTTCAGGGCTCTTGAGAAAGGAGCGAGTTGTGGCAAACGAAAAAAAGAACCCGGATGACAAGAAGGAAGAGCCGAAGCCGTCGCAGGAGCCCCGCCAGTCCGCGAAACTCACGCTGCGTGAGGCGATCGGTGCCATGGGTGATGATTCGCGTGCCGCCGGTAGGGAATACAGCGTACTCCTCGGCGCGATCGAAGACGCGGGAACTGTTTCAGCTGAGGAGCGTAAGAGAGTTCTTCGTGCACACGCGCTCAATTCCGTGTTCACGGAAGCCGGTATCAGGGGCCTCAAGTCGATCCTGCTGGGAGAAGGAGCTCCCAAGGATCGAGCGATCGAGCTGTTCGATACGCTCGAGAGGCTCAATGCAAGGTCTCAGGGGCTTGTTGCCAAAGTCATCGGTGAAATCCGTGGCATCCAGCATGATCTGGAGGATGGATTCAGGCCGGTGGCGGCGTCGACTGATCCGAAGAGGTCTGATGAGGATGGGAAGAAAAGAGAGATTTCTCCGCGACGGGCTCGCGAGCTTCTTCGGGGGGCTGATCTGGAGAGTGAGTTCGGGACGGTCAAGGGTACAAAAAAGTGAATAACGACCACCGATAACCATCGGGGGTAAAGGAGGATCGCGATGGCAGATCAAGCTAATCAAGGAACCGTCGGAGCTCTCGGGCACCCTGCTCTGAGGGCGGTAGGTGAAAGGTTTGCTGACAGCGAACCGCTCATCGAAATCATCGCTGTGGGTCTCGCGTGGGTCGGAGGAGTTTATCTCGAAAGACGCTTTCGCTCCGAAATCGAGGACGTGCGTGCGTCGGCCGCGGATATGCTTCGTACGCTCGCGAAGTACGCTCGGAATACTTGGGGCTATGACCTGCCGGCGAAGTTGTACGCTCTCGCGCGATTGTTCCTGAACGGCCTGTGGGCAGTCCTCGTCGGCGTAGGAGTAGACTTCGTGGTCGTGGCGTTCAAGCTGGAGCCCGATCAGAACTCGGAGGAGGTGGTGCGTATTGCGGCCAATCCGCGTGATCGCCTGCTGCTGCTGCTGTTCGTGGCGTTCTACGCTGGAACGCAGTTCGTGTTCGAGAACGTTGCCCGTCAGCAGAAGCGTGTGCCGTATCCCTATCGACTCGACGACTGGGAGCAAAACCAGATTCGTCGGTTGGTCCAGGACGGTGAGACTGAGGCCGTGGCCGCGCGTTTGGTGAGGACGGCACGCGAGCAGAGGTGGAGGGCTGGTGGTTATGGTCCGCCCGGATCGGTGATGTCGTTGGTGCTCGTGCTCGTACTGGCACCGCTGTTCGCCTGCGTCTACGTACTGCTTCTGGCAGAGTTTCATTGTGCGCTTCATTGGCACAACGCCTTGCAGTTGCTGTTCCATCCGCTCAGCAATTTTTTCTTTCTGTGTCTGGTGCTGCCGGCGTTCGTGGCTTTCGCGATTGCCTTCGCCGCCGTAGGGACTACCTTGACGACGGCAGAGAAGCTGATCAGTGCGTTGCGGACGCTGTACGGCGTCTTCGCGACGGTGGTTCAGCAGGTCGGTCTCGGGCTCCTGCCTGGGAGTCGGGAAGACTTCGCTCACAACACGCCGCGGTTCGAGCCTGGATTGGATGAAGGGCTCGAGTCCGCCAAGAAACTGCACGTGAACGTGAGGTTGGCGTTCATCGTCATTCTGCTCGCCGGGATGGTGATCAAGCACCCGTTCGTGAACGTGGTCGCACTCGGACTCATGTTCGTGGCCTCGGCTGCCGAGTGGGTGCAGCAGAACGTGTTCAAGGAGACGCTACAGCACGAACAGCTGAAGCGCTTCATGACCATCGCGGGGTACGCGACCTTCATCCTGTACGCCGTGATCGTGTTCCTGGGTTGGCTGTATGTCGATACGGACGTGCAGCACGCTGGGCAGACGGTCAGCAATGAAGGGAGCGGGTTCTGGGACATGGTCAACGCCTCGACCCTGTCCTTTGACTGGCCGCAGGTATTCCAGCGGCTGATCATTGCGACGGTCGCGTGGGCTGTGATCACCGGGATCGTCTGGTGGCTGCAGAAGAAGCAGGACCTGTTGCCCGTCGTAGTGGCGAAGGTGCTGAGCGGGCTGATCGCGCTCCTGGCCCTGGGGTACTTCTTCTACGGGTTCTCCTCCCGTGAACTGGTACGCACGACGTCGTTCGTGGCCCCCACGGTCCAGGTCGCGGTCAACCAGCCAGCGCCGACGCCGACCGCTCGGTCTCTGTCGGCGCAGGAGTATCAGGTGCGGTGCCTGGGGCCCGCTGCTTCGTGGGAGAGGTGCTTCGCGGATCGCGCCAACTATCCGGGGATCCCGAATGGATGTCGTGATGCAAACGACTTCTCGCGCAACGCCTTCCCTGGGCACGAGTTGCCCTGTCCGTAGGATTCGTTCCGTTCGTTTCTCGCACACCGTGCAGGGGTTCTTCCTTGCACGGTGTTTTGTATATTGATTCTGAAAAAATGTCCTTCATCGTAACTAAATTTTTTTGTAGAAAAAAGTTATCCACCGTTGCGGCAGTTGACGCAATTGTCCCGTGTGATAAAACATTCTCGATATACAGCGGTTGTCTCTCTACTCGCCTGACAAAGTTGAAACGAAGATCGTTCTTCTTGTTCCATCTTTATCATGCGAGCGGTGAGGGAATCTCACCCGTCGCCGTCTCCATGCTTGACGGCAATGAAAAAACATTCCACCCTCGTGAAGAGAATGGAATGTTTTTTGATTTAGAGCTCTGTTGCTTCATCGTCATCTTTAAATAGATCTGCGAGAGTGGGTTCGTTCCACAGGTTCCATTCGCGGAGGAGTTTGTCGACGGTGTCCTCGGCGTCATTGATATCGATGAGCTCTTCTTCGGTCAAGATCAGGTGGTTGATCATGCCTGCACGAGCCTCCTCTTTTTTCTTGAGCGAGCCATCGTCGTTGTAGCAAATTTTTTTGAGAACCTCTGGCTGTGTCATACGAATATAGCCTAGCAGCGACGGTCTTTTTTGTCATGCGGGTTGTGTTATGAGTGTATGTTGTCTACTATTCGTGTATGCATTGGTGGGTATTCATTCTTCCGGTTCTGTTGCCGTTGTACGTCATCCGTGTCCATCTTGGACCGTTGCCGAGCACGCTGCTTGAACTTGTCCTGCTGCTGTTTTTTGTCAGTTGGTTTTGGGTACGTAGAATGGAGGGGGTGAGGTGTGCGTCGCAGCGTTTGAGGGTGTGGCGATGGCCATTGTCTGCTTGGGTGTTGATCACGTTGGCGGCTGTTTTTTGGTCGCCGAGCGTGTGGACCGGTCTTGGGCTGTGGCGCGCGTATGTGTTGGAACCGCTGTTGATGTTCTGCGTGCTGTTTGATCTGATTCAGGATGAAAAAGATATCCGTGTTTTGCAGACCGGTCTTTGGGCCCTGTCGATGTGGGTCGCAGCATGGGCGCTGATTCAATTTGTGACCGGTCTTGGCATCCCACATCCGTGGAATGCGGCGATCGCTTTCGGTCGTCGTGCGACCGGGCCATTTCCGTTTCCGAATGCGGTGGCGTTATTACTCGCACCAATTGGGGCATATGCCTTTAGCGTATGGAAACGTGATCGAGATCTTGTGCCGTTGATGGCGTGTGTTTCCGCGGTCGCTGGAATCGCGTGTGCGAAGAGTGTCGGCGGAACGCTTGGTCTCGTTGCCGGTATATGGATCGTGTTGGTGAGCGATCGACGTTGGCGCATTCCCGTATTTGTCACAACGGGATTGGTTGGTCTGGTTGCCTGGATTGTACCGTCGATTCATCGTGTGCTCGCGAAGCAATTTCTTTTTCAAAATTGGTCTGGTCAAGTGCGCTTGATGATCTGGCGTGAGACGTGGGTCATGCTGCGCGACCACTGGTTTACAGGCGCAGGGTTCGGAGGATATCCGGTCGTGTTCAAGGCCTACCACCACATCAAAGCGATTGAAATTTTTCAATTTCCACATAACATTCTGTTGAACACCTGGAGTGAAACGGGAATCGTTGGCGTATTCGTATTCGTGTGGATCGTGTGGACATGGATTGTGCAGGCAAAGCATGCGGAGAAAGATTGGCTGGCGCGCCTTGCGCCCCTCGCTGCGATCCTTGTTCATGGGTTGGTCGATGTCCCGTATTTCAAAAACGATCTTGCCATCGTCTTTTGGATGTTGATTTTTTTAACCTGTACGCCGCTCGATAAGAAGAGGGAAGGCGAAAGAGCGGAATAAAAAACACCGTCAACATTTTGACGGTGTTTTTTGATGATGTCTTCAGCTATTTGTTCCAGATTCCGCCTTCTGCTCCTGCCGCGTGTGTTCCGCGACCCATCATCGCGCGCACACCTACGTCGGTGACGCTGGTGGCGGTGATGTTTGTGCCGCTCAGCGTCCCTGCGACCATGAGATGATCTTTGACGGCGATAGTTCCGACTGTGATGGTGGTCGCGGTGGTGCCCATGCCTTTGGTGATGGTGGCGTTGCTGGCATCAACTGTGTAGGTGGTTGGGGTGCTATTGCGCATGCCTCGGCTCTGGAGTGTGATCGATGATCCGTTGATGGCCGTGACTGCACCGCTGAACAGATTGCGACCCATGACGGATGCGTCGCGGATGCTGGTGGCGGTGACGTTGGTTCCGCTAACCGTTCCTTGCACCATCAAGCGATCTCCGGTCTGAATGTTGGAGATGGTGAAGGTCGTGCCGGCAGCCGCAAATCCTTGATTGAATTTGGCGTTGCTTGCATCAATCGTGTACGTCGTGCTGCTCGCTGTCAGCGTGATGGACGAGCCGTTGATGCTCGCGACGGTGCCCGTAATGCCATGATTCTGGAATGCTGTTCGAGGAAGTTTTTCGTTTGTATGAGTCGTCATGGCTTTATGGACGGTTTTTTTCACGACAACATGATGTGTGAGACTGGTATGCTTAGCATGTTTCATCTGTGCGGCGGAAGCGCTTAATGGCATGGTCGCAATCAGAGTTGCGACAAGTGCGCTGGAGGCAATTGTGGCCTGGAGTAATGGCGATAATCGCAGAGCAAAAGGCTTTTGCATAAAAAATAAGATGAAAAGAATGAATGCGTTGGCAGGAAAACTGCCTTGCAATAATTGTACGGACGAGGCAGTTGGGCTGGTGCAATCAAAAAATCCCCACGAAATTTCGTGGGGATTTTTGTTGTTCTTAGGCCGCTGTTCGCAACTGAACGTCTTTGATTTCGCGTAGGTGCTTCTTATGACCGCGCAAATAGGATAAGTTGTTACGGCGCACCTTGAATTGTTTCACGATTTCGATCTTTGCGATCGATGGCAGGAGCAATGGGAAGATTCTTTCCACGCCGATTCCATCAGAAATTTTGCGCACGGTCATGGTTTTTGCAGCGCCAGATCCGTGGATGCGTATGACCAAGCCCTCGTAGGTCTGAATACGCTCCTTTTCCTCGCCATTTGGGGCCACGTCTTTGATTTTTTGGTGAATACGGATGGTCATGCCTGACTCGATTTGGGCAGGTTGGATGACGGCCGGTAACAAAAGAAGGTCGCTCATAGTATGATGAACAAGAGAATACAGGTATTGGCTAAAAACGTCAAGACTCTCTCATAACAGCCGTTAACCCCACCTAATTCCATCTATGCTCAAACCTTTTTCGCTTTTTCTCCTGTTTTTCTGTCTCAGCGTGGTCCCTATTGCGGAGGTGCGCGCGGCGAGCGTGGAAGCGACGTTGCCGATCATTCCAACGATCAATGCTTCCATGGTGACGCATCTGCAGGGGATTTTGCAGCAGGGCGAAGCAAAAGGCAATCGTCCAGATGTATTCGCGAAGATGGGGGATAGTATCACAGAATCTGAATCGTTTCTGACGGATTTTGGAGATCCGCATTATGATCCAGCGAGTCTTGGTGATCACGCGGATCTTCTCGCAACCATCAACTATTTTAGACAAACGACGCTTCCTGATTCGTATACGCAAATTTGGTATCAGGTTGCGAATTCATTTTCCGTTGCAAGTCCAAGTGCGGTTTCAGGTTGGAGCGTGGATCAGGCACTTGATCCGGCGCAGCTTGATCCGTCATATGCACCAACCTGTCCTGCGCCGTCAAACACCCCGCTCACCTGCGAGCTGGCGCGCCTGCATCCAGGGTTCGCCCTGATCATGTATGGGACAAATGATCTGATTCGCTTCAATGATCCGGCAATATTTCAGACGCAGCTACAAAACTTGGTTCAACAAACGATGGATGCAGGGACGATCCCGATCTTGAGCACGATTCCGCCGCGTTTGGATGCAACCGATCAATCTGTCGCGCAAGGAGAGCTTGATTCGCGCGTGGCGACATATAATGCGGCGATCGCGGCTGTTGCGCAGGACAAGAATGTGCCGTTGATAAATTTTTGGAGAGCGTTGCAGCCGCTTCCGCATTTCGGGATTGATACGGACAACGTGCATCCAAACGTGCTGCATGGAGGCGATCATGCGACGTTGACGGCAGAGGGCCTGCAATACGGGTACAACATGCGTAATTTGATCACCCTGGAAACGTTAGCAGAGGTGAAGACAGAGGTGATTGATGGCGCAGCTGTTGTTGTCCCGGTTGTTCAACCGGTGACGAGTAGCCAGACGGTGAGCGCACCTCCGCATGGAGCGAAGCCACTACCCGTCGTGCATCCTCAAACGCCGTTACCGTTTTTCACCCTTGGAGTTTTACCGAACGACATTGTGTTAAAACCTGGTGCGCATGCGACTGCGCACATTGTTATCTATCTGCAATCAAAATTTCGTAAGACGGTGCGTTTGACGGTGAGCGGTGCATCGAGCGCTGTGCGTGCGCAGCTTCGTATGCGTTCGATGACGCAGGCCGATCTCACAATTACAATCGCACCACACACAGCCAGCGCGACAATCACGCTCACGGTTCAAGGAAAGTGGCAGACGACCAAACGCACAGTGCAGGTTCATGTTCATGTTACACCGATTAAGCCACCGGCTCCGAAATTGCCGCTGAACCCACCACTTACTTCAAGTGATCGCGCTCCATCACCCACACCACCCGCAAATGGATTGGCAGCGATGATTGCTGGATGCCAGATGTTTCCTTCAGATAATCCTTGGAATCAGGACGTGTCACGGTTGCCGGTGCGTGCGGATTCGGGCACATTTATTCACTCGATAGGTTTTGACACAACGCTGCACCCTGATTTTGGACAGGATCCGACCTATGGTATTCCGTTTGATGTGGTGCCTGGAACGCAACCTTTTGTTCCGATCACGTTTACTGCTTATGGCTCCGAGAGCGATCCGGGACCGTACCCGATTCCGCCAAACGCGCACGTTGAAGCGGGAAGCGACCATCACGTGCTCGTGCTTGATAGTGGGAACTGTACGTTGTACGAGCTCTACCATGCGGTAAAAAATTCCAATGATGCTGGCTGGAGCGCAGATTCTGGCGCGATCTGGAACTTGCGTTCGAATGCGTTCCGACCGTTGGAGTGGACCTCAGCTGATGAGGCGGGGCTGCCAATTCTTCCGGGTCTGGTGCGTTACGATGAGATTGTTGCTGGACACATTGACCACGCCATTCGATTCACCGTTGATGGATCATTAAGCAAGTATATTTTTCCAGCAACGCATCGCGGTTCAAGCGATAATGCCTCTTTGCCACCGATGGGTTTACGTGTGCGTTTAAAAGCAAGCTATGACATTTCGAACTTAACCGGACAGGCACTGATCATCGCGCAGGCCATGAAAAAATACGGCATGATTGTCGCGGATGACGGCGGTCCATGGTATTTTCAGGGAGCAACCGATTCACGCTGGAATGATGATCAGCTCAACGAATTAAAAACGATTCCTGGCTCCGCTTTTGACGCGGTGGATACAGGGATCATTCATTGATTCTCGACAAGATCGTTCAAAAAACATACCGTGTTCGCATGTCCATCAATACTGCTCCGCATATCCACGAGTACGTCGTGTGTGCAAACATGCTTGTTAAAAAACATGACACATATCTTGTCATCAAGCGTTCTCCGTTGAAAAAGTATGCACCGGGTTTTACCGCGTTCATTGGTGGTAAGGTTGATGTGGGGGAGAATCCTTATGAAGCCGCGGTGCGTGAACTGGTGGAGGAGGCGGGAGTTTGTGTAAAGAATATCAGACTCGAAGCCGTTATTCTTGAGATCCAACCCGTCAAAAACGAGCCATATAATTGGCTCGTTTTTCATTTTTCTGGTGACTATGAATCCGGCGAGATCCTCTCAACGGAGGAAGGTGAGCTCGTGTGGCTCACGGCGGATGAGATCAAGACATCGCAATTATTTCCTTCAGTTGGGCGGGTCATTCAACATATCTTAGATCGTGAAGCAGGAACCGTGTTTGCCACATTTGGATACGCGGGGCACGAAGCGGGAGTTGAAACGAGGAATATTTCTGTGTGTGCGAGCTAAGACTATTTTGTTCCTAGTGTCACACTAACCGTCTCAACGACGCCTTGTCGATAGAGTTTTAATAGCATTTTATCGCCCGGTTTGTAGGCGCGCACGGCATCGGCGAGATCGTACTGTTCGTTCAATTCTTTGCCATCTGCTTCAAGAATAATGTCTTGATCCTTTAATCCAGCCTTGTCCGCAGGTGAACCGGTGACGACCGCGACGTCATTGGTTGAAGCGCCATGGCCGATCAGCATGCCGTAATCATACGGGAGTTTTAAATTGACGCGTAATTCTTCGGTGATCGGTTGAAAGCGCACGCCGAGAAACGTTTGTGGAACTACGGCGATCTTTCCAGCAGAACGCACCTCGTCATATGCGGCTTTGAGTTCATTAATGGGTAACGCGAAGCCGATGCTCTGCGCATTTGCGACCGCGGTGTTCATGCCAATGACATTTCCGTTGAGATCCAGTAACGGTCCACCGGAATTGCCGGGGTTGATTGCTGCGTCTGTTTGAATGAGGCCGTGTAGTGTTTCGCTCGCAGAGAATCCGTCTGCGGCTTCAATGGAGCGCGAAAGGCCAGACACGATCCCTTTGCTGACCGTGTTATCGAACTGGCCGAGCGCATCCCCAATGGCGATGACCGTTTGTCCGACCTGAAGCTTACTTGAATCGCCTAGATGGACAAAGGGAAGATTTTTTCCATCGATTTTGAGAACAGCGATGTCGTCATTTGGATCGCGGGCGAGTACCGTGGCTTTATATTTTTGTCCAGCATGCGCCGCGTCATTCATCACAACCGTATATTGGCCTTCAATATCAGAGACGACGTGGCGATTGGTTAAAATATAGCCATCTGCGGAGACGATGAATCCAGATCCCGTGCCCGTGCGTTGCAGCTGTGTGCCATTTTGACACAGCGGAGCCTCTTGAAGAGGGAGAGGAAATTGAAGATCGTCCTGTGGGAATAGATTGATGGAAGTTGAGGTGCTGTTTTGCGAAGTGCATTGACCGAGGGTAGGAACGTTGCTTGAAGCGATGATGCTTACGACGGCACCGGAGGTATTTTTTACATCTTGAATCACCTGCGCATCTTCGCTGATGATCTCCGGGGTGGTTGATGCGGAAGTATTTTGTGTTAAAGCGCGTTTTATACGCGGAAGAAGGGCGAACGCCTGTTCGACAGTCTGTTTGAAATTGTTGGATCCGTTGGATGATGCCGCGGTCACAGTCGCGACAACAGAACCGAGCCCGAGGACGGCGAGGAGTGAGGCGATGAGCCACGCGCGCATGAATTGCACGGAGTGTGCCTGAGGTTCATGAGATGAGGTCATAGAAGGGTTCGTTGAAAACAAAGAAAGCATAGGGTGCGTAGAAATAGTGTACTGGATAGAATGATCTCTTTTCAAGAATACGTGAGAACCCGCTGTTTTGGCGCACGGTCAGTTGGATGTGGTTCAAAAACGCAAAACAAGCCCGTATTTCTTGTCCATTCATGATATCATGTGCGTCTCGCGTGACAAATTTTTGGATCTGTGGTAAAAAGAGGCGAGTCAATTTTTATATCCCTGAATTATGGCTACCAAACGAACGTACCAACCGAAAAAGAAGCGCCGCGCCCGCGTGCACGGATTCCGCAAGCGCATGTTGACCAAGGACGGACGCAAGGTCTTGTCCCGTCGCCGTGCCAAAGGACGCAAGCAGATCGCGATCAAGACGGCACGCCCGGCCGGTCGCTAGACATGCTTGCCCGCCAAGATCGTTTGCGCCGCATGCGCGACTTCGCCCTTCTCTCCCAGAAGGGTCGTGTTGTTTTTGGGCCACTATTCACTCTGCGTTTTCGGCCAAGTGAGCTATCAACACGTATCGGATTTGTCGCTTCCACGAAATTATTCAAGCGCGCCAACAAGCGTAATCGCGTCAAACGTCGTATGCGTGCAGCGCTGCGCGAAGTCACGGCTGAGTGGCCGAAGCAGTTTGATCTCCTGTTTATTATTAAGCCAGAGGTTCTCACGGAAGATTTTCAAGTGATCCTGGCCGCCGTCCGCCGCAGTTTTGAAAAGATGCCAGAAGCCATGACGCAGGCACCGCGTCCACGGCCATTGAAGGCCAAGAGGAAGACATCGGTGGTGTATACGGAAAAAAGTTAAGAAGAGAGTTAACAGTGTATGAACGAAAACACCCGACGCAAGGTCGAGTGTTTTTTTGTTTCTTGTTTTGCTTCTTATCGTCCACGGCTGTGATACGGGGCGGCACGACGAGGCGCGTGTGCGGAATGCGCGTGCGGCGCAGCTGAGCGATGATGGCCACCCCCAGTGGAATGACGACGTTCATCTCCGTACGACGGGGCGCTCGGTGGCACGAAACGTGCGCGAGGCAAGGTCGGGAGAGGGGTAATCGCGAGCACGGTGCGGGTCAAGCGTTCGATCGCGCGGACGTCCTGACCTTGATCAGGCGTGGCGAATGAAACGGCGCGTCCGGTTAATCCGGCACGACCTGTACGGCCGATGCGGTGCACATAGTCTTCACTTTGATCCGGCAGGTCGAAATTAATGACAAGCTCGATGCCGGTGACATCGATGCCACGAGCAGCGATGTCGGTCGCGATCAACACGCGGTATTTTCCGCTTTTGAAGCCAGCAAGGGCTTCACGTCGTTGATTGAGCGAACGGTTGGAGTGAATTTCTGTGGCACGATGACCCATGCTTTGCACGACCGTGGTTAGGCGTTTGGCGCCATGCTTGGTGCGTGAAAAAACGAGCACACTGCCCTGTGTATCACTGAGAATTTTTTCTAAGAGCTGATTTTTTTGGTCTTTTCGTACGACGTACAGCTCTTGTTTGATGTGTTCTGCAGTGGTTCCAGCGCGAGCAATTTCGACGCGCACCGGGGAACGCATGTCTTTTTCAGCGATGGTAGCGATTTCTGTCGGCATGGTGGCAGAAAACAGCAGCGTTTGACGATCTTTAGGAACGACCTGCAAGATTTTTTTGATCTGCGGGGCAAATCCCATATCAAGCATGCGGTCAGCTTCGTCCAGCACAAGAATGCGGATATCGTTGAGCTTGACCGTGCGTTGCTCGAGATGATCGATCAGACGTCCAGGGGTCGTGATCAAGATGTGTGGCTGTCGAGCGAGTTGGCGCTTCTGTTTCTCGATGTTCTCGCCGCCGATTAAGACAGCGGTACGAATCGGAATGTAGCGCGCAATGCGTTGAAACGTTTCGTCGACCTGCAGCGCGAGTTCACGCGTTGGAAGCACAATCAACCCGCGTCCGCCGCCGCGCGACAAACGTTGGATTAAAGGCAGAGCAAAGGCCAGGGTTTTTCCTGTGCCGGTTTGCGCGATACCGATTAAATCCTGTCCTTCCAAGCTAAAAGGGATGCTTTTAGATTGAATGGGGGTCGGAACCGTCAACTTTAAAGCAGTTAAGGTCTCAATGATTTTCGGAGCAAGTCCGAGGTTCTCAAAAGAGCCTGCCGCAATTTCTTGCGTCTTCGTTGGGGTGGTCATAATTGTATGTGACCCGATCCAGCTGGTCACATTAAGTATGACGCGTAAGCGGTTCGAGCCTGGGGAGAAACTTCGTGAACAGTCCTTATTTCTCCTTTGTTCGGCTCGAGTACTTCACGCAAGCAAAACAAGATTAAAGAATAGCACACATGTACAAAAATGTCAAGGATTTTTGCTATTTTTTTCAGGAAAGTGTTTAGAATGAGCGATTGATGAAATAGGGTGATCGGTTAAAAATAAATGACCGACCATCCTTTGATGATCGGTCATTTATTGTATTTACTGTTGAATGTATCCCAGTGGATTGCGACGGACGCCGTTGGTATACACCTCGAAGTGCAAGTGCGTCCCGGTGGAACGACCCGTGGTTCCGACCATGGCGATAACCTGTCCACGTTTGACATGGTCACCGACATTCACGAGAAGTTTTGAGGCGTGGCCGTAACGCGTTTCCATGCCATCTTCATGGTTGATCAAGATCATCAGACCATAGCCACCGTTGTTCCATCCGGCTTTTTCAACCACGCCATCATCCGCGGCGTAGATTGGGGTAGTGTAGTCTCCGTCAATGTCGACGCCGGTGTGGCGCCAGCCGTAGTATTGGTTGATAGTATGTTCAACGGTTGGCCAGAGTAATTTTCCGGAAGGAACCTCTGTGTTCGTGGCGTTTGGCGGCTGAGGAACGGAAGAGGGTGGCACCTCGACGTTTCCGGCAGATCCTGTTGGAGGCTGATTCGTGGAAACGTCCGGTTCAGCTCCTTGTGTATCGTCTTGCGACGGAACGTTGCTCGCTGGTTCTGTGGTGACGATTGGCGCTTGCGCGATTTCAACTGGTTGAGTGGCAGGAGGTTCTGCGGCAACAGCAACTGGCGCAGGCACGTTCGTCGCACCAGGGACGGTCAATGTTTGTCCGATGTGCAAGGTGCTCTGTACATCAAGTTGGTTTGCGTCTGCGATATCAGCGATACTGACGCCATAGGCGCGCGCGATGCTTTCCAGAGTTTCACCCGAGGCTACGTGATGCGTAGCGCCTGAGGTCGAAGGAATGTCGAGCGTTGCACCCAGTTTTAAGCGCTGTTCAGATACACCTGGATTGGCTGAAAGAATGGTTTGCGTGGTGACGCCAAACTGTTTGGCGATTCCGGATAGTGTATCACCTGAATGAATTGTGTACGTTTGCGGTTTTGGAGTTGCTGGTGCGTTCGGTTCTGGAGCAGTGGACGGTTGGTTGTCAGCAAGTTGTCCCGCATTCGTAGAGGTAACCGATCCTGAAATATCAGGCGTTTGAAAGATGGTGCCTGAACCGACAGCTAAACTACCTGGAATGCTTGTGGAAAGGGTTTTTACCTCTTCTGGTTGGGCATCAAAGTCGATACCGCCATTGGCTTGCAGGGTGGAAGGATCAAGATATTGAGCTGACGGAGGCTGTGTATTCGTGGAAGCATGCTCTTCGACAAGTTCATCGCGTCCTTGTGTCGCCAAGGTGTATAGCAAACTATTTTGACTGGTTTCAAAAGCGGTTGCGGTACGAGGGGTGAGCTGGCTCAGGATGGTCACGATGGAAATGAGCACCAAGGTGATGTGAAATAGGTATCGATTGGTGAATAAAAGAAACAATGTCCCACGTGCCGAGGTTGCAACGCGTGAGAGACGGATGCGGATCATTACGTAGAGCGCGTACAAAGGTAACAGGATCCAGCGATAGAAATTTGACGCAAAAAATCGCACAATTGGCTTAAGAGGGCGAATTCCCAAGCCGATCATGCGTACAAACCAACTTACTCCGCGCCCGAGGGCGAGGATCATGCGCGTGAAAAAATAGGTGAGTTGATGTCGAGAAATATGAGCCTCCTTCTTTCCGTTTCGGGCGTCGCGTCCCATGTCAATCGATGCGTGCGCGACAGGTCCGAGCGGAAGTTATGGATACAGATGACCAAAAAATAGGTGAAAGAATGCTATCATAATGGGGGGATGGCGTCAAGGTTAAACCGTAAGAAATAGCAGGAATAAGCTATTATTTTATGGATAATTCTGATTTTTTTAAACAATAGCAAAATGAAAACTGCGTCAGGAGTTCCTGGACGCAGCTTGGGGAATCGAGAGACGAACGGTTGATCGGTCAGAACGCGCCGCTCAGCCCGATGCCGCCGAAAGGCGAGATCGTGAGGCGGATCGGCGGGGGTTCCTCCTGCGGATGGCGCAAGAGCAGCCAGGTCACGCCCCCGATCGCGAGCGCGGCACCTGCGCCAAAAGCGACCTCTGCCATCAGCTGGTCGCTCTGCCAGGCGTTGTACGCCGACGAGCTGTAGGGATTGCTCCGTGCAAACTCGTCGCGCGCGTTCGAAGCATACACGCTGGAGATCACCCCGGTCGTGAGCGCGATCCCTCCGAGTCCGAGCGTGAGCCACGGGCCGATGCGATCGAGCGAGCTCAGACTGGGCGTGGACCGTGTGGTCCGAGGGTGTGGAGTGGTCGGGACCGTCACCGGACGGGTCGCGATAGGCCCGTTGGCGCTGGGCGGCGTGGGTGGAACCGTCGCGATGGACGTGAGTTCGCTCCTCAGGCGCGCCTGGAGAGCCGTCAGCTCGCTTACGCGCGTGGCGAGAATCGTCTGAGAGGCAGCACGCGCAGTTGCAGCCCCAGGAAAATCCCCTGTGCTGTAGCTCATGAAGGCCGCGAGCGCTTGATCCACCAGCTGCGCTTGCTCGCGGTGGTCTGTTGCGGCCATGGCCCTCCCCTGAAGTGCTACCCCGAGGTTGAAGGTGCACATGCCGACGTGACCGCAGGTCCGCCGGATGCAGGCCTCGGCCTCGGTGAAGTTTCGTGCCTGCAGCAGTGCACGGCACTCTGCGTCCGGCACGGTCTGCGCAAAGCCCGCGGCCGGCGATGCGAGGAAAAATCCCGTGACGATCAACAAACATCGATAGTTGAACATCGCTGCCACCTCCTGTGATAGAGCGATGTATAACTATGACACGATTTCTGGATTCTGTCTAGAGGGCCGGTTCTTCTTTAGGGAGAGACCAGGTGTCGGTATTGCAGCGCTTCGGCAAAGTGGGTGGCTTGAATGGTGTCAGAAGAGGCGAGATCGGCGATCGTTTGTGAGACCTTGATTAAACGAAAGTACGCTCGTGCGGACAGGTGATGCCGTTCAATGGCGCGTTTGGCGAGGGAGTGAGCTGCATTATCGAGTTTGAGGAGGCGTCTAACCTGATCGCTGGTGAGTTCTGCGTTGGTGTTGATGTGGAGAGATTGGTAGCGGTTGATCTGGCGTTCGCGTGCTCGTTGCACGCGGTCACGAATGTGTTCGCTGTCCTCTGCATCATGTACGTTGATGAGCTCCGGGGTTTTGACTTTCGGAACTTCGATGGTTAGATCAAGTCGATCAAGCAGGGGACCGCTGAGACGTTTGCGATAATTTTGCATGACAGAGGCTGAACAGGTGCAGATGTGTTCCGGATCAGTACGATAACCACAAGGGCAGGGGTTACAGGCGGCAATCAAGATAAAACGTGCGGGGAATTGTAGTGTGCCCTGCGCGCGATTGATAGTGACGCGTCCATCCTCAAGAGGCTGACGTAAGCTTTCAAGTGCAGGGCGCGGGAATTCTAAAAATTCATCCAAAAATAGGACGCCACGGTGCGCGAGAGAGATCTCACCAGGTCGCGGAAGCGTTCCACCGCCAACGAGCGAGGGGATGCTGGCGCTATGATGCGGTGCGCGAAATGGACGCGAGAGGCAGATACCGTTGTTCGGGAGTAAGCCCGCGACAGAGTAGATGCGCGTGAGTTCAAGTACTTCATTTGTCGCCAACAACGGAAGGATGGAGGGAAACGTGCGCGCGAGAAGCGTTTTGCCTGAACCGGGCGGCCCCTGCATGAGCAGATTGTGTCCGCCGGCAGCCGCGATTTCCAGGGCGCGTCGTGCTTGTTCTTGTCCACGAATAGCGGAAAAATTATTCACCTGTGCCGGATGCGTTGCAGAAAATGAGTGATAGGGTTCAACAGGAATTTTTGTTTGTCCGCGCAGATGTTGAATAACATCACGCAGAGTTACTGCAGCACGAACCCGCACGCCCTCGATGAGTGAGGCTTCCGATGCGTTGTCACGTGGGATAAATACGTCGAGCCACCCGCATTCCTTTGCGAGTAAGGAGATCGAGAGAACGCCATGAACGGCGCGTACGGTTCCATCGAGTCCTAGTTCGCCTGCGAATAGAGCTGTGTCGTGCGTTGGACGCGGGAGATCGCCCTGTGCCATCAAAATCGCCAGCGCGATCGGTAGATCAAAGGATGTTCCGGCTTTTTTTAGATCCGCTGGCGCAAGATTCACGGTGACGCGCGTGCGCGGAAAATCGCACCCCGCATGTTTCAGCGCGCTGCGCACACGTTCCTTCGCTTCTTGCACGGCAGTGTCAGGTAATCCAACAATCAAAAAGTTCGGCAGCCCTCCGGAAATATCCGCTTCAACATGGACCGGATGGGCATCGAGTCCAATCACAGAGGTGGTTAGAATGTGAGAAGGCATGGGAAATAAAAAAAACGGAGCTCTTTATACTCCGTTCCATATTTCGGCGATCCTGTCAAGTGGATAAGTCCCAAGAGACGTGGTCGGTTTGCTTGATTTTATAGTTCGTTGTTGTCGCTCAATCGATTCAATGTCAGTTCAATGTCCTCTGCGCGTGCCTCAGTTGTGTCAAAAGTGTAGTGCAGCCGTGGGATGCGACGCAAGCGTAGACGTTCAGACAGAGTTTCTTTGACGTAGCGTTCATTTTCACGCAGACGCTCGAGAACTTCTGGCTGAGCCTGTTCAGGAAAGACAGAAAGAACGATTTTCGCATGAGCTGTGTTCGCAGTCATCTTTGCGCCAAGCACAGTGACCAGCACGCCCACGGGAAATTCAACCTCACGCGCAATGGCTTCAGCCATAGCGTCCTTGAGGCGTTCAAATCCAGCATCCATGCGCAGCGACATATCTTGACGAAACGTATCATATGTTTGTTTTTACGTCTAATCTGCTCACGTATGGATCACTATATCAAGGTTGGTGTCGGAGCGGTCATTATGCGCGATGGAAAAACACTTCTCGCTCAACGAGCTGGATCGCACGGTGCGGGAATGTACGGTTCGGTTGGTGGCCATGTGGAATTTGGTGAAACGCCTACGCAAGCGATTGTGCGTGAAGCGCGTGAAGAACTGGGAATCGAAATTGGAAATATTCGTTTTGCCTCGTGCATGAACTTCTTCAAAGAAGGAAAGCAGTATCTTGATGTTTCGTTTGTGGCTGATTGGGTGTCTGGTGAACCGATGATTCGTGAGCCAGATCGAATCGCGAGTGTCGGATGGTATGCGCTTGATGCGTTACCTGAACCATTATTTGAACCGGTTCGAATTGTGCTTCAAGCGTTAAAAACGGGCCAAACCTATTTTGAAATTCAAGGATAGACGCAATTTATTTTGAAAGATCTGTGGAAAGCGTTTCTTGGCGAGTTTGGTTCCACAGCTCAAAACAGAACCAGAGAATGCCGACAAGGATAAAGATATCTGCAAGATTTAAAGCAGAACGAAAAAATAACAGGATCCAATCGCGGACAAAGCCGAGAAGGAGACGATCGAAAAGATTGCCTAGCGCTCCGGCGAGAATCAGGCTGAGCGCGAAGGTTCGTTGTCGCTCTCGATGTCGGACAGTTTCTATAAATGCGTACAGAACACCAAGGATGATCAGCGAGCTTAATCCGATCAGTATCGTTGAAGGAAATGGCAGGTCAAAGGTCAACCCAAGATTTTTGTGATGGGTGATCTGAACAAGAAACGCAGGAACGTGGGCGATTGTTCCTGAGTCTTGGGAAAAAAAGAACCGTTTTGTCCACTGATCAAGGCTTAGCAAGCACGCGACAAGGGCAACGTTCACGGCCACGAGTTTCATAGCGCCGTTATTTTTGGAGC
>CAIKOH010000045.1 GCA_903829075.1 Candidatus Uhrbacteria bacterium
AAAATCGCTGACCCAGATCGGGATTTTTCACACGATATTCCCCCTTTGCCTGCTTGATCAACAGTTCACTGTCAGCCAAAACCTCGACCGAGGTCGCTCCCAAGGCCGCACACCGCTCAAGTCCAAGAATCACCGCGAGATACTCTGCTTGATTGTTGGTCGTGCGTCCAAGAAACTTCGCGTGCTCCTCAAGAACCTCCCCCGTATCCGCCCGCTCAACCACTACCCCAATTCCCGATGGACCTGGGTTTCCACGCGACCCACCGTCTGTACGAATGCGGAGATGTAACATGTCAAGAAGGATAAATGATGCGTAGAGAACTAGGCAACCGACAAGCAATGAAATGACGAACACTGGCATCGAGAGTATACTCTCATAAGCTATGCCTCTTCGTTCTTCCAAAAAAGATCAACCCGATCTCCCCGCACTCAAACTCCTCGCAAATGACATTCGCCAAGATGTGATTCGCGCTCTTGTCAAAGCCAAATCCGGCCACAGTGCCGGCTCGCTTGGCATGGCTGACGTGTTCACAGCGCTGTACTTTCATGTCTTACATATCGATCCAAAAAAACCCCGCTGGATTGAGCGCGATCGTGTCGTTTTATCCAATGCGCATATCTGTCCCGTGTTATACGCGGCGCTCGCGAGACGAGGGTTTTGCTCTCGCGAAGATTTTATCAATGGATTGCGAAAATTTGGCACACCATTCCAAGGACATTCAAATACCCATTTCAACATGGGGATCGAAACCTGCGGAGGTCCGCTCGGCCAAGGTCTCTCGCAAGCAGTTGGCATGGCGCTTGCTGCACGCCATGACCAGGCTGATTGGCACACCTATTGCCTGATGAGTGATGGTGAACTCGACGAAGGACAATCTTGGGAAGCCATTCTGTTCGCAGGAAAAGAACAGTTACGCCAACTCACCGTCATCGTCGATCGCAACAACATCCAGATCGATGGCTTCACCGAAGACGTAATGCCACTCGAACCGCTGGCCGACAAATGGCGCGCCTTTAACTGGCATGTGATCGAAAGCGATGGACACAACCTCCGACAGATCATCGATGCGTGCGAGGAAGCAAAAACAATTTACGAAAAACCAACCGTTATTCTCGCCCACACGATCCCCGGCAAGGGCGTGGATTTTATGGAACGTCACTACGAATGGCATGGGAAACCCCCGGATCCATCCGAAGGACGCCTTGCCTTGCGTGAGTTGAGATCCCTCGCCGGACAGGTGACATCAGAGCATGAATAAACGTATGACCTCCCCTCTCAACCCCCATCTCTTTGACGCAGACGTGGAAAAAATTCCGACCCGCAACGGCTACGGCGATGCGCTGGTGATCTTAGGAAAAAAAGACCCGCGAGTCATGGTCTTAAGCGGCGACCTGACAGAATCAACGCGCGCACATCTGTTTCGAGAAGCGTTCCCTGAACGGTTCATTGAGTGCGGGGTTGCGGAACAAAACATGTTGGGTATCGCGGCCGGCCTTGCTCTGTCGGGGAAAATTCCGTTCGTCTGTTCGTACGCAGTGTTTATGCCTGGGCGCACCTGGGATCAGTTGCGCGTGTCCGTCTGTTACAGCAACGCTAACGTAAAAATCGCAGGTGCGCATGCCGGCCTCTCGGTTGGACCGGACGGAGCCACGCATCAAGCTCTGGAAGATCTTGCGATCACACGCGTCCTGCCAGGGCTCACTGTCATCGCCCCCTGTGATTATCTTGAAACAAAAAAAGCGACGCTCGCTGCCGCAAAAATCAAAGGACCGGTCTACCTACGTTTCGCACGCGACGCCACGCCGAGCATCACCACGCCGCGTACGCCGTTTGTTATCGGACAATCCCTTGTGCTACGTGAAGGACAGGACGTCACTCTTGCTGCCTGCGGTCCACTCCTATATGAAGCCTTACGTGCCGCACAGGTCTTAGAAACACAACACATTCACGCCGAGGTCATCAACTGTCACACCCTCAAACCCTTTGACGAAGAAACGCTGATCAACAGCGTCAAAAAAACTGGTTGCTGCGTGACCATCGAAGAGCATCAGATCATTGGTGGACTTCATAGCGTCGTGTGCGAAACGTTGTCGCGTAACCATCCAGCTCCTGTGAGTGCGATCGGGATGCCGGATTCCTTTGGACAATCTGGTGAACCACAGGAACTTCTCACCCACTACCACATGACCGCAGAAGATATTGTGCAAGCGGCAAAACGTGTCATAAAGAAAAAATAAGTGTATACTTCCTTCTATCTATGTCTCACACGCCCTTTCAACGCGCGGCCATGGTCGCGCTGCCCCTCATTTTACTCGCCGCAACGCCCGTCTTAAGCGCCACCACCTTTTTATCCACAACTGACATCACAAACTTCAGTCAATCGCTGCAAGGGAAGGACTGTCAGGATCCAACGGTGCAAGCATCCGCACAACTGCAAAATGCGAACGTACCTGGAATGTGGTCCGGGCAAACAGTAAATCCACAGACTGCTGCCATGCGCTTCACCATGGACGTTCCCTACTCGTCTACGTGGTCAGCTCTAGGAAAAAGCATGTACCCGACACAGTGGACAAGTGATGGTGTCACTGTCGGTGCCCCACATTTTTTTCAAAACATGACCAATGGTCGGTCGATCTGCACCTTTGATCGCACATACGCAATCACTAGCACAAAAGGGACGCTTGCCGCAGCTCTCAAACAGTTTGCTAAAGACAGCGCCTCCATCACCGACACCAACGCCCTGCCTGTCATCTCACTGAAAGTTGGTGCTTGGAAAGCCGCGCTTATTCCAACCATTCAACCCGCAGGACTCAGCCAAGCGTTAATGAACTATCAGACCCTCACCATTGAAGCTAACGGTGTACTGATCACCTTTAGCCGGCAGGACCATCGCTTGGACGGATCCATCTTTCGAATGGCCGAAAGCGTGAAGAGGTAAAAATAGTCGCACAAAAAACTCCGTGAACATCTCACGGAGTTTTTTTGTTATGAACTCCTCACTGTCCCCCATCCAACGGCGGCAAAAAGTTTTCTGGATTGACCGGAATCCCGTTTTGGCGCACCTCAAAATGTACGTGTGGACCAGTAGAAAGTCCTGCGCCTGGAGCACCTGGTTCACCACCGGATAAACCGATCTCTTCGCCACGCACGACATAGGTGTTGGGTTGCACTTCAAACTGCGAGAGATGCGCGTAAATCGTGGCAAGACCATTCGCGTGAATAATCATGATGTAATTTCCATACTCCCGTCCGGTACGCGTCCACGCCACATACCCGGAAGCAGCCGCGTGCACCGGCGTTCCAACATTCGTTGGCAGATCAATTCCTGGATGTTGAAACAGCTCACGAAATGGATAATTCGGATCATGAAACGCGGCCGAGATACCCCTTGTGACATCGATCGGCCAACTCAACGTTTGCGCCGTATCTGAATCAGCCCCAAGAGCGCTGGAAGGATTTTTCAGATGTTGCTGCAGATCGGCAATACCACTTGTTTGAAGCTGC
The DNA here is from genome assembly GCA_903829075.1 of Candidatus Uhrbacteria bacterium. Lineage (GTDB taxonomy): Bacteria > Patescibacteriota > Patescibacteriia > 2-12-FULL-60-25 > 2-12-FULL-60-25 > CAIKOH01. The sequence goes on from CAIKOH010000045.1 coordinate 3,506, forward strand.
TCCTCTGAACGCAAAGCATCCAACAAACGCTGAAATCGATCCTGCGTTCCCTGTGTTTCATCCAACAACGAAAGCTTTGCGTCACGTTCAGACTCAAACGCTAACTCATCACGTTGCGCCTGCGTACGTTCATCTGCCAAGGTTTGACGCTGAGCTTCCTGCGCCGCCTGTCTGCTCTGCAGATCCTGCTGCGCGCCCTGCAGGGCTTCCGTTGTTGAACTAAGATGTCCCTCCAGCTCGCGCATCTGTTCTGCCCGAGCAAAAAAATCTGACAGCGTTGGATGCGTCAAAAAAACCTCCCATGACTGCACACTGTCCGCCTCTTGTATGCGCCGCAACAAGGTCGCAATTAGGGCACGACGTTGGTCAATCTCCGTATTTGACTGATCGATCTGCTTCTGGCGCTGCTCCAGCTCAAGATTCGCCAAGGCGATCTCCTGGTTGGTCTGATCTAAGGTCAATTTTTTCTCCTGAATACGATTATCAAGAATCGCGAGTTCATCCTTTAATGAGCTCAGTGCATCATTCGTCTGTTGCGTACTTGATTGCTGCTCTTGAAGCGCACTTTCGATCTGACGCAACTGATCCTGCTTTTCTTGAATCTGACGGTTGACCTGATCATCGCTTGCGGTCGAGGTCGCGTCGATCGACGGATCATCCGCTCGAACCACTGGCGAGTACGTCAATAATAAACCGCACACTGCGGACAACAACATGAATGAACCTGTTCGTCGTGAAAACATGGATGATGTCCATGATACATCAAACGCGGAACGAGGTGAACGACGGTTCTCGCTGGTTATTTCCCATGTCTTCGCTGACGCGTCGCGAATTCTTGTAGCGCTGCATCGAACTCTGTCTCATCAAAATCCGGCCAGTGTTTTTGTGACCACAGGAGTTCGCTATAGGCACACTCCCACAATAAAAAATTACTCAAACGCTCTTCACCAGAGGTACGAATGACAAGATCGGGTTCTGGCATATCAGACCAATACAGATGTTTCGCGATGGTTGATTCATCGATCGCGTCTGCCGATATCTCCTCGGATACGATCCGCTTCACCGCATCCACAAGCTCCAAACGACCGCCGTAATTTAGACAAATCGCAAAGGTCATGCGGTCAAAGTCTTTCGTCTGTTCTTCCGCATCCGCAATAATGTTGACGAGGGATTCGCTCAAACGCTCACGCCGACCAAGAATACGGACACGAATCTTTCGCTCCATAAAAAAAGAGAGCTCTTCCTTCAAGGCCTGTTCAAATAACCCCATCAAAAAACCCACCTCCTCCTCTGTACGTTTCCAGTTTTCGGTTGAAAAGGCGTACACCGTCAATGACTCAATCCCACGAGCAAGACAGGCCTCGCCGATATCCTTCATAGTTTGATAACCTCGACGGTGTCCTTCAAATGGAGGTAGACCGCGCTGTTTGGCCCAGCGACGGTTTCCGTCCATAATAATCGCAAGATGTTTGACGCCTTCTGGTGACATAGAAAAGTGAACACAGCTTACAAAAAAAAGCGCAAAGGGTCAAACGATCCGCCCTCCCCTGGACACAACTTCCAAAAATCCGTAGGCTTATCCCATGCATCTCATCAACGGAAAAAAACTTGCAGCACATCTCCGGCAACAGCTCACACAGACGATCAGCGAACAGCGCCTGCATCCACGTCTGGATATTTTTTTAATCGGTGAGGATCCGGCCTCAAACCTCTACGTTTCGTTAAAAGAAAAAGGGGCGCAAGAGGTTGGGATGGAACTCATCGTCCACCGTCTCGCGGCCACGACCTCAGACGATGAAATCGTGAGACAGATCGAAATAGCGAACACTCAAACAGAAACAGATGCGATCCTCGTACAGCTCCCGTTGCCAGATGAGCATGACACCCAGCGCATCATCAACGCCATTAATCCATCAAAAGACGTGGATGGATTCCACCCAACAAATACACAAGCGCTGTTAGCCGGACAAGGTCTGGTCATTTCACCAACCCATGAAGCTATCTTGCGGCTCATCGCGCAGACATCGCTACGACTCGTTGATCTGCAAGCTGCCGTGATCGCAAACTCAGACACCTTTGCCGAACCACTGGTCTCGCTTTTGAATCGTGCCGGCGCCGACACCAAACATCTTCAACCGGAAGAACTTGATCGAGCCTGGCTCAGCGGATGCGGACTCGTCATTTGTGCCGTAGGCAAGGCAAAATTTTTGACAGCCGACATGCTTCCAGAAGCGCGCGTCGTGATTGACGTAGGCACAAACACAAATGAACAAGGGATGCCCTGCGGCGATGTTGACCAACCCTCCTTCGAATCAACAGACGTCTGGCTCTCTCCTGTTCCTGGAGGCGTTGGTCCCATGACCGTCGCACTCCTCCTCACTCACGTCACAGAATTTCATCAACGCAAACACCACAATTCAGATTCTTCCTCTTTATAAGAGAGGCTGCCTCGCCTTACTCCAATCGTTCTTTTTTATACACGCAACCCTTCAGGGGTTAAAAGCTGACTTTGTTTCTTTTGCATCAACCATGCAACAATCCAAACAGTACACCCATACAGCGCGAATAAAATTCCTGTATTCACGCTCACCTCCTGCCAAGCAGATACAGGTGGAACGTGGAGGTACCAACTGAACGCACGGATAAGCGTCAGCTCTAACATAAAATCTCCAATCGTGAAACATCCGATAATCAGCCACACATCAAACCCCTTAATATGACGCACTCGTAATGCGCACCAGGTAAAAAAGGCGGTGATGAAGATGTGCGCTCCATAAGAAAAAATAGCCATCGTGACCACGACCGGCAACGGGCTGACATCGAGCTGAGTCAATCCGTACACCGCGGCCATAATCGCCAGAAAACGCAGAAAGGTGAAAAAAAATACGCGAAGAAAGAACATAACAAGAATCAATAAAGCACCTCAAACTTCCTACTGGAAACAGTATACCACACGCTCGAAGATCTCGTCCTACGCCTTCATCTGTGCTTTAATAGTCCCATGAAACACCCGCTCATTCTTGGCGCTGATCATGCAGGCTTTGAACTCAAGGAGCAGTTGAAAAAGATTCTCCTGCAGCAAGGCGAGCAGATCGAGGACGCTTCACCCGCATTCATCAAAGATGATGATTACCCCTTGGTGGCGCAACGAGTGGCGTATGCGGTAAGTCGAAAGACGGGCGCATACGGAATTCTCATCTGCGGAAGCGGTCTGGGGATGGATATTGCTGCCAATCGCTTCCACGGAATTCGAGCGACCCTCGTACGCACCCCCGAAGAAGCATGCCTTGCGCGCGAACATACACACGCCAATATTCTCGTGCTTGGTGCCTGGATCACCCCCCTTGCTCGCGCCAAGAATATCCTCACAACTTGGCTACACACCTCTGAAAGTCGCGCCAAACGTCATCTCCGCCGCGTAGAACAACTAGACGCCCTATGATAGAACTTATTCCAGCGATTCTTGCACACACCGCCGAGGAGGCGCAGGACAAATGTAAAATCGTAGAAAAAGCCACGCCTTGGATGCAGCTCGATGTGATTGACGGCTCTTTTGCTCCGAATACCACCTGGCATGACGCGCACACGTTTTCCACTTGGAACCTCCCGCTTCAGGTTGAACTGGATCTCATGGTGATGGATCCGCGTCGCGTCATCGAAGAATGGTTGGTCGTGCCCACGTTCAAGCGCGCAATCTGGCACGTTGAATGCGCCATCGACCATCAGGCACTCATTGATTTCTGCCGTACGCATGGTCTCGAAATAGGTCTATCATTAAACCCAAACACACCGATCGAAACCGTTCGTCCATTTCTTCATCAGATAGACACTATTCTGCTCCTAGGCGTGCAACCCGGCTTCAGCGGACAAATACTCATTCGACAAACCCTACAAACGCTCTCTAACCTTCACGCTTCTGCACCGAATCTTCCGATAGAATTCGACGGAGGACTTACCCTACAGACCATCTCGTCCGTGATCGCGGCGGGTGCTGCACGCCTCTGCATGTCAAGCGCCATCTTTGACACCCCTGATCCATGGGCCGCCATTCAAGGCATTCAGCAACAGATTCTCGCCTGCGCAGATACCTCGCCCTAATACATCCACGCAACCAGCTATTCCTTTTTCTCGTCATTTCTTTTTTCTATGAATACCAAACATGCTCTCGTGGCCCTAGTCGGATGCGCGCTCTGTATCGCGCCCTGGCTTCACACGGTGAACGCGACGACCGTCCCTACGTCAGGGAGCTTGATCAAAGGCTCCATCAACACCGTGTACTATCTTGGCGCTGACAATAAACGCTACGTATTTCCTAACAGTCAAACGTACTTCAGCTGGTACACGGATTTTTCTCGGGTAAACGTCATTTCAGATATCATGCTGCAGTCCTATCCTCTTGGTGGAAACGTCACCTATCGTCCAGGTGTACGTTTAGTAAAAGTCACCACTGATCCAAAGGTGTACGCTGTCGACCACAACGGCATGCTGCGCTGGATAGAAACTGAAGACCTTGCAAACGCCCTCTACGGACATGGCTGGGCTCATCAGGTGGATGATTTACCGGATGCGTTTTTTGTCAACTATCATGTGGATGCCCCAATCGCGAGCATCAGCGACTACTCGCCAAACACCGTCACCCAAAACGCTGATACCATTAACGATGACAAACAGCTCAGCGCGACAACTCCCCCGGTGGTTCAGCCACCTATCGTGAGCACACCAACGTCAACGCCACCGATCACATCTCCGATTCAGACAACCTCAACCCCACCTGTGCAGGCGGTCACGGAAACCGTTACCAGTTCGAACACGAATCCACATGCGGGCGATGTTATTACGATCACGGCTCAAACGCGAAGCACGCGATCATTGCGACAGGTTGAGGTCTTCTTCAACAACGCGCTACAGACCACCTGCGCCTCCACGCCCTGCGCTACCGGTGCCACCATCCCTACCTCCGGAACACAACCCAACTATGACATTGGCGCCATCTTTAATTGGATGGACGGCCAGGTCACTACCGTCACAAGCTCGATTGCAATTGCCACCAGCGCGAACAACGTCGTGTTAAACATTACACGTACGAGTGTGCGCCCAGGAACATCGCGTGAAATTGTGGTCGACACCACCGGAGGTTTTACCGCGCGCACCATCGACATCTATCTTGATGGATCAGATATTAAAGGATGCACCGCTCAAAATGAATGCCGGTACTCAGACACGGAAGGGAGCGCAATCGGAACAGTACACACCGTCTACGCGATTGCCACGGACAGCCTTGGCGCACAACGCATCACCCCAACCCAAACCATCACTGTCGTCAGCACAGAACCGCCACTCACCACGATCAGCACGGATAAAACATTCATCTACCATGGAGAAAACGTCGATGTATCCGTCAATGCCAGCGCCGGAGACAACGCCGTAAGTTCAACTGAGATCTGGATCAACGGATCACTGCTCAAACGCTGTATCGGATCACTCTGTGATCTCTCCTCTGGACCCTGGAACACCGCCGGAACGCTCACCTTCGTAGGTCATGCGATCGATGCATCAGGATTAGAGGCTTGGGCAACGTCAACGCAAGTAACGGTACAATAAATCAAAAAAGCTCATAAAAACCCTCAAAAACAGTGAGGGTTTTTATGATTTCGTATCTTTTTTCGCTGAACGTGGTATGCTTACATATATGCAAACCCTTAAACGCATGACTGTCTTTGTAAGTGCACTCTTTTTATTCGCCATGCCGATCGCCTCACTCGCAGGACATAGCTCGCTCCAACCAGGCGATTTAATTAAAGGCTCAGGTTCCACCGTGTATTATTTTGCGCCAAACGGAAGACGGTTCGTGTTTCCGAATGAAGCAACTTATTTCACCTGGTACAGTGATTTCAGCACCGTCGTCACCATCTCTGATGCTGAACTTTCTGACATTCCGCTGGGTGGCAACGTCACCTATCGTCCGGGAGCGAAGTTGGTAAAAGTCACGACCGATCCTAAAGTCTATGCCGTTGATCGTGGAGGAATTTTACGCTGGGTCACCACTGAACAAACCGCTACCACCTTGTACGGAACGGATTGGAAGAGCCGCGTAAACGATATTCCTGACGCGTTCTTTATCAACTACCATTCCGGAAGCAACGTCGACACCTCAAGTGATTTTACGCCAGCTGATGTCATGACCTCTACGCAAACGATTGCGCAAGATAAAAGCCTTGATGTTACACAGGTCACGGTTGATATCGCCAACATGAATGATGGCTACGTCCCAACGACCTACACCGTCAAACGCGGCACCACCGTCACCTGGATTAACAACGATTACGGAACCCCGCACAGCGTCACAGGAAGCGGTTGGGATCTCGGCATCGTCCAACCAGGCCAAACCGTCTCCCACACCTTTAACACCGTCGGATCATTCGACTATCACTGCTCGATTCATCCAGGCATGCAAGGAAC
>CAIKOH010000046.1 GCA_903829075.1 Candidatus Uhrbacteria bacterium
CGTGAAGCCGGAAGAGCATCCAGAGGAGGTGTTGAAGGATGTACAAGAGATGGCGGCGAAGAAGTAATGGAGAGATAAAGCGTACACAGGTCTGCTTTTTCAACCAAAAACACCGCGTTGTACGTGGTGTTTTTGCTGGTGCAACTTGAGAGATGAATTTCTAACGGCGGTGTGGGAGGGTTTAGACGAGTTAATAGGCCTAAATTACGCGGTAAAGATGCTGCGGGCTTAGATGCCCTGTCTCGTTCTTAACGCACCAAGCAAGCAAAGCTGCGACCAAGCTGCCAAGAAGGAGCCGTTCGTTCTAACCGCGTAATTTCACCCACCTTTTTATTTTTGTGCGGCGGGGAGGAGGTAGGGGTACTGTATTTGAGATGCGCGTAGTAAAAAAAGAGATTGCTGTGATTTTAAAAAAGTGCCGTTAGGAGCGTTATTTTTTTAACTGAAAATCGCGCCTCCTGGAAGAAGTTCGCATGAGATGCGATTTCCAGGGGCGCGATAAGCGCTCAAGCTTTATCCACCTTCGTTTCTTGAGCCAGCGGCAGCGCATCCTTCGGGAGCATGTCTCTGTGGACGATCGCCGGTTTTTGCCAGACAGTTCTCCTGGCGTTTGGATCATGTCCTTGACCTGGGGGACGGCGCCACGTTCCGCGGCGGAAATGGGGAATGACCGTCTTGCGCGGCTCCTGGAGCGCTTCCAGTGCCGCCCGTTCCGAAGTCTCGAGACGACCGTGCAGTTGAATGTCACACACCATCGCTCCGTCCGTCACACAGGCGACGTTCTGGACGGTCGTCGGCAGTGGCTTCCAGGCTTGTTCCGTGGATCCAGCCTGGATCGTTTCGAGATAGAGAGCCAGACCGATGGCGATATGGAAGCCGTATTCGTACACGTTGCGCTGCGGACCCTCCCCAAGTACCTGGATGGACCACCTGTCATCGTCCGTCTGCATGCGTGAACGGAGCTCCCGGTACGCGATGATTTTCGCCGGTTTAGACGCCGGCTTCGGCCTCAACAGAACGGTATAGTTCGTGATCGGCAGAGGACCCCGACGTCGAAGCAGGCCCTCGATCACACTATACTCCTTGCTTCGTTTGCGTCGGACGATTTCTTCATACCCACGCTTCTCTGCTCGGGTGAGTGCTCGATAGCTGGACAGCTCACTTCCAAGAAGATTGATGTGGAGCATCGCAGCTTCTTCGTTCTTCCCATATGTGAAGGTCAGCGCATCGTACGCGTTTCCAGAGGTGTCGCGAATCGGCTGGGGGAGGGCGATGGCGTACGTGTCGAATGGAGGGTGCAGCTCCGTACATACCACGCCATCCAGAGATGTTTCCTGAAGCAAGAGCTGCAGATCCTGTGAAAGCGTGAAGATGCGCCGCGAATGACTCGCCCAGTCCAGCAGGGCGAATGGTAATTCCCTGACGACCCTGAAGCTCTGGCCTTCTGTGGGATCGACGTATTCCGGTTCTGATGCCTCGGTAAACGGATTCTTATCGTCTTCTGGGAGATTCAGTGCCCGCAGCATCAACGGCCGTAGACGTTCAAAACGCATCAGTTCAGGTGGAAGCTGGCCGTAGAGAGACGGTTGTCCTGTTTGCTGATACATCTGCACCATCAGGCGCATGCAGAAGCAATGGTCTTCCCATGCGCGAAGCCCCTGTTCCAGACGTCGTTCCGGATTGTTCATTGAGTGCTCCTTGTGAAGGCTCTGTAAGCTTATTTAATAAGCTAGATACGAATTTGTCAAGGAGACAAGGAGTCCAGGATGGAAAGTGAGGAGCATGTTTGTCAGGAGGATTTATATCTCAATTTTATTCCTCGCAGGAGTTGGGATAGTTTATTGGTGACTGATCCCTGCTTCGGTCAAGTCGCTTTTTCATCCTCTTCTTTGGAAGAGCCTATCAATTGACAAAAGTACGCCTAAGTATAATATGTCCTTATACGATACGGTAAGGTGTGGTTAAGGTGATGTACGGTGCGGCACGGATTGATTATTCACCCAATCGATTCTATGCCGAAGAAAACTTTTGTTATTGTTATAGGTGAGCCCAACTTATTATTGCGTTGCAACCATTGTAAATCAGTGTGGTCACCGCAGTATCAGTCGGCTGGATGTTTTAAGAAAAAATCGAAGCAGTGCTATACGTGTAAAGTGAAGTAAATATAAAAACTCCCCCAGTTCCGGGGAGTTTTTATATTTATATCATAAAGAACTTCTCATCTTACACGAAAATGTTTTTCAAGAACTGAATTGTCATCTCTATGGTTTTGGTAACGACTTCTTCTCCGTTTTTATGAAGCCCTAGTTCATGCGTTATCGCCCATGCGAACTGATTTGCGTGGTCAATATCGGCCTCACCATGAATTTTTGTATAGCGAAGATTGTTCGAACCTAAATCCTTCGCCATTTTTTCTAGCCGGGGGATAAAGACTCCAGACGTATTTTCGAGTGTCGCGATCAATGTTAGACATTCCAGGCCTGAGAGATGAGCAACCATTTGCCGAATATTCGCTACGCTCTCCGCGACAGCTTGATATGCTTGCACATCTGGTTCGCTGTGAGCCGCACGTGCAAACTCTCTTAACATCCCTGCATGATCATCCATCATTTCAATCCAAAGATTTTCTGACGCGGCATATCGGCCTTGGACGGATCGGGCGCAGATAGATACAGCGCCCATCCAGGAAACGAAGTTACCTTCGATGGCAGCGGTATATTTTTTAATTATGCCGCTTCTTTTCTCTTGTGACAGATCTGAAAGCGTTGACAAATAATTGGAAATATCTACACACGCCGAACTCAGCAGTGCTTTTATTTTCGGGTTAATTTTTTTATTCATATGGATAAAATTATGAAGATGAACTGGTGAGTTTCTTCGATTGAATCAGTTGCTCAAAAAATTCAGCCTTCTTGGCAAGATAGATTTCAGTATCCTGATTCTGACAAGATATTTTCAACGCATTATATTCCGAGAGCATCTCTGGACTCGATCGAAGAATATCTCTGAACGTGACGAAGACATCATCTTCGCAATCCATGATCGTGAGCTGTATCCCCAAAGGAAGAGCCCTGTTATCGTCTTTAAAACTGGCAAAGGTTTCAGACCAGTTGTCCAGCTGATGTGTTTCGTATATGCCTTTCAGGATGTCACGCGTCTTCAGAAAATCTTCTTTGAGAACTCGCACGACTATATCAATATCGCCCTTGGTAGTCGCACCGGGGATCGAAGTGCTGCCAATATGTTGGATGTCTGCCCACGGCATAAGTGGCTTCAGAAGAGCGTATTCCTCGGCGAAGATTTTTTCTGCGCGTGCATGAAATACTACTTGATCTTGAAACGTGATGTTTGCCATAGAAGTATTGAGCGGTAAGCAGAAAAATACCTACATCTCATTCAACGATCTCATAAGTGCATCAATATCCTCCTCCGTCGTATCCCACGAAGTCATCCAACGTACCTCTCCTGCGGCCTCATCCCAAATCCAGAAAAAGTTTTTCTGTTGTAAAACGGGAATAGCTTCTTTTGGAATGCGTGCGAACAAGGCGTTTACCTGCACGGGTTGCGTGACGGTGATTTTTTGTTTTTTTGTACTTCTGTGAGAAGTCGCTGTGCCATAGCGTTCGCGTGCTTCGCGTTTTGAAGCCAAAGATCATCTGTGAGAAGTGCGTTGAATTGCGCGGCGATGTAGCGATTCTTGGAACAGAGTTGAGCGCTTTGTTTACGATAAAACTTGGCATGTTGCCCGAGTTCTTTTTTGAAGAAGACGATCGCTTCGCCAAACATCAAGCCATTTTTTGTTCCACCGAAAGACAGGGCGTCTACGCCCGTGTCCGTGACCAATTCCTTTAACGTACAACCAAGGGCTGCAGCTGCATTCGCGATACGAGCTCCATCAACATGGAGATACATGTTATGCGCATGAGCAAGATCGGCAAGAGCCTTCATTTCTTCACGCGCGTAGAGCGTGCCGTATTCCGTTGATTGTGTAATGGAGATCACTTTTGGCTGAACGTGGTGCTGGTCGCCAAAACCATGCAAAGCAGTCTGAACCTGTTCTGGCGTCAGCTTTCCATCCTCGGTCGGAAGCGTGATGAGCTTGCTGCCAGTCATCCACTCAGGAGCTCCGCATTCATCGACGTTGATATGAGCTGTCTTCGCACACACAACCGCTTCAAACGGATGGAGAAGGCAGCGGAGAGCGACGACGTTTGCCCCAGTGCCGTTGTAGACAAAGAATACTTCGGGCTCACCTCCGAAGAGATCCTTGATTCTTTTTTCTGCTTCTTCCGTGATTGGATCGGCACCATATGCCATCGCGTGACCAGCATTGGCTTTCTCAAGAGCTTCCATGATTTTCGGATGGACGCTAGCAAAGTTGTCACTTGCAAAGGATTTCATAGGATTTGATTTAATCGTGCGTTCAGCGGTTTGTCATTAAGTGGTTGAAAAAAACGATAAACTGATCTTGAGGAACTTTTTACAGATAATCCGCCTCCGTTCTTGACCACTCTTCTTTTTCCTGTTAAGAAGACTTTGTAAAATCGTACCTCGTCAAGCACCTCTTTCAAAGGAAGTTGGGTCATGGGACAGAAAAAATCCAAGGCAGTGCGCGATGCTCGCTTCAAGAAGTCTGTACGTGCAGATCCGAACCAGAAGGTTATAGATCTCCTGGCCGGAAGTGCGAACCCGCTGGTCTCGATCGGAGTAGTGTTTCTAGACCTTTCGCGCGGTGCTGCTCACGACAGATCCATGGGATTCGTGGTCGAGTGTCTCGGCGATGGATACAAACTCGTCGTGACCTGTCGACACGCCTTCGAGCATCTCGGGATGCTGGGAAGCCGACTCATCGTCGCGTTCAAGACTCCAAAGCCGACCATGCTCGTCTGCATCGGTGAGCCGATCATGGACACGGAACCTGAAAGCGACGTCGCTTTCCTGATCGTCAACGACTCAACGCGGTCTCCAACAAGGCCGTTCGATCTCCGGCAGGAGGATCCCACGATCCATCCGAATCAAGTTCTCTACAACTCCCGCAACCAGTGCGACCCGATGCATAACCTCTACGATGTCTTTGTCGCCCACCAGAATGTAACCGAGCTCGATCGAGTCTGCTTCTGTAAGTTTACTGACATGGGCACGGCGTGGCGCATTCCGGCATCGGACATCGCGGAGCGGGAACGACTCAGGGCTGAGGGATGGATCCAGTGTCGGCTTCTGCGCATGGTCAGTCGTCCTGGATACTCCGGAAGTCCGATCTGGGACAAAATGACCTTGGCCTGGTCGGTATGGATGTACGCGGTACAACGTCCGAGGACTCTCTGGGAGAAGGTGACACCGTAGCCTGTCTTCCGAACAGTGCCCTGCTCGCGGCTCGACTGAGGGTCGATACCCTGATTAGGGAACGCCTTGCGAGCGTGAGGTAGAAAGCTTCAAGTACGCTCCCTCGGATCTCTGTCCGCGTCATCTGGTTGAATCGCAGCGTTGCGAGACTTCTGGGTGGCGCGGCTATTTATTTTTACTCTAACGGCGTATCCTCCCATTCACCTTCTTTATTTTTACGTCTGCTTATTATTTCCGGTGGAAAACGAATCCATTTTCCTTTACGTGCGTGAACGCTACGCTCGATACCGATATGATCAGCCTCATCAGAATTAATGCGGGTTTCATCAGGGACGGGTGTGCCCTCCGCCTTGAAGCGTTTAATTTGATCAACCAACCTTCGGTTATCAGGGGTATCGGGTTGAGGTGCAATTATTGGTCGATCTTGACGCCACGTTGGTGACATATATTTATCCCATAACCGTGACACGAGAAATGAATCATCGGAGGGCGGATAAAAAGCAAAACTGATCACGCCACGTTCTTTTTCATCATCTGGTAAAGCGTCATAGTGCCGATCTAATTTTTCGAGATCTGATTTTAGTTCAGCTCCTGGGACGAAGGTTTGATTTTCACCGAGGAAGAAAGGGGCGATATTTACGTGCAGTTTGTCGCTTGAAGTAAAAACTTTACAAAATGGTAAATAGTATAGATACGCTAAATCAATTTTATGGCTCGGTCGTCCGCGTCCCACTAAGTCGGCGGCGATTGCGAGATAGAAAAACATATCAACAGAAAAAACATGAGTGAAGTATGGAGCAAATTCACGAATAGATTTTTTGCCCTCAGACTTCCATCTTTTGAGTACTGCTATTCGAGAGTGTTCGGGGATGTCGAGCAGCAGTAAGCCGAAAATGAGCACTTCCTCTTGGTCCGGACCATCTAAATAGAAGTCAACAAAGCTTTTAACGTCGGCATAGGTTTTTGCTTTGCCCAAAGGAAAAAATCTTTGAAACGATTCATAACTTTCTTCAAGGCGGACATTGGATAAATTACGTCTCCAGGCTTTAGCTCTTGAGCGTTCCAGTTCCAGGAATTGATGTTTTTGCCAACGTGAAAAAGCTTCTTCCTCAGGAGAGGTTTGAAAAATGATGCCCATTTTACCACCCAGCTCCATTGTTTTTCCTCCTGATACGATGGGTCTGTCGCGCATGTCAATTTTTGCAGCCCCTGAAAGCTCTCCCGCTAGGAGCGTTGCATGATGTACGTTTGGACGAGAGTTCATATCCGGCGTTTTATATGCCAGACTTCCAACAATATCTTCCGGTTTACGTCCTCCGCCTAATTTTTTTTCAAGGTCAGCTAAAGTTTCAATGAAAAAAAGAGGCGTGATGTTTGAAATAAAAAAATGGTCAAGCCACATTGCCTCATCAGGATTAAGACTCTCGAGTGTCGACTTATCAAAAATTATTACTGGACCCATGGAGACACATTAATACATGGAAGAGCTTTAGTGAAATGGGATTATTTAATGCGATCGAAAAGGTTTTCGTTCGTCGCCTTTGGTGATAAAATGAGATATAAGATATGAAAGAAAGAATGATATTGCAGAATTTAACCCCCAAACAAAAACGCCTCGTTCAGCTTCGTATCGAGAACCCTGAGATGAGCAACCACGCGGTCATGATTCGTGCCGGCTATACTAAAAACTCCGCACTCAGTCATAGCGGTGAACCCCTGAAATCCCCTAAGGTTCAAACCGCGATCAACGCCATTCTTGAACAAACGCTAAGTGAATACGATAAAGATCCTAGGCAATGGGTGAAGCGTACGCTGCTTTGCCATGCGATCGGAGAATCGGGGGCAAATCCAGGTGAACAGATCCGCGCGGTGGAGCTCGTCGGAAAAATGACGGGCGAATTTATCGAAAAAATTACAGTGGACGTACGGGCTGAAACGAGACGGAAGATGGTGCAGAGGTTTATCGACGCATAGCATCTCTCTGCGGTAAAGATTTGTCAGGGAGTTTTTATCTTGATTTTGACAAAAGAGTGTTTTTTGGGTTTGATTTAGCACGACACGAATCATGGTGAAAAAGATGTTTATGATTTTTGTTCCTGTTGCGTCAAGATCTTCAAAAGCCTTTCTCTTGTATTAAGTAATTTTTGATAGCTTTCTGGATTAGGATAATAATACTGTAAAAACTCCATGCTCCCCAAGACGACTTCGATACCTTTGAAATTTTTTTCATAAGAACTTTTTCTAAGTAGATGCGTAAGAGCCTGAAAGATA
>CAIKOH010000047.1 GCA_903829075.1 Candidatus Uhrbacteria bacterium
AATCGCGAATACTATTTTTACGCCGATCTACACCTTTGCCTCGAGCTTGGCGCAGTTGATTGTGTTGGCTTATGGCATCGCACTTATCCAATCCGGCCAGATAACGATCGGTTTATTGGTCGGGTTTTTCCTGTACGTGAATAATTTTTATACTCCATTGCGCCAGCTTGCGAATGTTTGGTCTTCATTGCAGCAGGCACTCGCCGCACTCGATCGTATTTCAGAGGTGCTCGCCTTGAAATCCGACATGGTGATCGTTCCGTCTCAGCCGCGTGCGTCAACATCTGTCCTTGAGTTTTTGCAGGTTTCGTTTCGCTATCCTGAAGGAAAAGATGTGTTGAAGCATATCAGTTTTGCCTTGGAACAAGGGAAGACGTACGCGTTTGTTGGACCGACCGGTGGTGGAAAAACCACGACCGCCTCGCTCATGGCGCGTCTATATGATCCAACCGAAGGGACAATTTTGCTTGACGGACAAGACATTCGATCGTACGCAGCAGAGGAGCGTGCGCGAAAAATTGGATTCATTTTGCAAGAGCCCTTTTTGTTTAACGGGAGTTTGCTCGACAATATTTTTTATGGAAACGCAGACTACGTGAAGAGTTCAAACGAAGAGCGTTTGACTGCGCTGCAAGTATCTGGCCTCGGCGAATTGCTGACTCATTTTGAACAGGGTCTTGATACACAGATTCAGACTAGTGGCGATACGATCAGTCTAGGGCAACGTCAGTTGATTGCCTTCGTGCGCGCTGTCTTACGCAAGCCAGAGCTGTTGATTCTTGATGAAGCAACAGCCAATATTGATACGGTCACGGAGCAGTTGCTCGAACAGGCGCTTGAAAAATTGCCAAAAAAAACCACGAAGGTGATCATCGCGCATCGTCTGAATACGATTGAAAATGCGGATGAGATTTTTTTCGTCAATGGTGGCGAGATCACACCAGCCGGTTCGCTCGAAAAAGCTGTTGAGTTGCTCATGCATGGCAAACGACAAACGTAATTAATTATGCAGCTCCTTCTTGTCATCCTTGTTTGTTTTGTTGTGTACATCTTGGCGCAATACGCCAGAAGCAAGTGGTATGTTCGTGTTGGAGAACGATTGGCCGCGCAGGCCATCCCTTTTTCTCAGCAGCGGAGCCATCCTTCGTTTCGAATTTTGGTCGCGGGGGATAGCACGGGTGTTGGGACTGGGGCCAGTTCACCAAGCGCATCGCTCGCCGGTCTCGTTGGAGCGCGTTATCCGAGCGCGGAAGTAGTCAATGTCGCCGTGAATGGATCGAGGACAGCCGATGTTGTCCGACAGCTTGAGGCCGCGTCATCTGGATTCGATCTGGTGATGCTTCATGTTGGAGGAAATGACACAGTGCGTTTTACGGATCTCGTCCAGCTGGAGCTTGATGTACAAAAACTCCTGACGCTTGCGATACGCAAAGGAAGGTATGTACTTGTGACAAGTACGGGCAATGTTGGAACAGCGCCGCTGTTTCCCTTGACGGTTCGTTATCTATTGCAAGGCCGAACGCATAAGACGCGTGAGATTTTTTTGCGCTGCATTGCCGCGCAAACGCAAAACGTTCGCTACACGGACCTGTATCGTGATGCAAAACATGATCCATTTGCGCAAGATCCCTCGATATACTATGCGGCAGATCTGTTTCATCCGAGTGATGCTGGATATAGAGATTGGTTTGCGTGTATGTCGAAAGAACTAGATCAATTTTCTTTGTAAACGAGCGCTTCATGCGCTCTTCATTTTCTTGTGATAGATTGCCATTGCGCATCTTGGTATGAAACTTCTTCTCGTTGAAGACAATCAAAAACTCAGCGCTTCCGTCAAAGAAGGGTTGGAGCAGGAGGGCTACACCATCGACTGCTTGTTTGATGGTTCGTCTGCGTTGCGTCGAATCGAGTTGGATGCGGCAACGTATGACCTGGTGATTCTTGATGTCATGTTGCCTGAAAAAAATGGCATTCAGGTGTGTACAGAGGTGCGTCAAAAACAGATTACGGTGCCGATACTGATGTTGACGGCACGTGACGCCAAGGAGGATATCGTCGAAGGTTTGAACGCAGGCGCGGACGATTATCTCGTTAAACCTTTTTCATTTGATGAACTGTTTGCGCGCATTCGCGTGTTGTTGCGTCGACCAAAGGTCTTGCTGCCAGACCTGTTGACGCTCGGTCCGGTCAGGCTCAACGCACAAACAAAGGAGGTGCATGTCGCAGGAACGCGATTAGTGTTGACCTTGCGCGAATTTGCAATTTTGGAATTTTTCTTGCGTCATCCGAATCAGATCGTGACCCGCGATCAACTGCTGTCCAATGTTTGGGATCATGATTTTGATTCCTTTAGCAATGTGGTGGATGTCCACATGAAAAATCTGCGCAAAAAATTAAAAACCTATGGCAAGCATCTCCAAACCATTCGAGGCGTTGGCTACAAAATGGCGTTCTAGCGTCTTTTTTCACGCACGTCTCAAACTCACAATTTTATATTTATTGGTGATGCTGGTGGTAACTACGCTGTTTAGCGTGACCCTGTATTTCAATATTTCCAGCGACATTAAAGAATCGCTCAGCCATTCGTTACGCCAAGGGGTTGATCCGGATCGAATCTTTGAAGAAAACAACCATCGGATTTTGACCCTGATTTTATTGGTAGATGGAAGTATTTTATTGATTTCAAGTGCGGCGAGTTATGTGTTTGCTGGATACACGTTGAAGCCGATTAACGCGATTCTATC
>CAIKOH010000048.1 GCA_903829075.1 Candidatus Uhrbacteria bacterium
CGGCAAACAAAATCACTATCGTCACAACATTATCCATCAAAGGAAAAGCGAACGGAAAAAACCACATAAAGAACCACTCAAAAAAGACCATCTCTACAGCGCCAACGACGAACGGGTAATCAAGAGTTATTACACCTTGGTTTCAGGTTACACAAAAGTTTCAAACCAAATCCTCTACCGCCCGTTAACAAAAATACCCCCATACTTACGGGGTATTTTTGTTTGAGGATGGGATAAGGCGATTCTCATGGTGCGAGATACACATTCTTTGCAAGCAGCGCGGAATCCTGTACCGAATCCGGATACCCCGCGATCACCTTAAGTGCGTTGGGTCGTACTTTTATAGAAATAGGCGTTGTGCCGAAAACGCGCGCATCTGCATGCACCGGCCGCGGACTTTGCGACGTGATGCGTACCGACGTCGAGGTATAAACCTCGATTTTTGGTTCTCGGTAACTTCCAAGGATCAAAACATGCACGAGATAACGCAACAGTTGCAACTTCGACATGTGGTAGCGACGCACCGTTAGCAGGTGGTCATTCATTTTTGCCGAGGGCGAGACCGGAATGGCGGCACCGGCATACGGACCATTTGAAATCAGAATCACATGCGCTCGTGATTCAAATACACGTCCACCGTCAAGTTCTACCTGGAGCGGACTACGGTAAAAACGGGTGAGATTCTTTAAAAATCTCCCCAACGCGGATCGATCCCCGCGCTCCCAGTTCAAAAATTCATTTTGAAAATCTGCCTCGATACCCATGCTGGCAGATTCTAAAAAATACGTTGGCTCATCCGGATGCTCACCTTTAATCGAGATGATTTCCCCAACATCAATCAGGCGCGTATTTCGCATTTTTATACACATGATGGCACGTTCAAGATCAAATGGGACGCACAACGATCGTGCAACATTCATAAATGTTCCGAGCGGCAGAATTCCCAGTGCGACATCGCTTCCTACAAGTCCGTTCGCCGCTTCGCCAATCGTCCCATCGCCACCCGCCACGATCACCGTATCATACCCCTCGCTCGCGGCCTTGGCAGCCAACAAACGCGCATCACCTGGAGCCTTAGTCGGTGCTTCATCAAATTCAATTTCATACTTTCTCAACAACGTATGAATCGAATGCAACAACAGATCCGGTCTCTTTCTTGAGAAAAAAGACTTCTTTAATCCCGCCGTCGGATTGTAGATGAATTTTATGTTCGACATATCATCCCGCACTTAATTTTGGCGGATCTGGTAATTTTTCTTCAAGCTCTTTTTGTAACTTGCGAACTTCTTCAATGAAACTCAGCACAATTTTTCCGATGAGATATCCGATAATCAGACCGGCGATCACGTCTGTCGGGTAATGCGCGCCCACGTAAATCCGCGTCCAGGCAATGAATACGGCAAAGAGAGCCATCGGCCAACGTAACGCTTTGGGCATGAAGGCGGCAAGCACCGTCATGAACACCGCTGTGTCACGCGTGTGCCCCGATGGAAACGAGGGCCATGCGCTCCAAATCGCCATCGCAGCCGCGCTCAAATGGTTCGGTAAGGCAATAAACGGTCGCTGGCGATAGACGATGATCGGCAAAAGGTATGCCATCCCCTGATCAAACGCTAACGCCATCGCTCCAGCTACAAGTGCCCAGTAAAAATCGAACCGTCGTCGAAAAAAAATCACCAGGTAACACCCAATCACAGCGATCGCCAAAAAACTTTCAAAAACCGGCATCCACGGGAGAAAATTGAAATTAAACGGAGAGACAACGACGTCAAGCCACGACGGATGCGGTCCGTTCAAGATCAATTCATAAAAATAGCGATCAAACGATTGAACCCAAGAAATATTACTGTTCACAATAAGTCCGATCAACACTGAACTCGCGAATAACAAAAAAAAGAAAAACAATGCTAACAAAAATGGGTTGATGTGGTAGCGGAGCGCAAGACGTTTCATATTAGGAAGGATTTTGTTTTAATAACACGGCGTGCATAAGCTCTTTTGCATACATGAATGCTAAAAAAATAAGGGCGATCACGATCCCAAGCGGGAGCGTCGCCAAACGGTACAACAGCGTAACAACAACCGTTTTCTGCCAAACCATCCCAAACCCGAGTAAGATTCCCACCAATCCACCCTCGGTCACCCCAAGGCCACCAGGAATGATGGTAAAAATGCCTTGAATCAGCACAGTCATCGCGGCAGCAAACAACGCTTGAACAAAACCTATATGCACACCTGTGACCGACACGACATACCACAACAAGCCTCCATTCAGTACCTGAGCCGCGAGTCCCAATCCAACAAGCAGCCCCCAAAATCGCCAGGCCTTGGTTGTCGCTTGCGCGGAGATGAGTTGCGCAAATTGCTCCAACGTCATCTGCAGCTTATCGATCCACGCATATGTCCATCCGCGCGTCTTCAACCATACAACGAAACGTGGAAGCTGTTTTGAGAAAAGAAGCGGGATCGTGAGAACGATGAGCAGCCCCAAAAATCCAACCAGCCACCAACCACCCCACACACTTCCGACAAAGACGACGACCAACACCGTCATCAAGGTCGCAGTCCACAATTCGGTAAGCGCCTGAAGAAACACAGGGCCGATAAGATCATGAAAATGCGAACCCAGCTCGTGTTTAAGCAGCATCGCGCGACCAATCTCTCCACCGGGCAAAGGGGTAAACGCCTGACTCGCCGTGAATACTCGGATCGTATTCAGCCAAGAGATCTCAACCTGTCCGGATCGGAGAATGACAAAAAATCGCGTTCCTTGCAGGACAGTCATCGCATACACTGCACCAACAATCAAAACAATATTCCACCAACGAAGGGTTTGCAGGGTGACCGTGATGTCATGCACAGAAATCTCATTCGACATCACGTACACGATGGCGACAACGAACACGAGTCCAAGAACGATTCGAAGTGCAGTTTTCATACGCGTGGCATGACAGACGTACACTGTTTTCGTTGCTCGCGTTCTTGTAAAAAATGCGTGCGCAGTGGCTTGATAAGAAACAGGATGGCGACACCTGCCGCATACCCTATCGCCCAGCCGGCAAGGACATCCGTCGGATAATGCGCACCTAAATAGATACGTGTCCACATAATCCACAGGGTAAAAATGATGAACGGCCACCGAAGTTCACGCGCATATCCCGCGATCACCGTGGAATACAGCGCTGTATCGCGCACATGTCCGGACGGATACGTTGGCCAATTGCGCCAAATCGCTTTTGCGCTATCGGATAGCTGATTTGGCAAATGGATAAACGGGCGATCACGAATCGCAAAGGTATTCGTAAGTTTGAACAAAATCGCATCAATCGTAAGCGCAAGCAACAAGGAGATGCACACCCACAAGAACTCTTTACGGTATCGAATTCCGATGTAGATTAGTCCAAAGGTAAACACGAAATACAGAAAACTTGGAATAAACGTACCACCCCAGGGAAGAAAATTGAAATTGAACGGTGCGACGAGCGCATCCAACCAAGCCGGATGTGCACTCAGATTTATTTTTTCGTAAAAAAAGGTATCGAACGACACGAGAAACGGAACATGATCTGCGATTCGCCCAAATAGGACAGCTCCAATACCTGTAGCCAACAGCATCGCGCACCCAATACCCACATCGCGCACCCAAACGGGAAAACGATGGGCGCGCGCGAGATAGGAAGTGAGTGTCATAACGTGGATTGGTTGATGCTATTCAAGCGCTGCAATTCACAACACCTTTTTCCCTTGAACCAATCGAACGACAATGATGATAAGCGCAATCACCAGTAATACATGAATCAGCCCTCCAAACGTGACAGCAGTAACAACTCCGAGCAACCACAGAATGAGGAGAATAATGACAATGGTCCAAAGCATAGGAGTAGAATGAAAGAATAAAGTTTTTGAAGGGATTGAGCGTTTGAAGTATTACAGAGGTCGTTGTTTCAGCGCAATGAACATCAGCTTCACGAACGGATTGTGGCGTTCTAACCTTGGATAGATTTTTTTTCCTTCTCGTTCCTTTTGAAGGATCTTCGCATGCACCATGATTCTCAGATGCTGCGACGTAAGAGGGACGGATATATCAAGAATCTTTGCAATGCTGGTAATGGAAAGCCGAGAAGAGGGGCTCATGATCAGCAGGAAAATACGATACCGATTGATATCGCTTAGCACCTTGAGCGCTGACGTAAAATCGAGATCCGTCTTTGCAAAGAGTTTTCGATAGCTCTCTATCTCTCGTTCGTTTAACAGGTGCATAGACCATAATAAATTAAACAGTTATTTAACTATACTTACTCTTTTAGAGTAGCTCTTCTCCTGCCGTCTGTCTAGGGGGATAAAATTCAGCCACGGTTCAGTATTCTTGAACGCTCACTGATGACGGTGATGCTTGATCTTGGAGCAAGTGAATGGAAAAATTCTGAAATCCAGAAAAAGCAGGCGCTGCTCCACGCATGGCAAGCATTATTTTATCGAATTCTTGAAGAAAAACTCTTATGAAAAAAATGCCTTCCGTGTCGGTTGCGCAAGCATCAGAACCCAGCATGCCAACGGATCTTCGCAAAGCTCTTGCGACTCACCCTGCCATACAAACTCTTTGGATGAGTCTCACACCGATCGCACGCAGAGACTGGATCAGTTGGATACACTCCGCTGAACAGGCGGAGTCAAAAATTTGATCTAAGGAAAATCGTAAAAAACGGTCACTATAGACGCCCAACCGCCCCCCCTGTCCTCAGAGGCTTTTCGAGGAATCCCCCACCCTGTGCTATGATTATTCTATAATACTCTATGCACGAATCTTTTCAGTCGGGCGAATATCCAAAAACCGATGCTCACGTAAAAATCAAACAGGAGGTCGCAGGTCTACGATTTATGATTCAAGACTGTGTTGGAGAAATCATCCACGATCCAAAACTTGATCCAGATGCAAAAATAGCGTTGGAAACGTTTGCAAGAACAAACACCATGGAAATTTTATACGCTCCTATCAGAGAAGGTGGACCAAAGCTCGTTACAGCTCTTGAACATATTGGAAAAGCTGGGGTATGGAACGAGCTACACAAGTATGGTTTTCAGATCGCTCTACGAAGACCTAGCTCTGTTGTTCTCCCCGCTAAAGGTAAAGATCAGACAGAAAAACGAGCTGCCAATGGATGAAGTGGCAAGCACTCTTGTTACAATCATCGCAACCATCGATCAACCAGAAGACCTATCGCGTACGAAACAAGAACTGCAGCCGTCACGATCAACGCGTTCAAAGCGACCCGTCTGCGCAGATCCATGCCAGATAAAAAGGCGAGAAGAGCAGACACAAACAGGATGAGCACGCCTGATAACAAGACAGACCATAACGGATTGGTCGCGCCAAACAAAAACGGAAACACAGGAACAAGCGCACCGATCAGATACGCCACACCAACAATTCCCGCCGCCTTCCAAGGTGAAGCGGGATTTTTTGCGCTCTGACCAAACGTTCCCTGCAAAAACCGTTGTTTGCTCACCTCCATCCGTTCGATCTCTGCTTCTGAATGCGTTGAAAGAAATGCGCCAGCCGCCATAGACAAACTTCCCGCCACCGACACTGTTATTCCGGACATCGCCACCAATAAGGGACTATGAAGTGCGGCCATAAGCCCGCTGACCGCTCCAAGAATTTCCACGGACCCATCATTGAACCCAAGGAAAGCATTGCGAATCACCTGGGGATCAATCGCTCGCATGCCGTGAGTCGCAGCCTCGTCTTCATGCAGCAGCTCATCCGTGAGGATCGCGCGCAACCCTTCACGAACCTGAGGATCCTTCGTGGTTTCCCACAAATCTAGATAGACTTTTACCCCGTGCGTCTCAATCGCTTCCAACAACAAAAAAGCCACCCGCTCGCCAAACAAAAAAACAGCAGCACGAATCAACCTGTTACGAATACGACCAAACAGATCCAACTGCGTAAGATTGAGATGAAATTTCTTACGCCAAAATTCTGCGTGCCTATGCTCCGTTTCAATAAATGAATCAAGCGTTTCCGCTAGTGGCGCATGCGCAGTGCGGCGAAGGGCGGTGTAGAGCTCCAAATCCGCCATCTCTCCAAGCAATAAACGGTGCTGCAGGGCAACAGGGGTCATATCGAACACAGCTTAGCACATCCCACACAAAAATCGATGATCGCCATCAACCAGATGCGCGTATGGAGATCCCGAAGAAAAGTGGCGGACGTTCTGCTGTATGCTATGATCTGCCCATTCTTCTCTATGGCCAAAAAACACAGCACTTCCGCGCTCACCGCAGAACAAAAAGCCGCCCAAGAGGCGCGTTTTGCCGAAAATCATGTCTACGACTACGTCATCATCGGAAGTGGAAACGCTTCGCTCGTCGTGAGTTCATTGCTGGTAAAAAAAGGGTTTCGCGTGTGCATCCTGGAAGCGCATGATATTCCGGGAGGCTACGTCCAATCATTTCATATGGGTGAGTATTTCTTTTGTGGACAGGTGCACTACATTTGGGGGTGCGGCCCTGGAGGGAAAATCTACGAATTCTTGAAACATCTCGGTCTAGAAAAAGACATTACCTTCGAGCTCATGGATCCAAAAGGGTACGACGTGATGTCCATGCCCGACGGCAAACGCATTCCTATCCCTTATGGATTTGATGCGCTCGTACAACATATCGAAACCGCATATCCAGGACAGGGCGCGGGCGTAAAAAAATTCACCGATCTCATTCTGCGCGTGCGAAAGGAATTTTCGTTTCTTCCAAGCCGTGCGTTCACCGTGATGGATTATCTGACCACCTGGTACAAAGTACTGAATGTCATCCGTTATCGCAACAGCACCGTGCAAGAGATGTTTGATGCGTGTGGCGTACAGAAGGAGGCGCAGGACGTTCTTCTGGCAAACGCGGGCGACTTTATGGAATGTGCCGACAAACTTTCTTTCTTTGCCTTTGCTGGATTATTTGGTGGATACAACACGGGTTCTTACTATCCGACCAAACATTTCAAGTACTATGTTGATCGTTTGGCTCAATTCATCACAGATCAACCTGGTTGCCACATCTACTACGAAACAGAGGTGACAAAAATTGTGACCGAGAAGAGCAAAGTGAAACACGTGCTCACCAAAGATGGAAAAACGTTCCGCGCGAAGAATTTTATCTGCAACGCGGATCCAGCGCTTGCCTCCACCTGGATCACAGGGGAAGACTTTCCAATTGAATACAAAAAGAAATTGCGCTATGAATACTCTCCTTCTGGTCTGATC
>CAIKOH010000049.1 GCA_903829075.1 Candidatus Uhrbacteria bacterium
GACCAGCAGTACACGATCTCATCCTTGATCATATTCCCACGATCAACGTCGAAGATATTTATCTCGAAGGGTTCTTTATCCTGCTGGCCTGCATCATCATTCTCGCGCTACATCGACCAAAACAGATCCCGTTCATGCTCAAAACGATCGCGCTATTTATCTCCATCCGCTCATTTTTCATCATCTTGACCCATCTCTCGATTCCACTCGCTTCTCCGGCAGCGCTTCAAGGGTATGCACCCACTGGAAGCCTCGTCGACAAACTCTCCTCTGGTAACGACCTCTTTTTCTCATTTCACACTGGGCTCCCCTTTCTCCTGTCACTGATGTTCTGGGAACGAAAATGGTTACGCATCACCTTTCTTGCAACCTCGATCCTCTTTGGCGCCGCCGTGCTCTTAGGCCACGTACACTATTCCATCGATGTCTTCGGCGCCTACTTCATCACCTATTCTATTTTCCACATGGGTATCGATCTCTTCAAAGGAGATTACGCGCTCTTCGTGGAACAGGGGGTCTAAATAAAAAACATCCACCCAAGGGCGGATGTTTTTTATGTTGGAAGATCTTATGATTGCAAGGCTTGATCAATTGCAGCTTTGATCTGCGCGTAAGGAACGGCTCCGACGATCGGTGTTCCATTGATGAAGATGGTTGGCGTTCCCGTGACTCCAGCGGCCTGTCCATCAGACAAGTCTTGCGCAACCTGTGCGGCGTGCTTGTCGCTGTTCAAACAGGTGGTAAAGGTCGCAGTGTTCATCCCGAGATTCGTCGCGTATTTAATCAAGTTTGGTTTGGAATAAAAATCCGTGTTGCTTTCATCGGCTTGATTCGTGTACATCCAATCGTGGAATTTCCAGAACTGTCCCTGATCGTTCGCACATTCAGCTGCTTCTGAAGCAACGGTCGAGGCCGGGCCCAAAAAGGCAAAGCTGCGGAACGCGTACTTAATCTTGCCCGTATCAGCATAGTCTTTCAAAATATTTTTCTCTGTATCATTGAAAAACCGCTGACAAAATGGACAACGAAGATCAGCAAATTCGATGACGGTCACCTTTGCGTTCGCCTTTCCCTTCAACGGGAAGTGCCCGACGCTCACATTGACTGGCGCTGTTGGAGCGGACGGTTGCGATGGTTGGGAAGGTTGCGATGGCTGCGTCGGATTATTGATGGCAACGGGTTGCGCAGACGGCAACGTATAGCCCTTCATTACAAACACACCTAACGTGACGAATCCAACAGTTCCCGTCAACAACAGAGCGATCACGAATCCAAAGAAAAACGCGGTCCGGCTTTCCATCTGACTAAAAAATCCTTTTTTGTCCTCCATAATAAGTAGATAAAGAATGAACTTGGGAAAATGATATCGAAGACGGAATGCGCATGCAACAAATGACGTCAAGACTTTTCATCCCAATATCTTCGATCTTTCAGTTCATCGGGTAAATAGGTTTGCTCGATGGGTCCCCTCACTTCAGGCGGATACACATAGTCGCGACCGTATCCAAGATCCTGCATAAGTTGCGTCGGTGCATTTCTTAAATGAATCGGAACCACCGCATTTGGAAGTTCCTGGATGTCATGTCGTACCATTCCATACGCGCGATAGAGTGCATTCGATTTCTTTGCCTGTGCAAGATATACCACTGCTTGCGACAGGACGACGTTGCACTCCGGCATACCGATCGCATGCGTGGCTTGAAATACGGCGACCGCTTGAACGAGTGCCTGCGGATCGGCGAGGCCGATATCTTCTGACGCAAATCTGACCAACCGTCGCGCCACGTACAACGGATCTTCTCCACTCTCTAACATACGACCTAGCCAGTACAATGAAGCATTCACATC
Source organism: Candidatus Uhrbacteria bacterium (assembly GCA_903829075.1). Lineage (GTDB taxonomy): Bacteria > Patescibacteriota > Patescibacteriia > 2-12-FULL-60-25 > 2-12-FULL-60-25 > CAIKOH01. Next base: position 1,849 of record CAIKOH010000049.1, read on the forward strand.
TGATCCACGTAGAGATTTGTGCAACGCGGAGATGATGTTGTAATGCTGCTCACCGCTCTTGTCATAGGTGAATTGCGTGCGTTGTAGCACCGTCCGCGCAGACGCTGAATCGAGCGCGCGCGTACCGTCTGACTCGACGTTAGCCTGCTCAACGATGAGCTCAAGGGCGTTCAACGCTTGACGCGCATCCCCATCAGCCACGCGCACGATGAGTGGCAAAACGTCAGACAGTCCTCGAAACGTCCACGCTCCGTACCCGCGCGCTCTATCTTCGACCGCACGCTGCACAATCGATTCGATCTGCTTCGTCGACAACGCTTCCACAATGAAAACTTTGCAACGCGATAACAAGGCGCTGTTTACTTCAAAGCTCGGATTTTCTGTCGTGGCTCCAATCAGCGTGATCGTTCCACGCTCAACGTGCGGCAACAACGCATCCTGTTGCGCTTTGTTAAAACGATGAATTTCATCGACGAATACGACTGTACGCTCATCCGTCAAACGCCGCGCCTCTGCCGACTTTACCGCCGTTCGAATATCTGCGACCCCACTCGACACGGCCGATAATTCAATCGTACGTGCCTGCAGATGTGTGGCAATAATTTTCGCCAACGTCGTCTTCCCCGTTCCCGGCGGCCCCCACAAAATCATCGAAGGCATCGCGTCCTGTTCCACGCCACGACGAAGCGGACCGTCCACGCCCACCAAAGATTCTTGACCAACAACTTCATCAAGAGAACACGGCCGCATCCGTTCAGCGAGCGGGACATGGGCAGCGTTTTTCCGCAGGTCATCAAACAGCGTTTTCATATACGCTCATGGTACAGAACAAAAAGAGAACAGACAAGAAAACCTCCTCGCGCTACACTCCCGGCATCACATTTTTCTATGTCCCTTTTTCTCGCGATCGCCGGTAACATGGGTGCAGGCAAGTCTACATTGACGGAACTGCTCTCAAAAAAACTCGGCGCACAACCGTTTTTTGAACCGATGAACGAAAATCCGTACCTATCGGATTTTTATATGGACATGCAACGCTGGGCCTTTCATTCACAGATGTTCTTCTTGAGCCGACGCATCAAAGAACACGCCGACATGCAACGCGTGCAAGGCGTGATCATCCAAGACCGTTCGCTGTATGAAAATGCGGAAATTTTTGCGCGCAATCTCTACGAACGTGGCGCCATGACTGAGCGCGACTGGCAAACCTATCACGATATCTATCAAACCGCGACTAACCTCCTACGACCGCCAGATCTCGTCCTCTACCTTCAGGCCGATGTTCCGAGCCTCGTCGATCGCATTCGCCAACGCGGACGAGTCTTTGAACAAGAAATTGATGTTGGGTACTTACAAGATCTCAATCGTTTGGACGAAACATGGGTCGGATCATTCACGCAGGCGCCGGTCATCACCATTCCTACAAACACAGTGAACTACCTTGAGGATCCGATACAACTCCAAAATATCGTTGAACAAATTCGACATAAAACCTCTCATGGACAGCTCAAACTGATTGAAACGATTGGTGTCTAGCGCCTTTATTTCTCTCTCCGTAAAAATGCTCTCGCAAGATGTAACTTCTCGTACGAAAATTTTTCGCCTAGATATTCGCGCACAGCTCCAAGCGAATTGTAGCCACAGGCATGAAAAGCGGCTTTGAAGATTTTTAGATCTGTCGCTAAAGGGCAAAAGCGTTGCACATCAAGATTGCGGTCTTGATACATGAGTTTTTCAATATGTTGCGCGATGGTGCCGACAACGAGTCCGCGTTCGTTTGCGATTGCTTCGAGCGACAATCCGCGTTCAATTAACTGCTTCGTCACCTCTAACGTTTCGCTTGGACGCACCTGAGGTGATTCGTTTCGCTTTTTTGCCAGTTGACGAACAGACGACGATGTCACCGCGATCTCCTGTTTTCCATGCGCTTCTGCGTACAGATGGATCACCTGTAAAAAATCTTGACCAAACGCTTCGAGTTTCGCTTGACCTACCCCGGAAATTCCCAACAGACGCGCGGAATTTTGTGGAAATACGCGTGCCATCTCCTGCAATGAACGATCGCCGAATACAATGTACGGCGGCACACCCCGATCATCGGCGATGCGCTTGCGAAGCTGTCGCAGCTCCTCAAACAATATTTGATCGTACGTCGTATCAGTTCCTCGCACCAATGCGATCTCTTTTTCAGGTGCGAGACGCTCAACTAAAAACGCTGTCGGCTCCTGTATGAACAGGTTGCCGGCGTCCGTGAGTCCTAAGACAGGATATCGATCCCCTTTTCTGATCAAGAGCGCGCGTTTCAACAGCTCCTGTATCACCTGTTTAAGCACCGCTTCGTCTTGATCGCGGCATGAACCGTAGGAGGACAGGCGACCATGTCCTCGTTCGGCAATTTTTTTGCTTTTTGCGCCACGCAACACATCGACTACATACTCCGCTCCAAACGCTTCGCTGGTGTCGCGCACAACCTCCAACACTTTTTTTGCTTCTCCCTGCCTATCCTGCTCTTCGCCACGGATTCGTACACACTGATCGCATCCATCACAGGAAGTACGTGACCATTTCTCGCCAAAGTATTCCAACAAATAGGCACGACGACATCCTCTGCCTTCGCAATAGTCCTGCATTTTTCGCACCTGATCGTGTGAACGCTGCTGCTCTTCTCTACTTGAAAGTTGATCAATAAAATAATCATGTTTGCGTCGATCGCCTGCTGAATAAAACAGCACACACTCGCTCGGCAGACCATCACGACCGGCGCGACCCGTTTCCTGATAGTACCCTTCGACCGATTTTGGCATGTCCATGTGAACCACAAGACGCACATCCGGCTTGTGCACACCCATACCAAACGCCACGGTCGCAACCACGATCGGCACCTCATCACGAATAAAACGATCTTGCGTCTGCTCACGCGTTTTCGCATCCAACCCTGCGTGATATGCCGCTGCACGGAATCCTTGCAACAACAGATCTTGCGCAAGCGCATCGGCATCTTTGCGAGAAAACACGTAAATAATGACGGCTTTGTCCCTGTCATCCTGTAAGAGCTGGACCAGTTGATCAAACGTTTTTTTCTTGTTGCGCACGCGGTACATCAGATTTGGACGGTTAAAGCTCGATACAAACAACCTCCCATCTTTTAGATGCAGTTGCGCGATAATATCTTTGCGCACCCGTTCATTCGCGGTTGCGGTCAGGGCGAGAATGGGAATAGCAGGAAAACGTTCGCGCACCAATCCAAGCGAACGATAATCCGGACGAAAATCATGCCCCCATTCAGAAATACAGTGCGCCTCATCCACCGCGATCAAGCTCACTCGCCAGGTTTTCATCAACGCTTGAAACGAGGCCACCGCAAACCGTTCAGGCGCAACATACAACAGCTTAATTCGACCACCAGACACCTCGCGCAACACCGCCTCCTGGGCTTCCGCGGTCAACGAACTGTTCAAACATGCTGCCGCGATACCATTCGCCTTCAAACTATCCACCTGATCTTTCATCAAAGAAATGAGCGGCGAAATCACGAGCGTCAACCCGGGAAATTGCAACGCGGGCAACTGATAGCACAACGACTTACCACCACCGGTCGGCATTAACACGACCGCGTCATGACCAGACAGCACATGCTGAATGATTTCCGCCTGCCCAGGGCGAAAATCCTCGTATCCAAAATAGGTCTTCAGGAGCGCGCGCATACCTTCTTATACTCCGTTCCACGAATTCGCGCACGTGTCAAGCGGATAACCAGATTCTCGCAAAACAAAAAACCCACGCGCATACGTGAGAATTTCGTTGGCTCCGAGACTTGGATTCGAACCAAGATACGCAGCTCCAGAGGCTGCAGTCCTACCGTTAGACGATCTCGGAATGGATGGCGGCATGATACGCGCTCTTGCCTACGCCGTCAATCTTTTGCGCGGGTGCGTTTTTTCCTCTATCATGCAGGCATGTCTCGTGCTTCATGGGTTCGGCTTCTCATGGCCGCAGCCGCCCTCCTCGGATTATTCGCGTCTTCGTACCTGCTCTATACCTATGTGAGCGGTGCGCCAATCGTGTGCGGACTGCATTCTGGATGCGAAACTGTGCGCGCCTCGGTGTGGGCAAAACAGTTTGGCTTGCCGCGACCACTCTTCGGCGTCCTCTTTTATACGTTCTTCTACGGTCTTCTGGTGGCTCGTGCAGCGACCGCTGCTCATAAAAAACGCCTCCTCCAACTCACTCAACTCACCGCCATTCTTGGATTCGCAGAATCAGTTGAACTTTTCTTCATTCAGTGGCTAAGCATTAAAGCATTTTGTTTGTGGTGTCTCACCTCCCTTGCCGCCACCTTGATTATTTTTTCTTGCGTTTGGATGGATCGTGCGGATGAATCAAAAGAAACGCCAGCGCAGGCTGAACTGCAACGATTATTCATGTTGCTGTGCGGATTTGCCGTGCTTGCCGGGATCGGTTTTTGGATATTGCTACGCATACACTAACTTTCGGAAACATGTTCGCGCTCATTTTATGGATCGGTATCGGATGCTCTGCGATACGCGCCGCACGTGATTTTATTCGTGGTCGCGTTGGGGTGGATGTCATTGCCCTCTGCGCCATGCTCGTCGCGGCGCTGCTTCATCAATGGATTGCGGGCAGCGTCATTCTTGCTATGTTGCTTGGCGGCGAAGCGCTGGAAGCCTACGCTTCGCATCGCGCACGACGACACCTCACACATCTTCTTCGTGGTCTGCCCACGATCGCCCATCGCCGCCATGGTCGAGGATTACAGGACGTCCCGGTCGAACAGGTCGCGCCACATGACATCCTCATCGTCAAACCTGGTGAAAGCATTCCAGTGGACGGGGTAATTCTCACAGGTTCCGCCTCTGTGAATGAATCGTTGTTAACTGGCGAGCCCCTACCGATCTACAAAAATCCACACGACCATGTCATTGGCGGCAGCATCAACCAGGATGGGTTACTCGAAATGCACGCGACGCATGGCGCACAGGAGAGCCAGTATCAGCGCATTGTCGCACTCGTACGTGCTGCAGAAGAAAATCATGCGCCGATCGTTCGTCTCGCAGATCAATACAGTCTGTTATTCACCTGTGTCACCTTCGCGCTTGCAGGCTTGGCGTGGTTTATCTCACGCGATCCAACACGTGCGCTCGCTGTCCTCGTGGTTGCCACGCCGTGTCCGCTGATTCTTGCGACCCCAATCGCCATTCTTTCAGGCATGAGTCGCGCCGCCAAACGCGGGATTATTATTCGCAACGGAGAAGCGTTCGAGCTGTTGGCACGCGCTAACGTCTTTCTTTTAGATAAAACGGGCACACTCACTTTTGGCACACCAAGTATCAAAGAGGTTCTGGTATTTGATACCATGCAGCAGGATATTGTTCGTATCGCCGCATCACTTGATCAAGGCTCGTCTCACGTGCTCGCGCGGCAACTGGTTGCCTACGCAAAAAAACATCGACACAAACTTGCATTTCCTACGCATTTTAAAGAAACGATCGGCAAAGGCGTAGCGGGCACGCTCGATCACCACACCTACCTCTTTGGACGACTGTCTTTCTTACATGAACACGACTGTACGATTCCAGCCGCAATTCGCGAGGAGGATAGCGGACGAAAAAACCAAGGGCTGCGCGCCGTCTACCTCGCAGAAGGCAAGCGTCTCATTGGTGGAATCGTGTTTGCCGATACCTTGCGACCAAACATCAAACCGTTTCTACATGAGCTCACCAATAGCGGCGTACAACACATTGAATTACTCACCGGCGATAAACAAGCCGTGGCAGACACTATTGGAAGAAAAATTGGAATCGATTCAATTCGAGCTGAATGCTTACCAAAAGATAAACTACGCAGCGTGCGAGCATGGCAAACGAAGGGCTTTACCGTCGCCATGCTCGGTGATGGATTGAACGACGCCCCCGCTCTCGCTGGCGCCGATGTTGGCATTGCTATGGGCGCGAACGGTTCCGCTGCCGCATCTGATGCCGCGGACGTCATTATCACCGTCGACAACGTCTCACGCGTCACTGAAGCGCGCCTCATTGCACAACAGAGCATGCATGTGGCAAAGAACGGAATTCTGATCGGCATTGGATTAAGTTGCGCGATGATGGTCATCGCTGCTGCTGGATGTTTATCGCCCGTTCCTGGCGCCATCGCGCAAGAAGCCGTCGACATCATCGTCATCGTTCATGCGTTACGATTTTCCATGAAACACGCGTAACCATGTACCCTGCTTGCAAATTGGACGCGACCCAATCAATCCGTTACCATCCAGGCCATCGTTCAGGCAGCCATAGCTCAGCTGGATAGAGCGCTTCCCTCCGAAGGAAGAGGCCGAACGTTCGAATCGTTCTGGCTGCACCATCAAAAAAAGACTCGAAGGAGTCTTTTTTTGTATCGAAGATTTTATTTATTCAAGATGACGCCTCAAAATGAAAATTGTACCTCTCCTTGTTCAATCCCCTGCTTCAGCGATACATCAGAGATACTCGCCAAATCATCCAATGCCCGCTGACGCTCCGGTCCTTCCATGACACGTGGTTGACTCGCCTCGATTGCTAGTGGCCAAAATTTCAAGGACATGTGCCCTCCTGTCATGTCAACCTCAACGCCAAGGCCCTGTTCCGTTTCTTTAGAAAAATCCTGATCGAACACAAAATTTCCAAGCGAATACACGATTGGATGACCGTGATACGACTCGATACTCTCCACCCAATGCGGATGCCCACCGATGACCACGTCCGCTCCCTGATCGATCAACCATCGACCGAGCGTCTGTTGCTCAATCGTGGGATGATCATGATATTCAACGCCCCAGTGCATACACACGATCACGTGATCCGCGGACCGATGCGCCGCCTGCATCGTTTTTGCCATCATGTCCTGATTCCAAAACGGTTCGGTCGTATTAAACCCAACAAAGGCAAAACGGACCCCTTGAATCGTGGTCGTCGCATACGCGATCGCCGGATCGTCGCGCGTTTCGTGACCGAAGACGACGAACCCGGCTTGGCGCAAACGAGCCGTCGACTCTGCTGCACCAGCTTTTCCTTGATCAAGCGAATGGTTATTGGCCTGTGATACGATCGACAATCCTGTCGACTTTAACGCAGGAATAAGTGCGGGATCAAATCGAAAATCAATCACCTTGGTTGATGGAACGCGCGTTTGAACAAATGGACCTTCAACGTTCGCGATCGATCCATCGAATGAGGAAAACCAACCAATCGGCAGATGACGAAAGGGATACAACGGATCATGCGCAACACGAATCCGATCCGCGACCTTACGGTCCAACATGATATCACCAACAAACAACAGGCGCGTCGATGTTGATTCAGACGCTTCTGCAATCGTGGTCGACGAAGCGGCCTCGATTGAGCTCGTAGTGGTCGGCTGTTCGCTATTCGTCGCGAGAAGACTACTTGTTGCAACCGTCAGGCTGACCGCGGGAGCGCTTGCCGTCGCGGTCCACACGCGCTCCTGGTTCAAAGCACGTACAGCAAACACAATCACAACAGCACTTACCAAGCACAAAAAATAGATCAACGAACGCTTCATAAAGGCAGCGCATCCGGACTCACCATGTTTCCGTCTGAAGTCGTTCCACGCACCACGTCTTTGACGCCAGGAACCGCTTTCAAGTTTTGTTCAATAATCGGTGTCACGACGGATTGAAATGCAGACACCCCAGCCCATCCATCGACATCTGCACGAATTGTCACGTACGCGTGTGGGGAGGCGTAAGAAAAATACAGCAAATCATAGGCCATGGCCGGTCCGTTGATGTTGTGCAACGTGTCCAAAAGCACACGTGTCGTCGCTTCCAGAGGGTGCGACGTAAACGGAATCATGACAGTGTGCGTTTCCCAGGCGAGCGCATCGCGCTGCGCTGTACCCTGACCGATCTGGGCGATGTTATAGGAGAGTTGGGTCCATTGCGCCATATCTTTCGGTAGCTGAATCCGCACCGCTGTCATCTTTGAAGAAAACTGCATCGGGACTGATACGACATGGATCGGCTGACCATCTTTCGCAGAAGCCTCAAACACGTTCAACGTTCCAGTAGTCGTGGTTGGCGCACTCAACAACCACACCTTAAACGCAAACGGATTCGCAACACCCGTCGCTGCTGGCTGCGCGAGCGTCGATCCTTTTCCGAGGACGGTCCCTGACGCATCCCGCACATTCCATGAAACCACATTCTCAAATACCTGCGCCGTTCCCGTCACTGCTAACGCATTTTCAAATGATTTATTCAACGCATCCACGTTCACGCAGATCGATTTTGTCGCATCACACACCACATTTCCCGTTATCATGGATGTCGAGGTCGTGACCGGTTCTGTCGAAGAAGCTTGCGTGATCGGAAGCGTGCTTGTGACTACGACATTCGTCGAGGAGGTGGTCGCAGGAGGGATCGTCGAGATCGTTGATGTTGGCGAGGTTAGGGGAGGCACTTCGTCCGAAGGCTGCACCCATCTCCAGATGTACACCATCCCCGTCACCAACACCAACACGATAACAAACAGGTATAAAATACGTCCGTGATGAGAAAGGGGTTGGCTCATATGAGTATGAATGATCAAAAAAATTAATGGGTTGGTAAAAAAAGGAGCATCACCGCTTGGCCATGAGGCACATCTCCCCCATTCCAATCATGAATCGCGTTCATTAACACGTCGCGATCATACAGATAGTTTGCGCCGTACTGCGTCCCTGAATCATTCATGATCCACCGTCCATCCGCGGTATATCCCTTGATCACCAGCATGTGATACACCGGACCTCCGTTATGAAAATGGGGGTTATGAAGGGCCTTGCCATCCGCTGGAACGATCACCGGATACCCATTGGCGAGCACACGCTGAATATCTTGTACTGAATGAACAGGAGCGACGATAAATGCTCGATGCGGGAAAAACGCTTGACCAAATTCCCCGGTTTCCTGTGCGCTGGTATCTGTACGTCCTTGAAACATATTTCCAGAAAAATTCGTCAGCGCAACAATCGCCGCATCCCCTTCGGTAGACGAAAAAGCCTGTGTTCGACCAGACTCATAGGCATTCACCATGATCAACGATGCCTCCTCGCACGCCTCTTGATACGGTAGCGCCCAATTTCCTGTAGGCGCTTGGGACAAAAATGGAACCGCAAGATTCACCGATGCCGGCAACGGACCATTCCACACCAGAGGATTCGTCGAGGTTGCGGTCTGTACCGCCTTGGCAGGAATCTTCTTGTTTTTTTGATGCTGAATCGACGAGGAAGAGCTCACGACCTCGGGTGTGGTTGCAATAACTGGTTGAAAGGGCTGCGCGGGTGGCAGCGTCACTGCTGAAGAAACGGCTGTGCCCGTAAACACATGGCGCTCTTTCCAAATACCTCCAAGCAATAACAAACACGCACCGCCAAGGACGAGAATCAAGACGGTGCGGCGGTGCGTGTTTTGCGGCATAACTTTTACTCAATACTGACCTTCAACATTTTTACCTCTTGATTTGGTCGATCGCTTCCATCACGTGCCACCGTTGAAATCTTGTGGGCGACGTCCAACCCTTCAATCACATGGCCGAAGATGGAGTAGCTTGGCGGCAAAGGATAATTCGCAACCATGATGAAGAACTGGGAACCATTAGTATTTGGACCTGCGTTCGCCATGGCAACGATGCCATCGGTGTAAGGCACGTTCACCGCATCATCATTAAACTGATAACCTGGCCCGCCTGTTCCCGTACCTGTTGGATCGCCACCCTGAATCATGAAGCCTGGAATGACGCGATGAAAAATCGTTCCGTCATAGAACGAATGCTGAACGAGATACACGAAATTCGAAGCGGCGTTTGGCCCCTGTCCAGGATCCACTTGGATGACGATATCTCCTAGCGTGGTGTGAACGCGAACCTTCTTATCAAGCTCTGCGGCTGGACGTTGACCTGGAAATGCAAGGGACTGTGTCATAGAAGGAGGGGTAGTATTTTGCGTTGTTGTTGATACAGATGATGTCGCTGACTGATCTGTAGAGGTAACGGGTTGATTGGAAGGAGTTGGAGCCGAAATTTGATCTGTCGATGTTGTAAGTTGATTCAATGGGGTCGTAGATGACACGGTCGCCGCACCATTTGACGGAGACGTGAGATCCGGCGATGTTGGCGTTGATGAAGAGGAGCAACCCGCACCCACAAGAACCAGAGACAAAACGGCGCTGACACTAAACAGATGAATGAATTTCATAGATAATTGCATGATAGCATAAACGTGCGATGGTTCCTATGTTATTCGCTCTCCCATGGCAAGGCTGTCGCCGCATCAAACGGATAACGTAAAACGTTCGTCAATAACTGCGGCGCCAGCCATTCGCTGGGAAGCTTTGTCAGATCCGTCAATGCTTGATCAATCTTATCGCTCACATTCTGTCCACGTTCATTGCGTGCGTGAATGAAAAAAGGTCGCGTCTCAAGCGGCAACCAGGTTAATTGCAACAAAATCGCGCGTCCATGCCCTTCGTGCACAAGACGTCGTGCGATCGAACGTGCAAGCCAAGCTCCTGCATTCAACGGGTGCACTACATGAAGCCCTGCACCTGACGCGTTCGATGGAAGACCTGAGCCATACTCAACCGCAGACGGCGCACGACCCGATGAACCCATGCGTTTGGCAAAGCCTGATTGCGTTTCCTCGCCCGCTGGATTGATACGAATTTCAGCATCTGAAACGCATTCACGCACAAGCTTCGTCAATGCTTCACGCACCTCATTCAATTTTTTTGCTTCTACCTGTTCCGCACGCACGATCACGAGCGGCACCTTTCCCTGATCGTCGACCGTGACCTCATAATCAGCTCCCAGCCAAAACCATTCCGCGTCCAGCGTACGCACGCGCTCGATCGCACGCGCAACATCGCGCGCAATCGCCACGGATTTTGGAACACGTTCAGGCGTCTCCAGGCATGCATACCCCGTGACCGCTTCCGCGGAACGCGTGCCGAGCGCCTGCGTCCATGAGCTTCCCATTGGCTCAATCGCGACAAATGGCTCTACCTGAGAACTCACCCCGTTTGCTCCAAGGACACGCCTCGCTACCGCAGAAACATCAAAATCCGCGGTGGAGGAAACTTCACCCGCCACAAACAACACCTCGTGACCGCCACACACGCGAATATTCGCACGCGAAGTCGGATCACGACGCAGGTACTCTTCCACAATGGACGCGGCAACCAGGTCGCACACCCGATCCGGGTGTCCAGGGCCGCGTACGCACGCAAACGACATAGTTCCAGAACCTTAGCGCAAAATGAAAAACCTTTCCAGAGCAAGAGGTTAACGGTCGTTTTTCTTAAAACGGCAGGTCCTCAGACTCGTCATTGAACGTCTGATTCGGGGGAATTTTTCCTGGCATGATAGCTGATGGTTTCCAAACCGTCGCCGAGGATGACGCGAGCCGCCGTTCACCTATCCCGTCGACCTCGACCGTTGGTTCATCCCACGAACTCTCCTCACCGGACGATCCCCACCTCGCCGAACGTTTATGCGGCGCAACAATTTGGACGCGTTCAAATAATCGTGATGATACCTCGTCGATAAACGTACTCGGCTGATTGAACGCGAAGGCATCATGACCAAGCGTGATTGGATAGGTCAAAAATAACCGACGCTGTGCACGCGTGACCGCCACGTAAAACAATCGACGCTCCTCTTCCATACCACCCTCTTCCGCAAGCGCGCGACGGTTCGGAAAGGCGTTGTCCGCGAGATGCATGATAAACACCGTGTCCCACTCAAGACCCTTGGCTTGATGAATTGTTGAAAGCACGACACGTTCGTCATCCGGCCGCGTTGCCCCTTCGCGCAACGCAAGCGCTTCATCATACAAAGAAATATCTGACAAAAAAGTTGGCAGCTGATCATAACTTTCCGCAAACAGGGCAAGCTGTTCCAGATCTTCCACGCGTTCTTTCCAGTTCGGATATTCTTTCTCTAAATATTCTTGGTACGGCGAATCTATGACCGCACGGATCAACACGGCAGGACCAGCATCCCCTTCGATTAATCCGCTCGCCATTCGCGTCAGCTGCTGAAATCCCGTCTTCGCCCGCGCACTCAACGAACAGATCTGATCTGAATTCAAGGCTTCCGCCAACGTGTCGTACCGTTTTACCTGAGCGACGAGATTCGCAGCCGTTGACGCACCAATCCCTGGTTGTAAATTCAAGACGCGTAACCACGCAACCTCATCATGCGTATTCGCTCGCACACGCAAAAACGCTAACACGTCCTTGATGTGTGCGCGTTCAAAAAACTTTTGACCACCACGATATTCGTACGGGATATTACGCTTCATCAACTCAAACTCCAACAACTGCGAATGCGCACTTGAACGAAACAGCACCGCCATGTTGCGCAAAGCCGTTCCCTCTGAACGCAGGACCAGCATCTGTTCAGCGATATACTGCGCCTCCTGCGCAGCTGATGCGCAGGACACGAATTTCGGTTTATCGCCCGCTTCACGCACCGAGACCAGATGTTTTTCAAACTGATTCTGGTTGTGCTCCAACGATTCATTCGCGAGTTCCAAGATTTGCGGCGTAGACCGATAATTCGTGGTCAACTTCAGCATCTTCGCGTCTGGCCAGGTTTTTGGAAAGGACAAAATATTTTCCACATCTGCACCACGAAACGCGTAAATTGATTGAGCATCATCGCCGACGACGAGCACCTGTTTATGCACCCGAGAAAATCCTTTGACGAGGCGCGCCTGAATCGCATTCGTATCCTGGTACTCATCCACCAACACCGCTTGAAAACGCGAAGAAATAGCCGTTCCCATCGCCTCATCATCAAGTAAACGTGCGAGATTTGTCAGCAGATCATCAAAATCCATCACATTCGCAACCTGCTTGCGCTCTTGATACGATTTCGCGA
>CAIKOH010000050.1 GCA_903829075.1 Candidatus Uhrbacteria bacterium
CAACCACGCGCTGATTTGGATGTCATCATGATTGCTCCAAAAGCGCCAGGTCACACAGTACGTGTCCTCAGAAAGCTTGGCGAATGGATTTTATTCCAAACTCCAGGCCCTGCAAGGTGAGCGCTCCACATTTTATGCTGGCAGTATTTTAAATTACGAAACCGTAGGACACTGTCAACAATTCGCAGAACACTTAATCCAAACCTATTTTTAATAACGAAAGGCCCGCCAACACAGGACATGTCGGCGGGCAGTACAAACAGCGAGAAGCTCTAGAAAGGACGCCTGAGGGGATCGACGGTCACGCTCTCAGCAAGATCGTGCTTCTCCGCAAAAAGCACGACGTACTCATCCACCAGGGACCGTCTGGCCCTCCCCCCACCATTCCGACCCCTTTCCCCATTCTCGAACTGACCGAAGGTACGCACTCGATCGCGCTTCGGCACCCTGACTCGTTCTCGCGGCATCCTCGCCTCTCCTCTTCCTCACGTTCCTGAGTATTCAGCTCCCCATGCATAACCTCATGGGAATTCGAAGATACTCCATGCCATAACAAAGGTCAAGAAGTGTAAAAAATAGATTTACAAGACAGAATTTTTATGAATGTTTTTTATCCTTTCTTCATGGGAACTTGTGTAGTATAACAAAGATAAGGACTACAAAAACCCTTACTCATCTACTATTTTCTCTATGATCAGACAAAAAAACTTCCTCACCCTCCTCGTATTGGGACTGGTGGGGGGTCTATCTGTTGCGTGTACGGCGTTGAGCGCTAGCCCGGTGTCTGCTGCCACGCTTTCCATGCATCGCATGAACCAACGGCCATCCTTTCGAACGGAGGCGCGTCGGCGACTGTGGCGTGGAAAATCGCGTTACACACCGCAGCCCTACACGTATCAGAATTCTTATACGCAAAGCTATCCACAGCCATCGTACCCATATAACTATAACTCGAACGGCTCTGTATATCCGTACACAAACACGCTGAGCTCCATCACCGGGACTGTGTCGAGCATCTCTGGTTCAAGCATTACCATGTACGCCCAAAATGGAATGAACTACACGCTTGATGCGAGCGTCGTGACCTTGACTGATGCGTCTGGAAATTCCTTGCCGGTTACGAGCGTCCAAACGGGCGACAGCTTAACCGTCTATGGAACCATCCAATCAAACAGCATCACCAATATCACGCGCCTGCAGGATACGTCGAGAACATCGACCTACGTGACCGGAACGATCACCGCCGTCAACTACGGCTCGGTTGTCATTCAAAATTCGCAATCAGGAAACCAAACAATCTATTTCGGAAACAATCTGACCGTCACCAAGAACGGTCAGTCTGATTCGATCAGTGACCTTACCGTAGGGACGATCATTGGCGCGACCGGTGTCACCAATAATGGAAACACCGGTGTGACCGTGAACGCCATCAACGTCATCCAATCCATGAACGGATACAACCCGACGAATTACAACAACAATCCCTATTCCTACAGCTATCCCTATAACTACTACCAAAACTCCGACTCAAATGGCAATCCAACGGTTTCAATTTCCCTCTCGCCCTACGCGTCCACGCTTTCCAGCGGACAAACCACGAACATCGTCATCTCAGGCGCAGATACCAACGGCGTTTCAACCTTGAACATGTTCGCGAATGGAATCTTGATCCAATCCTGCACACTGACCAACACCCCATCCTCCGCGAGCTGTTCGGCGAGCATCTATGGAGGAAATTATTCCATAGGATCGACCGTTGTTCTCTACGGTCAGATGGTCGATCGCAACGGCAACACCAGCAATTCAAACGCGCAGGACATCACGATTCAACCGTAAAAGATATCTGATTACGATACAAACAAAAAGACCTCCTTGCGGAGATCTTTTTTGGCTGTGATTCAGCAAACGAGTTTATTGAACGCGTTTGACGTTAATCGCGGCTGGGCCCTTTTCGCCCTGTTCGACGTCAAAGGAGACCTTGTCACCTTCGCGCAAATCTTCGAAGATCACGTCGACCAACGAACGGCTGTGAAAAAACAAATCTTTTTCCTGACCTTCAACGCCAATAAAACCAAAACCACGATCGGTAAGCTTCTTGATGATACCTGTAGACATAGTATGTATATGTTTAAAGTTTATGAGTAAAATTGCAACTTCGGTATATTTATGAATTCGACGAGGCTTCAAAACAACGCAATTTTATGTATTCATGATAGCAGATCTTCTCGAAAATGTCAAGAGCATACGTTAAAATGGGCTTTGTTCCTTGCTATTCTGGGCATTCCCTGCTTTAATGAGGTACTTTTCTATGGACCACGGCAACGTCATTATCCGCTTCAGCGATGTCACCTTTGGCTACGATGAAGACCATCTCACGCTCGATGAAGCGAGCTTTTCCGTACGTGAAAACGCCAAGGTTACCATCATGGGACAAAATGGTGCTGGCAAAAGTACCATCCTTAAACTGATCACCGGCGACCTCAAACCCATCGAAGGGGGTGTCCACCTTCAAAAAGGTGCCACCATCGCCACATCGCTCCAGGTCATTCCACGTGAACGGCTGAGCGAGACTGTGCGTGAATATTTTGAGAAAGCATTCACGGAAAAAACCTACAATCTTGATAAACGCATCGCCGATGTCTTGGAAATCGTGAATCTGGTGGCTCCGCTGGATAAAAAATTGAGTGAATTTTCTGGTGGTCAGCAGGCTCGTCTCTTGCTGGCGTACGCCTTGATCCAAAATCCGGACATTTTGCTACTCGACGAGCCAACCAATAATCTCGACAAAGCCGGCATCGAACATCTCACCGGATTTTTGATGATGTATCCGAAAACCGTGCTCGTCATTTCGCATGATGCGGATTTTTTGAACGCGTTTACCGAAGGCGTGTTACATCTCGACATCTTCACGCATAAGGTCGAACAATATGTCGGCAACTATTTAAACGTGGTGGAAGAAATCGCCGCGCGTCTTGAACGCGAACGCATGCAAAACGCGCGTTTACTCAAAGATATCCAGGATCGCAAGGACAAGGTGAACTTTTTTGCCAACAAAGGAGGAAAAATGCGCAAACTCGCGAGCAAGCTGCGCGATCAAATTGAAACCGCGGAAGAAGAGATGGTTGACGTGCGCCAGGATGACAAAACGATCCGCGAATTTGAAATTCCTGCGCAGGAATTTGATCAACCCATCGTCAAACTCACCTCGCTTAAGGTTATTAAAAACTACGAACCACATCGCGCCCAAATCGAGCTCGTGCTGCGCCGCGGTCGTCACCTGATCGTGTCTGGACCAAACGGCATCGGCAAAAGCACACTCCTACGCACGCTCGCCGACAACAACGACCCAGGCGCCGTCATCACCGAAGGCGTGCGCGTCGGCTACTATCGCCAAGATTTTTCTGACTTGGATTTTGATAAAACCGCCTACGACACGTTGCTTGCCGTGATGGAAGCGCCGCTCAACGAAAAACTTCGCGCCGTCGCCTCGCAATTTCTCCTTACCTCAAATTTATTGAAAAATAAGGTCGGCTCGCTCTCTGAAGGACAAAAGGGACTTCTCTGCTTCGCGCGCTTTGTCTTGCAGAAACCAGGACTTCTGATTCTCGACGAACCCACCAACCACATCAACTTTCGCCATCTACCGGTCATCGCGCAAGCGTTAAATGAATATCAAGGCGCCATGATATTAGTGAGTCACGCGGAAGAATTTGTAAGTCAGATTCGATTTGATGAGACGCTTGATCTAGGGACGCTGAGGACGGAGGCATAAGGTTATGGATATCTATCTCGCTCATTCATCCGGCTATGATTTCAAAACAGAGCTCTACGAACCGATTCAAAAAAACTGTAGCAATAAAAACCACACGTTCATCTTTCCGCACAATGGACAGCTCGTCGATTCAAAAAACGTGTTGTCGACCTGCGATCTTGTGATGGCCGAAGCGTCCTACCCATCAACGGGTCTTGGCATCGAACTCGGATGGGCGAATGATCTTAAAAAACACATCGTCTGCATCCATAAAACAGGAAGCGCACCTTCAAGTGCGCTACGAATTGTTTGTGAGACGTTTCTAAGCTATGGTTCAGAAGTGGAGCTGATTTCTTGTATCACAAGAATCATTGCCACAAATTGATTTCAAACATATGCCATGGAAACAACTTTCTTCGAAGGAGATGTATCGAAACCATTGGATGTGGATCACCGAAGATCAGGTTGAAACCGAAACAGGAAAACTTCTAACCTACGGCGTCGTACACAAGCATCCTTTCGCACTCATCATCCCTTGGGATGGCGAACGATTGACCGTTGTTGGTCAGTATCGCTATACGGTCGACTGTTTTTCTTGGGAATTCCCTTCGGGCCACTTTGAGCACACCGATATTCAAGAGACAGCTCAAGAAGAATTGCGCGAAGAGGCCGGTTTACTCGCCAAAGAGATAAAAGAGGTTGGATCGTTTTGGGTTGCAACGGGTTGTTTTGATCAAGAATGTAAAGTATTTCTCGCGACAGGACTAACTTCTACGGAACATCATCTTGAAGCGGGCGAAGAAGGCATGCAATGCAAGGCCGTCACTCTTCAAGAATTTTGGCAGATGGTCGCAGACGGATCCTTGCACGATGGACCATCACTTGCTGCAATGGCTTTGGCTCAAAACATGTTGAAGATTTTTTAACACAAGCCTGATCGGTTACGGTACAATAAAAATCTATGTCCTTCGAACTCCATCCTAACCGCGAACGCGGGCATCTTGATCATGGTTGGCTCAAAACCGCGCATTCGTTTAGTTTTGCACACTATGTTAACGAAAAGCGCATGAATTTTGGCACGCTGCTCGTTCTCAACGAAGACACGATCCAAGCAGGAGCTGGATTCGGCGAGCATTATCACGACAACATGGAAATCGTGACTATCCCCCTCTCTGGTTCTCTGCGACACGGGGACAGCATGGGCAACAGCTCTATCATTCAGACCGGCGAGGTGCAGATCATGTCGGCGGGAACAGGATTAATGCATAGCGAGCACAACGCCTCAACGACTGAACCCGTTCACCTGCTTCAAATTTGGATCGTTCCAAACACGCGAGGACTTCCTACGCGCTACGCTCAACTCAACGTCAAGGATCAACTGACACGAAACGCCTTTCATGAGGTCGTGTCACCAATTCCATCACCAAAAACTCTGCTGATTCATCAAAATGCGTGGTTCTCGCTTGGAAATTTTGAGGCTGGCCGTCCATTTCACGCCTCACTCCACGATCAAACGTACGGCGCATTCCTGTTTGTCATCAAAGGAAAGATTCAGATGCACGGACAGACGATCGAAACGGGCGATGCAATCGCTCTGCAAGATGAGCTCGTGATCGATGGAACCGTCATCGAACCCTCCTCGCTTTTACTCATCGAAGTCCCCATGAACTTCTCAAACTAATTCTATGCACATCAAAGAACTTGGCCATGTCGTGCTGTACGTCAGCAACCTTGAACGCTCGGCAAATTTTTATCGCGATGTACTTGGATTTTCAGAGATTCAGCGTGTCGCTGGCGCGGCAGCATTCTCTTCAGGGCGAACGCATCATGAGCTTCTCTTGCTCGAAGTCGGCGGACAGCCACGACAACATCAACGAGCTGAGCCAGGCCTCTATCACATCGGATTCAAGATCGGCGACACTCACGAAGATCTGATACAGGCGCTCACAGAGCTCGAACGTCTGGGCGTTCCTATTGTCGGCACCGCGGACCACACGGTCACACATAGTCTCTATATTCTTGACCCTGATGGAAATGAACTCGAACTGTACGCTGACGTGTCCGACATCTGGAAAACGAATCCACGGGCAATCCTGGAACCAACAAAATCTCTCGATATTGGGGAATAAAAAAACGGCACCTCGGTGCCGTTTTTTCTTTTCTCCTCTTATCTCTTCATCCATCCAAAAATCATCAACACAACAGCTACCAGGTTCAAAAAGGCATGGCCCATCATTTGCGAGACAGGTAGACCGATCATCAGCATGTAGAGATGAGATAAAATCACGAGCGCGGCGCCAATCCAGAAAGACCAGCGAGCTGTTGTTTGAAGAGAGGTCTGGTTCATACGAAAAAGAGAGAGGTGCTCTGAAACGAGCAGTTGCTCCTAGTATGAAGCAAAACACCAACAAAGTCCAGGTTATCGCATCAACATCCGTCAACAGACACCTCAGCATCTGCTATACTTTTGACATGCGTTCACTTCATCGCGGCATCGTCATCTGTGTTTTAGTTCTTTTTTTGATGAGCTTGTTCCTTTTTTCAACGAACATCGGACAATACCTGCTTTTGTGGACCGGAATAAACGCCGCTGAAACGATCACGGACCTGCAACGATCTCAAGATTGGGATCAACAAGCTATCGATACGGTAAAAGCGTACGCGCAGACCAATCCATCATTCGTTCAACGCCTATTTCATATCTCACAGGAGCTGCAAGACCCGACGGTGTATCCAACGGGACCATATGTTTTGCAACCACAATTTTCAAACATCGTAGTGACACACGATGATCAACAAACCGCGCACGTAACCCTCCGTTTTCAAGGAACGGCTGGTCCTGGAATCACTCAACAGACCAAAGTCCCTCCTACGCATCCAACGGCGGACATCAACGTCACATTTTTTGTAGACCGAACACAGGGTGCGCCCGCTCTGATCATTCTTCCTGCTCCGTTTGAGGTCGAGGTGTCTCATTGGGCGATCACCTCAGAAACATAATCGCCAACAAAAATAGTTGCTCAAAAAGAATACCCTCGCGAGAGACCTCGCGAGGGCTTGAGAAACATTCTTCTGCTGGATGGTCGACGCGCCGAAGGGCTACTCGCCGTGCCGCGGACCGAGATCACGGAGTGCGAGATACAGCTTGCCCATCCAGGTCGAGAGGAACCACAGCGTGAACCTGCTGGGGAGCTTGGTGGTCGGGAGCCTGCTGGCAGGGAAGGGCTGCGACAGCCTCCTCAGGACCGCACGAGGATTGCGCCACTGCTGCACAGCCTCTTTCATCGTGATCCTGCGCGAACTCGGCTGCGAGGCCACAGGAAGTCGCGACGCAGTCACGGTTCCGTCGGCGGGCGGACTGATGGCGCTCGGCGGGGGGTTGATCATCGGAACCACTTCGATCGCTCTCGGCGGTGCCTGGGGGTTGTCACCCATGCCTCGTAACGTGGGGCTTCGCCCACGACCTTGGTCGTCACTCATGGAATCTCCTCCTGTGAAACACAGGGTATGCGCCACAAGACAATATGTCAAGGGGATGCTTAACAAAATTCCGGCGCCACTACACGTCACTTAGAATCGATAGAGCCTTATCTCTCCAAAACGTTGCACCTGAATCCCTCCTATTTTCAGAAAAGAATAGATAAATGGATCAGCTGCTGTCATGTCATGCGTATCAATCGCATAATGGATACCCGCCTGTCTTAAAACCTCAATCTCCTGCTCAGGCAACCAACCATCACTTCCCGTTACCGCCCCGTCAATCGCATCATAGGCGGGGTTGATCGCGCTTTGCGTATGAATACCGTTCAATTCAACGTTCTGACTTTCAACGATCTGACACTGAAAAAAAGGACGAGCCGGATTTGCAATCAACACGCCGTGCGCGAATGTTGAGGCATAAAACATGTGCCAAGGAAGGAAGATCGCTTTGCACTGCGGATCTATCTGCAACACACGATTCACTTCGGTCCATGAGGATGGATACCAGACCGGCTTCAGCTGATTCCAAAAACCAAACAACATGGGAAAGGTGTAGAGCAGGACGAAAAAAGACGTGACAAGAAAAACCAATCGGTCTGCGGCGACCTTCTTCCACAATCCATCCACACCTAATCCACCGAAATACGCATAGACCAATGCGATAACCGCACTCCACTTCTGACTATCACGAAATCCACGCCAAAAAGATACGTGTGTAAAAATCCACTGATTGATTCCAAAAAAGGGTGAATTTCCGATTCCGCAAGAAAAAATCAACGCGAGACAGGTCAACATAATCAGTGAACCCGTCAAACGACGATCACGTCTCCAAGAGGGGAAAATTCCATACGCAATAAAACTCGCAAGACCGATCCCTGCGATCGCCCACACCACAGGAAACGATTTCACCCAAATGAATTGGGTGGCCCACGGTTCGTGTTCACCCCAAAATCCATATAGGGCGAGTACATTGCCGATCGTTCCCAATACAGGATCGCTCGCCGTGTGAAAGGCTTGAAGATTCTGCGCACCAAACGCTTGCAAGATTGATGAACCGCGATGAATGAACGCGGGAACCGTCCAATATGCCGTCATGACGAACAGCATCACTGCTGTAAACGCATTCAACATCCATGCACGCGCAGAACGGAATGGCATCGTACCAAGAGATACGAACAACCAGACGCACAGCGCCATCACCCCAAGATGCAACGAACAGGCAAAGACCGCAGCGATGCTAAGAGCAAGAAAAAAAGAGCGACGAACGTTCAAATCACGTTCTTGAGTCTGGAAAGAAAAATACAACACCAACGGCAAACAGGCGTACGCCAACAAAATCAGCCACTGACCAGCCAGAAAACGCGTATAGACGAATGGATTCATCGTATACAACAACGCTGCCCAGATCCGAGCCTGTTTCGACGATGTTCGTGGCAAGATGCAGTGATATGCGAGAACCGGAAGAGCAAAAAATAATCCAATCAACATCCCCTTTTCCACAATCCAACCCGGCAGCACAAGACTCACCCAATACATCGGCCAATAGATCACCCACGTATTCAAGAAATCACCAGGATTGAGATGCGGCGGGAGAATATGCGGGGTGAAGACGAGGTCCAACGATAAGACATAACCAGGAAGGAGCAGGCGCCATAAGAAAACCACCACCGATAGCAGTGGAAGAAAAAAAATGGCAAATTTTTTATTGATAGACGTCATGATCGCCAACGGAATGGAAATAAACCCTCTTCTTGCTTTTTGAAAACTCAAAAATAATTCTATATTTGTATCCAATCGAGAAAGAGAAGAATCCTTCAAGACTTCCTTTGAGCTTATGCGTTTTTAACTTTAGGTCGAATGGATTCTTACGAAATAGAGCTTCGCTTTTTTCAGCAATGTCTTTCACCTCATCCGGAAGCTTCTTATACTCCCGTGCGAATTTCGAAGTATAGACGATCTCCATAAAAAGCTATCGTAAATCTCGTAACGATTTGAGCTTTTTTCCTTTCCCGGTTCTGATCTCGTCTCGACTGGCCTCCAGCTCATTCACTAACTGAGTTGCCTGCCAGACACGAAATAGATCGCGAAAAAATTCGCTGGTACTTATGTAATTTCCGTCTTTCACAGCTTTCTTGATCGTCTTTACCATAGGACTCGGCAAAGAGATGTTTATAACTTCACGCATAGGATGAATGGGTCGTGTGTGTAATACAATGTATTACAACATCATGTCATGATCTTTATTCTTTGTCAAAGCGACTTATCATCCGTAAACATCTCTGGATGACGTCTATACTCGATGATTTGGAGAATGACGGTCATGACGAGGAAGAAGTAGGCATATTCCGCCGCGATCTCGGCAAATGCGTCTTGATGAAGGAAGAGGAGGAACGGACAGGCTGAAAGCGAAACAAGCGCACACGCGGCGATGATTCGGCTATCCCATTGATAGAATAGAAACGCAAAAAATACAACAAGGAATAAGAGCGACAAGACATTCGAGTTCCAAATGAAAAACAGTATCGCTCCTACCACAATCAACAAACCGAACAAGGGCTGATATCGAATATCCTCAATCCCCTTTCGAATGCTTTGCTTTAAATAATTCTCATGAAGACTCAACACGAGCGCCAAATACCCCAGTGACAGGAGGCTCGCACTCATCGCAGGAAATCCCCACAGAGCGAGCGAGATGACCAATACAAGCAATAAAATAAGCTCTAAATAAAATCGCTTGCTTAGTGAGAGAACTTTCTGTAATGAATCGCTGATGATCTTTAAATCGTAGATATACAGGACAACGAGCAAAAGAAACCAACTGAGATACGCGAAGGAAGAATGAACACGCTGAACAACCAAAAAAATGCCAACGACAATCGCGAGCAATGATTCATATCGTTTCCTTGTGGCAAAAGCCCACGCTCTGTTCATGCAGCCCTATCTATGCTACAAATAAGCCAATTTGTAAAGCTATGCTGCCAATTCCAAAAAAAGACACCGTGCTCAAAACCCTGATCGCGTTGGGTGTGATCGGCATAGGTATTTCGCTTTTCATTCAATATGGACAGCCGTATTTGAAGGAACGTGCACTTGAAAAGCTCGACAAGCAGCGCATCAGTGATTTAGATACGTTGAATACAGAGATCAAAAGTATTCTTGCGACCAGTAGTACCACGAAACTTGGAGAAAACAATACGGTCTACATCTCGGTTCCATCGAATGATTCAACCTGCAAGGATCTTGATCTGCCATCATTAGCAGAAGGATGGAAATATCATTGCGTGACGGCGACAAAATTGCAGAATGCGGATGGGAAGGGGTGGATACCGGTGAATTTTAAGAAAATAAAAAACAGCGGATTAATCCAGTTGTCCATCGACCCAATAAATAATCAAACAACCCTAAATTACTATGCATTCGTGACCAACGCCGCGACGACAACGAATGCGCTTTATACACTGACGGCTACCATGGATAGCAGAAGATATCTCCTCTCAAATACACATAGTGACAATATTTTGGATTCAATTAGATATGAAACTGGAAATGACGCAAATCTTTGGGCATCAGCCGATTCTCTAATGACGTATTGGCTCTCTCAATCCAAATCTAATTTAATGTTTATAAATAATCCTAAATTAAACGTGAGCTCCTCTTGTTTCAATTGTCTAATTCTGTCTGGCCAGAAAAATATCCTTCAATGGCAAAATAATTATGACTTTTCACAGAACAGAGCAGGCTCATATACCTTTTCTTTTAAAATACCAAGAATTCCTGAATATAACTCCACCCTTCTCAATCCTGGAACGAGTCGATTCGATGTGAATCTTGAGGGAAAGACTGGCGCGCTATTCGTTTGGTATGAGGACAAAGATGGAAGCAAGCTGATTTATAAGTCCGCAGCAACAATATATGCAAATAATGAGTGGCATCAGATCATACTGAACAAGGATGAAAACAAAATCAGTATCTATATTGACGGACAAAAACTCTCGTCAACCGAAATCACTAGCACTACCAAAGGCGGCTCTCCTGGTGAAACCTCAATCCCAAACTCGGAAGATGATCTTACCGAGTACGTTATGATCAAAGACTATAGGCTATTCGGACGCTCCCTAACTGGATTCGAGATACTAAAGCTAGAGACAGGAGCGGATTTTTTCAAACAATAAGAAACACAGAGCAATAAAAAAGTTGTAAAAGATAAAAATAATCCAATATAAAAGTATGATTGCGGTCGAAAATATAAATCGATTCGCACAGGAGACCCATTCGAGTTTGAAATTAACCAAACGTTAGAAAAATTTTGATAGACATCGTGCTTTAAGTTAGCACCCCCCCTCGGTCGCTACCCAACCATTGTCATAAGACTGATTTAAATTAAGATTAAAGGGTGCGTTCTTATTAAAATCCTTTGAATTATTAAAAAAAACTTGAAAATGAACCGGTGATAATTTTACATATCTATAATCAGAATCAGAAACTCTCTTAAAATTCTTATCGAAGACTCTGATCATTTCATTCGCCGGTTGAGTTGAGTGAATTGATATATTCCCAAAAGAAGCATGGGGATATCGATTCAGATATGCTTCCAACCCTGAATAATCTTCTGATGAAGGTACATTTATATCATTTTTATAAATGTAGTTCCACTGAGCCCAGTTCTGATTGTTATCAAAATAAACAAAATTAATACCATGCGTGTTTATTAAATTTACAAAATCGCTATAATTCTTTGATCTTATATC
>CAIKOH010000051.1 GCA_903829075.1 Candidatus Uhrbacteria bacterium
ACGTCGGATCACGCTCCGCTGACGTCACAAAATTGCAAAGCGAATTGATCCGTCTCGGTTTCTTGCCAAGCGGTTGGCACACCTCCACCTTCTACGGAACAGCGACGCGTAACGCCGCCGACCATTACGTGGATGCGAACCCGCAAGATATTTCTGGCCTAATCTCTTCCTTGCACTTCGGTAACGTGAACCCGAACGTCCGCCGTTTGCAGCACGATCTGAAAGCTCTCGGCCTTCTGCCACGCGGCTGGGTCATCACCGACATCTTTGGAACACACACACGCGCAGCAGTCGCCGCGTATCTGGCGCACCATTCCTAACAACTGCATCGTCCAAAACAGGACAAACAAAAAACACGGATCTTCAAAGATCTGTGTTTTTTTGAACAATCAACGCTCTTTTGTCGTAGGCTCTGCCCGAGCTTATATGCTATGCTGTACACATCTTCGCCCGAGAGGTGTATGCCCATTCCAACCTGGCGTCGCAAATTGAAGCGAACGCTCAAAAAATATTTCATCCCGCATCGTGCCAACCATTACCATCCGCACGTACTGCACACCAAACACGCAATCGCTTCCAGTATTTTTTTTATTGTGCTAAAAGTACTCGTTTTCCTGTTCGCCATTTCTATTCCGGCGCAGGCCTTTCTTGCACCTGATGTACTGCTTCAACAGGGCAGAGAACTGATCGCGCTCACGAACCAGATGCGCCAAGAAAACGGGCTTGCAGCACTCAAAGACGTCACCCCGCTCGAACACTCCTCCTACGCGCGTGCGACCGACATGGATACGCGACAGTATTTTAGTCACACCGGTCCAAATGGGCACACACTGGAATATTTTCTGAATCTCGCGGGCTACGACTATTCAGAAGCAGGTGAAAATCTGGCCATGGGCTTCTCAAACGCCCCGGATGTCATGCAAGCCTGGATGAAAAGTCCGACGCATGAAGCGAATCTCGCGAACTCCGTCTACCAAGAAATCGGCATCGGCTTAGTCGAAGGGACCTACCAAGGACAACCAACCGTGTTTGTCGCAGAACACTTTGGCCTGCCGTTTCATAACATGGACGCAAGTTCCACCCCACCCACAATTCCACACCACACTCTGCATATTCCTGCTGCTCCAACCTATCCAAATCCATCGGTACACCAACAGATCGCCCTGTCGACACCGCCAGCGCCATCCGTTCCTCCGCTGGCTCCGATTCATCCCTTCCAATCAAAACCTGTCTTGATGGAAAGGATAACCTCGTCGATATTTCCTGTTCAAAACCCCATCGCGACCGCACAGCAACCCCTGGATCCGTATGATGCTTCGCGTTCCTTCGTCTCCTGGCAGGACGTTAATTCTGGCAACAGCACCAAACTGGAAATTCAGGCCGTCGTGCATGGAACGGCGACGCAGGCCAGCGCCTCTGTAAACGGATATACCATCCCGCTTCATCGCGTCGCAGATAGTCTGTATCAAGCGAGCTGGACCGTTCCAGAACCCTCAGACAACCTCTTTCGCGTCATCATCGCACCATCGATCAACCTCACCATGGAAGATGGATCGAGCTGGCAAGACAGCATCCCTTGGCAATCACCAAAAATTGTCAGTCCGACGCCGGTTGAGCGCTATTTCGCGGCCAATCGCTGGCTCTCTGGATCCATTCCAATCTTCTCAATCGTACGCGGACTGTATCTCGCAGCACTCATCTTCTTTTCGATCGCCCTCGCGCTCAATATTTTTATCGAAATCCGCAAACAACATCCACACGTAATCATGCAAACAGGCGCTCTCATCGCCCTGCTCATCTTGTGTGTAAAATTTTGACACCAAGGGCCTTCAAGACAAAAAAACTGCCAAGACGTAATCAACCGTTCAGCAACCTGAACCTCCTCAGGCGTTCCGCAGGGTTGCCAATAGGTTGCTTCAATAGCGATATGTGGGACGCGTGAAAGAATCTGTGGGATCGCGTGCGGCAAACTCCACTCATCCGTTTTTCCAGGGACCAGAACCGGCGTTGTCTCAAACCATTCGTGACCTAGCACGTACGCACCTGCGTTCACCAACACCTCAGACCCCGCCGGGCTCGTTGACAGCTCACACACGTGACCATCTTTCACCTTCCACGTATCGTTTTTTGAGGTAATCTGTTTGCGACACACGAGGATGCTTCTGCTGTGTTTGCACATGCTTTCGAGATCTTTTCTTGAGTACAGATCGTCTCCATTCAAAATAAAAAAGGGTTCATCACGCACCAAAGATTCGACACGACGTAAGGCGCCCCCGGTTCCATCCAACGGATCTTGCACCACATACGTGACACGTTTTCCCGCATACGTCTCTCCAAGTTCGACACGAATCTGTTCCTGCAAATATCCAACCACCACGATCACTTCGTCGATCACGGAGGGCAGCGCATCAAACGTGCGCAACAACGTTCCCCGTCCTGCGATGGGGAGCAATGGTTTCGGAATCGTGTCCGTCCAGGGACGCAAACGCGTCCCTCGGCCAGCGGCCATGATGATGGCTTGCATAGACCAAAAAATACCTTAATCCTCATCGCTCACATCCTCTTCTTCACCATCACTTGGCCCAGCTTTCGCAGCCTCAATCACCTCTTTCAAATCTCCGTCCAACAACGCAACGATGTTGTGCCACGAATGTTTGATGCGATGGTCTGTCACGCGATCCTGCGGGACATTATACGTGCGAATTTTTTCTGAACGATCACCGCTGCCGATCTGCGAACGACGATTCTGTTCAAGTTGTGAACGCTGACGTTCCTGCTCTGCATCCCACACACGCGAACGCAAAATCGACATGGCGCGCTCACGGTTCTGCAACTGCGAACGCTCATCCTGACAGCTCACTACGATCCCCGTTGGAATGTGCGTCAAACGCACAGCCGATTTAGTCGTATTCACGGACTGACCACCCTTACCACCAGAACAAAACGTATCGATACGAATGTCTTTCATTTCAATTTGCACCTCTGTATCTTCCACCTCGGGCAAAACGGCCACTGTTGCAGTTGAGGTGTGAATGCGACCGGCTTTTTCCGTGGTTGTTAGCGTTGCTGGGCATTGGAGCCAATGGTCGGTTGAATTTCAGTGAGTTTGTGCAGTTGATCTGTGCATATTCAACGTTTGCTCCGATGGACCTAATGAAGATTGTGTTCTACTTGTTGGACCGCGACAAGACGGGGTTGGTGGACTGCTTGGAACTAAAGCATTTTATGGCGGCGCTGTGGTCCAACGAGATGAACACCAACGTCAAGGAATCTATCAACCGTTTGGAACATTTCGAAGACTCGGTGGGGATGGTCACTTTTCCAAAGCTGGAGACGTGGTGCAAAGAGTACCCGCAGGTGTACTACCCCGTGCAGCGCATCCAAATGTCTGTCATGCGTCAGACCCTCGGTGCCTACTGGTGGGAGAAGAAAAAAGCCGAAATCACGGAGAAGGAAAATGCGTACAAGAAAAAAACGCACATCAGCAAGGCACAAAAGCGGGAAATACAGAGGAAGAAAAAGGAAAAGGAAACCGAGGAAATTGTCATGACGCAACTGGGCCCGGTGTCTTACTACTTGTTGTGGTGGCAACGGAAGAAAATCCGGGACCGCATCAACGCCATCCACGTGGAATTCGACCGTGAGGACCCCCGCAACCAAGACATCAAAATCTGTACGTGTTGCTTCGAATGTTTTGAGTTCTTTTGCCCGCCTCCTGACGTCCTCCTCTCTCTTTTCTTAGGCTTTGAGGGTCCCGATCCGCCTATGTAGCGGCCTCATAACAGTTATGCTGACTATTCACACACGTACGTGTTTCCAATGGACGTATATGGTATTTTTTCCCTTTCCGTTTCCTTTCCACTCGCAAACTGTTATGTGTATTGGATGCATGTAAAAATTTGTCGCGTCAACTGCTTGAATACTTTCGTGCGAGATCTGCCGCACCGTCCTTCCCGCACTGCTCGATCCAGCTCGCAACCGCGCCGGTGGTTTCTTTGGCGAGAAATCGCGTCATGAAATCGAACTTTGCCATGGCCGAGAACGTATTGAACCAATGGTAAGCGTCCATCGTCGATTCCGCAGCCCCCTCACCATTGCCATCGCAGTCCCCCGCGGCCATCTCTACCGAAACTGCGCTGCTGCTGCTACTGCTGCTGCTGCTGCTACTGCTGCTGCTGCTGCTACTGCTGCTGCTGCTGCTGCTGCTGCTGCTGCTGCTGCTGGTGGTGGTGGTGATGCAGG
>CAIKOH010000052.1 GCA_903829075.1 Candidatus Uhrbacteria bacterium
GTTTTTTGCCGTCTGTTTGCCCTGGATTCAGACCCTATCTGACGATCAAGCGTTTTTGCAGCGCGGCTGTTTGATTGTACGTGATCGCGTCGAGGTGTTGAATGAGCTTTCGGATTTGATCGCATTCTTGTTTCAGCCAACGTTATCGTTTGATCTTGAGTTGTTGCGTTGGAAGGAGCAGCCAATGTCCGACGTGCGCACCAGGCTCGAGGTGGTACGCGAATTGATTGTCTCGTTGGATGGTTCTGCGTTTGATGAAATTTCTTCGCTTGATCGAGAGGTGCGAGCGATGATTGTGAAACGTGAATGGAAAAATGGGGATACATTGTGGCCGTTGCGTGTAGCGCTGTCAGGCTTAAAGCAATCGCCGAGCCCGTTTGATCTGTTGTTTGCATATGGACGAGAACGGTCGTTGGAGAGAATTGATGAAACATTGAAGCGACTGCCTTGATGCATATAGAGCGATAGACGGATGAGATGGTTCTGGATGAACGCACATATCCTTGTTGCAAATGATTTGCGTTTGTGATATGGTGTTTTTATGGCTATGTCGAGAAAAACCTTTGTTTGGATTTTTATCGGGGTGATTATTATTGGATGTGGGGTGGGAATGTGGGCGCTGAGTCGACGATACATTCAGCCGAGTGGTGTCGTTCAGCAACACGTGTTGAAAGTCGTGGCCGCGGAAAATGTGTGGGGGAGTTTGGTATCGCAGATAGGCGGGAACCATGTTCAGGTGTTGAGCGTCGTGTCTGATCCAAATGTGGATCCGCATGAGTACGAGAGCAACGTGCAGGATGCACGCGCGTTTGCGGAGGCGGCGTACGTGGTGGAAAATGGGGCGGGATATGATGCGTGGGCGGATCATGTGTTGAATGCGGACCAATATTCACAGCGACGCGTCCTAAACGTTGCGACTTTTCTTGGAAAAAAACCGGGTGATAATCCGCACCTTTGGTACGATCCGGCGAGCGTGAATCAGGTGATTCGGCGCATGAGAGACGATCTCATCGCGATTGATCCAGCGAACACTCAGGACTATCAAAAAAATTACCAAACGTTGCAAGGTTCGCTATCCGCGTATCAACAGGGGATTACGGTTATCAAAGAGCGATTCGCAGGAACGAAGGTTGCTTCTACGGAAGATATTTTTGTGTATGTTGCGCAAGCGGCTGGCCTCAATTTGATATCGCCGCCGGCGTTTATGCAGGCGGTCGCCGAAGGTACGGATCCGCCTACATCGAGCGTGGTTGCTTTTCAGCAGGCGCTGCAAGCGAGTCAGGCAAAACTATTGGTATACAACACGCAAACCGTGACTGCGCTGACCGAGTCTATGAAAAATCTAGCTTTGTCGCGGCAAATTCCCGTGATAGGTGTGAGCGAGATTATTCAGCCGCCAGAAGCGTCATTTCAAACGTGGATGGGTGGACAGGTTGCGCGTATACAGCAGGCATTGCAAGCAAAAAATCCATGAACTCTCCTTCTATCATTGAGGCTCGTGATCTTGCGGGCGGATATACAGAAAAAAAGGTCTGGCAGCAGGCGACTTTTTCGATTCCGCGTGGTGCCTTTGTGGGCGTGCTTGGTCCGAACGGTGCGGGGAAAACTACGTTATTTCGTTTGTTGCTCGGTCTTGGTACGCCGTTACATGGATCGTTGACGATTTTTGGTGAAGCTCCGAAACGCGGGAACATCCGCATCGGATATGTCCCGCAACGTCATCCTATTGATAGCGACATGCGCATTGAGGCGCTTGAGTTGGTTCGTCTTGGATTGAGCGGAACGCATTGGGGGTGGTCGATGGGAACCCATGATCGAGCAGCGGCCATGGAAGCGCTGAGAAGTGTGGGCGCTGAAGAGTTGGCGGACCGTCCGCTAGGCGTGCTTTCCGGGGGGGAATTACAGCGCATCTTTTTGGCGGAAGCGTTGGTGGGAAACCCTGAACTGCTGTTGCTCGATGAACCATTGGCGAACCTTGATATTCGCCGCGAATCAAATCTCGTACAGCTTATTCACGATGTCGTGCACGCGCGTGGGGTTACGGTGTTGTTGATTGCGCATAACATCAATCCGTTGCTTTCTGTGCTTGATCAGGTGCTCTATGTCGCGAATGGACGGGTTGCAAGTGGTGATCCACAGCAGATTCTTACCTCGCAGACGCTGTCTGATTTATACGACACGCCGATCGAAGTGTTGCGCGACTCGCATGGCAGAATCGCGATTGTGGGATCGGAAGAATCAACTCATCATCATGAATAACATGTTTTCTTTGTTTGCCAATTTGCAGATTGTTTTGAGCTACGATTTCATGCAGCATGCGTTTGAAGCGGGGACGCTGGTTGCGATTGTGGCGGGCGTGGTGGGATATTTTATTGTGTTGCGTCGTTCTTCATTTGCGGCGCACGCGCTTTCGCACGCGGGATTCACTGGAGCGGCTGGTGCGGTGTTGTTGGGATGGAATCCGTTGATCGGATTGTTTGCCTGCACGGGTGTGAGCGGCGTGATCATGGCGTTACTTGGTCGACGCGCGGCGAATCGCGACCTACAGATCGGTGTTGTGCTTTCATTCGTGCTTGGCCTTGGGGTGTTGTTCATGAATTTGTACAAAGGATATTCTACGGAAGCGTATTCATTATTGTTTGGAGAGATTCTTGGTATTCGTGTGACGGACGTGTGGATCACGCTTGCTGCGAGCGTGTTTTTATTGATTGTGTTTAGCGCGATGTATCAGCCGCTCTTGTTTAGTTCATTGGATGAAGAGGCGGCTGAAGCGAAGGGATTGCCCGTTGTGTGGATCGGTACGCTGTTTCTGTTATTGGTGGCGATTGCGACCTCGGTGGCGGTTCAGGTTGTTGGCGTGCTGCTTATTTTTTCCCTACTTGTGACCCCAGCCGCCATCGCTCAACGTCTGACCACTCGTCCATTTTACGGCATGCTTGTGTCTGTCGTGATCGCGTTGTTTGCGACCTGGTTTGGGTTGATTGCGTCTTTTTATATTCCCTATCCGGTGAGCTTTTTTATTACGAGTGTGACGTTTGGTCTGTATGTAGTAGTGAGGGTCTTGACAGCGCTGCGCGTCTAATATTTTTTCTGGAATTTTCGCTCTTACGGACACATGAATATATGTTCGTGGTGTGTTATACTTTTAGCGAACCGATTCTTTTTATTGTCCTATGCCCCGCATCTTCAATCGTTTATCGATTCTTCTTAGCCTGTTCGCATGCTCCTTCCTGTGGATGTCTGCAACACAGGCAGCCACAAAAACGATCTGCGCCCTTGGTTGTGACTATACGTCCATCAGTGCTGCATTTGTGGGTGATGGTGCTGCGAACGAGGTCTATGCTGTTCAAAATTCCTATAATCCGGGATCAGAAAGTTGGCCAATTACATTTCCAACAGTAAGTTCGACGGTTACGTGTGTGGGAGGACCGGTTATTGATCAGCCCGTTCCAACGGGGGGTGATTTCATCAATCTTTCAACCAGCTCCACGATCAGCGGATGCACGTTTGGAAATGTGTACGTTTTGTCTAGCCCTGTAGGCGGTAACCCACCATCCGGTATACAGCTTTTGAATAATATGTTTTCAAATAGCGTGACCAGTACGATTCAGCTCGCAAATGGCGCCACGAATTTCGTTATTAGCGGAAACACGAATATCAATTTACTTGCTTTGCAGGCAACCTCTACGAACGGTTTGATTGAAAATAACACTTTTTATGGTCGAGGAGGTTTTTATGGTTTTATTCCTAGCGCGTATATGTTGGAAGCGGATACATCTAGCACGAATGATCAGTTTATCCATAATACGTTTGTTAGTTACGTTTCAGGGTTAGGAGGACTAGGAGATCTTATTCAGATCGATGGCTCAAATCAGACCTTTGCCACGAATACGATCCAATACGCCACAACACCTCCAACGGGTCTCAATACAGCTGTTGAAATAAACGCAAGCGGGACGAATACGATCACAGGAAATTATATTGAAACTCCATCAAATGGAGGATTATGTAACGGGCTCTATATTGATCCTACACAGCATTTCGATGTTCCTTGGACAGGATCTTTTACTGTAAGAAATAATACAATTCATTTAGCGGGTAGCTGTTCGGGTCCAAACGACGGCATTGTTTTTGATGATTATCGTTCTCATCGTGCCAGTACTGATTCCATTACGCTCGACATGGAGTACAATCTGCTTGATAATGCGTATCCTGCCGTGTCTGATCGATCTGGAATAGAGCTGGATACCTCATCTACCAATGTCTACACCATCACGGGTGACTACAACGGAGCCTATCGATTCGCAACCACAACAGAAGATATTGTGAATAACGATTTTAGACATCCATCCTACCCTGATGGCCCGCACTCCATCCTCGCAACCCCTTATCTCTTCGAAGACTATGTTCTTGGTTCGGCAAGTCTGGATGTTGCCCCATTTAGTCCATATCTTGATGTTGATGGGGTCAATAACATTGGTGCATCGACCGGCGTTCGGAGATCTATTATTCACGTAAATCAAACGGGACCGATAGATTTTTCGACCATCGATGCTACGAGCACGGACGGAGATTTCAACCCAACGAATTTCTTGCGTTCAGGGGACACGCTCTCGTTTGCCGCCGGAACATATAATGGATTTACTGTGGATTCGTCCTACGTTACCTCTTCGATCACAGTTGAGGGCGTAGGGGTAGGCACCGTCATTCAAGCTCGACCAAATCAAGATGCGCTTACGTTTACCAACGTTACCTCTTCGTACATTCAGA